>NZ_JACJEA010000020.1:0-96251 GCF_014163835.1 Pseudoalteromonas sp. SR43-5
CAAATTAACTATTTTAGTTAATTAATACCAATTTTATTAAAAACATGATCATTCTAGCGTATTAAATAACTCACTAACTACGTTAAAAATTATTTATATAGAACAACTATGTACCATAATTTTAGCCTTGTTATTAAGCTATTTCCTTATCGCTATAATAGATCACTAATTTAATGCAATTGGTATTACTCTCACGCAATGAGAAGGGTGAGCTAAAGCTCAGATATGTTAGTAAAAAACTTATAAAGCTCGGTACCTTGATTAACACTCGCTGAGGCAAAGTGCAAAATAGCAATTGCATCGCAATCAAGAGTAAGTGTTTGCAGTGGTTGCTCACTTAAGTAGCGCTCCATGCGTAAAATATTGGCAATAGGCTCACCGGCTTTAATGTGCCCGCCAAGTGGGGCTAAGTATTCAACCATGCCGCCAATAGGGGCATAATAGGCAAAGTAGTCATCTAAATTACATGCATAACGAGTCATATTGGCTGGCGTATGCGGTGCGTTTTGTAATACACCTTTGTGATTTAAGTAACTTAAAATGCTGTTTGCATCGTTTAATGCTTCTTTTAAGTCTATTTTTTCTTGGCTGCCTAGCTCTACAGTAAATGCTTCTACAGGTATTGATAATTCGCGACCTTGTCCGCTAAGTGCATCACTTAAATGCCACCATGGGCAAAAGTTAGCTTCATCCATAGCGCCGTCAAAATCACTAGGAATAAGCAATACATGTTCAATATTAAAGTAACGTGCGCTGTCGGTTGCATAGGTTGGGCAGTACAGATGCTTGCTTGAAATAGGGCCTGTGTGTAAATCGAGTACTATATCAGCCTGATGAGCGAGCTTTTGTAAGTTAAGCGCAATGCGTTTACCCGTATTGAGTAAATAAGCAGGGCCGTTAAGTTTGCTATCTACTTCGTCAATAAGTGCCTGTTTGAAGTTACTTTTTAATGTAGCGTCGTCATACTGAGTATGATTTTGTGCAAACTGTGCCACTAAATTTTTATTGTAGTGATACATGCGATTCCAATTAGTGCCCGTAATCGGATCGAACCTGCCAAGGGTAAACTCGCCAGATTTTTGATTACAGCCAATCGGATTTGCATAAGGTACAAGGGTAATATCGCCACTAAGGTTAAGGTGTTTTAATTGCTCAAGCAGCTGAAAAATAACTGCGTTACCTTGCACTTCAGCGCCATGCATATTGGCCTGAATGTAAACACTTGGCCCTGTGCCATCACCTTTTAAACGATACACAGGAATTGTAAGTGGTAAGCCGTTTGCAACTTCCCCTACTACAATGTTCTCTTGGCTAATGTGTGTTGTATTACTCATACTTGTTACCTTAAATAATGGCTGGCATTTTCGGCTTGGCGAACACAGGTAAGTGTACCGTTTTGCAAGGTGTACTCAGCAGCTAGCTCATGGCATAAAAAATACGGCATACTTTCGGTAAAGCCGTAAGCACCGCATTGGCTAAACACTAGCCAGTCGTGCTCATTTAAATCGCTTGGTAAGTTATGTTCACCCAAGCAATCAAGCGCTGTACAAAGTGGGCCATATAAAGTGACTGCTTGAGTTTTAGCACTGGATTCACGCAGTAATGCAGCAGGAAAGTCCTGGCTGGTAACAGCAGGGCGTAATAAGTGATTTATACCGCCGCTTAAAATTACTTGTTCTTGATTGTAGTTTTGTTTGCGCTCTACTACTGGGTTTGCGTAATGACCGCATTCGCCAACGGCATAGCGACCAAGTTCCATCCATAGCTCTTCTACACCCGCATCATTTTTAATTTTAGCGAGCGCAGCAATTAAGTCATCCCACTCAAGTGTTGCTTCGTTTTGTGTATAAGGAATACCTAAACCGCCGCCTAAATCGAGAATTTTAAGGCTAATATTTAAATCGCTGGCAAGTTGGCTAAGAGGTGCAATCATTTGTGACCACAAGTCGCTTAGTTTTTGAGTGCTAAGCATGTTGCCCCACTGAAAAATATGCAGGCCGTCAAATTTAAGCGCAGGGTAGTCAGCTACATTGAGTGCTTGCCACTCATTACAACCCAAACCAAACGGCGTAAGGCTGTCGCCGCCCAGTGGGTTTTTTTCACCTTCAGGCCAGCGTAATTGTACACGCAGTAATACTTGTAACTGCGTGTTTTGTAGTTGCGCTTGTTGGTTTAACCAACGTACTTGATTGAGGCTTTCTGCTACGAATATACGCACGCCGCGCTCAATAAAGTGTTTTATTTGTTTAGGGCTTTTTGCAGGCCCTGTGTTGAGCACGCGCTGCGAGCTAATACCTTGTGCTAGTACTTGCTCAAGCTCACCTTTACTTGCTACGTCAAAATTAAAGCCAGCACTGTCTAAGCTTTGAATAATTTTAGACAGTGGGTTTGCTTTTACCGCGTACCACAGCTTTACATCGGTTTGCGCAACTAAACGCGCAAGATGCGTGTTTAGTTGATCTAGGTCGTAAACAAAAAAAGGTGTATCAAGTTGTTGTGTAATAGTATTTACAGCGGTTTTGATAGGCGTGCTCAAAAAGCTCATTATCGTAAAACCTCTTCAAGCAATAACGATGCATCGCTTTTCTCGTCGCGGTATTTAACTATTAACGCACACGACATGCTTAGGCCTTGCTCGCGCGCCCATTCGTTTGATGCAGGGCGAGAGCCCGGTATTACAATCGCGTACTCTGGGATTGGCTCGCCTTTATCTAGTTGGCGCTCGTTTACGCAGTCGTATACTGGAATAGTTGCTGATAAACGCACGCCAGGGGCAAGTACTGCGCCTTTTTTAATGACTACGCCTTCAACAATAATACAGCCTGCACCAATAAATGCGTCATCTTCAACCACTACTGGGCTTGCACCAATTGGCTCAAGTACACCACCAAGCTGAACTGCAGCACTTAAATGTACGTTTTTACCTACTTGTGCACAAGAACCCACCAATGCGTGGCTATCTACCATTGTGCCTTCGTCGATATATGCGCCAATGTTTACATACGCTGGTGGCATAATAATCGTGCCTTTAGCAACATAAGCACCACGGCGAACACTTGAGCCACCTGGTACCATACGGACGCCATCATCAGTACTAAATTCTTGCGGAGCTAGGTTATGTTTATCAACAAAGCCGCCTGCAAATTCAGTATTAGTGCCATTTTTGAAGGCTTCTAAAATGCCTTGCTTTACTTCTACGTTAGCTTGCCATTGGCCGCTTTCGTTTTGTGATGCAGCGCGTACTGCGCCCGATTCTAAATTATTTAATAGTTCTAACCAGCTCATTATAAAAACCTGTATTTAATGCCAAGATAAAATGGTGTTGTTTGCAGTTGTAATGCAATCGGTTTGAGTTAACTCAAGATGTGTTAAAGGTGGACGAAGTTGCGGGCTGCTTAAGCGGCCTTGCAAATGCATCAGTACCTTTACGGGAATAGGGTTTGCGACAGCAAATAGGCTATTAATAGCGCTTGACCACTGGGCAAATAAATTAGGGTGTTGACCACTTAAACTGCGCTTAACAAACTCGTGAGTTTGTTCAGGCCATGCGTTTGCAGCTACCGACACCAAACCTTTTGCGCCAGCTTGAGCAAAATAAGGCATTAGCGCATCGTCGCCACTAAAAATAGCTAAATTAGGCGCCGCTTGGCGGTAAGCTTCAAACTGAGCAATACTGCCGCTCGCTTCTTTTAACGCCCATAAATTTTTATTGTTTTGTAAGTTTTGAATTGTTGCCGCTGGGATGCTAACAGCGCTTCGACCGGGTACGTTATAAAGCATACATGGATGAGCGCTTGCATTTAGTAGGCTTTCAAACCAATGAGTTTGACCTATAGCGCCAGGCTTTGCATAAAGCGGTGAGCCAAGTAAAAAGCTATGAATTGGGAGTGTATTACAGTAGTTAACCCACTCAATTTGTTGCTTTAAGTTACTACCGCCCACAGCTACCATGAGTGGTACTGTTGGTTTTAGCTGGCATACGTGCTCAACAATGGCTTGTTGCTCTTTTAGCGTTAGTGCTAAACCTTCGCCCGTACTGCCAAGTAGCAAAATACCGTTATGTGCCGCTTCTTGATCGCTAACCAACTTAGTTAACGTGTTGTAGTCAACATCGCCGTGTTGATCAAATGGCGTTACGAGCGCGGTCCACAGTGAGTAGTCGTTTAAATTGAAGTTGTTGATCATCTCTCACGAACTTATAATTTGTACCAATTTTATTAAAAACGTGATCATTTTAGCGATAACTAATTTAATGCAATTGGTATTATTCGAAGAGTTAAAAAGCTTTATGGAAGGAGCCGCATTAACGTCGTTCGAACTAATAATTCGAAGAGCGAATGGGCTTAAAATAATAGGGCGCACGGCCTTAATATTTAAGACCAGAAGCTCTCCACCAAACTAACAAGCTGCTTTTTATAAGCAGCTATTGGTGACAGTCGCTAGGGTTCAACCTAGTCGCCCGAAATAAACACCTCGCAAAAGTGGTTACTTCTCGGCGTTAATTCCCCTCACGTATGCTTGCTGGAGTTTGCGCTCCTAACATACGCTACCTGAATAACGCACCTCTTCTAGCCCTTTGCACCTGTTTGTAGAGTAAAACTTACAAACCTGTGCAATTTAAATAGGGTAATTACGGCGATTAAAGCATTTTAGCCGTCTAGGTGTCAAGCGACTAAATACAGATTAATTCATCGAAAAGAGGGGTGGTTACGTATTAGGTGCTTTTCTCGTACACTAGCAATATAAGTAGTGAGGTATTTAATTAGTATGGAAAAATTTAGCGATATTTATAAGCGAGCGGTAGAGCGAAAAGGCTCTGAAAAAATGCTTAAGTTATTACTTGCAAAACCGCTATCTAAAAAACAACTAAGCACGTTAAGTGACGACGATTGGCTTGAAGAATTTACTCGAAAAGTATTTCAAAGCGGCTTTTATTGGTCAGTCATAAATAATAAGTGGGCAGGCTTTAGAGAGGTTTTTTGGGATTTTAGCGTTGACAAGTTATTAATGATGCCACCTGATATGCTGGAACAAAAAGCAACGGATGAGCGAATTGTTCGTAACTATAAAAAAGTAAAAACAATTACCGAAAATGCTTACATGATCCACGAAATAGCAGGGGAACGTGGCAGTTTTAGTCAGTTTATCGCTAATTGGCCAACAGACGATATTATTGGTTTGTGGGCATATTTAAAAAAGCATGGTTCGCGTTTAGGCGGAAATACAGGGCCTTATGCGCTGCGAGCACTTGGTAAAGATACATTTTTACTATCACGCGATGTAGAGAATTATTTGCGTGCCCATAAAATTATAGACGGCGGCTTACAAACTAAAAAGTCACTAAATGCAGCCCAAGCTTTTTTTAACGAAATGCAAGAGCAAAGTGGCTTAAGTATGCAAGAGTTAAGCTTAATTGTTGCTTATGGCGTAGGTGACAACCGTGTTGGTATAAGTCAGCAACAATAGGAATTACCATGAAATTAGTGCCAAGATACACAGATGTTGCAGAAAACTTCGCGATAGAAGATTTCCCTGCAAGTGTCGCCTCTCCTCAGTTATTGCTGTGGAACGAGAGTTTAGCAAAACAATTTAATATTAACGTTGCGGCTGATTTGCGTGCCAGCACTTTTAGCGGTAACGAAAAACAGGCGATTCCTGCAGTAGCACTTGGTTACTCTGGGCACCAATTTGGACATTTTTCACCACGCTTAGGCGATGGACGAGCGCACTTACTGGGCGCTATTAGTGATGATGAAAACCAGTTATGGGATATTCAATTAAAAGGCTCTGGTGCTACTCCTTACTCAAGAGGTGGGGATGGACGTTGTGCTCTTGGTCCTGCTATTCGTGAATACGTTATGAGCGAAGCAATGCATGCACTGGGAGTTAAAACCACACGCTGCTTAGCGGTTGTTGGTAGTGGTGAAACGGTTTATCGTAATCCGCCACAAGCAGGGGCTATCGTTACGCGTGTAGCAACGAGTCATATTCGTGTTGGCTCGTTTCAATATTTAGCGACGCAAGGCGATGTTGAAGGGCTTAAAAATTTAGCCGATTTAGCTATAGAGCGACACTACCCAGAAATAACCGATACAGGTTCGCAGCGATACTTAGCATTTTTAGGCGCTGTGATTAAAAACCAAGTTAAGCTAGTTGTGAGCTGGATGCGTGTTGGCTTTATTCACGGAGTAATGAATACAGATAATACGCTAGTTAGCGGAGAGACTATTGATTACGGCCCGTGTGCCATGATGAATAGCTTTGATTTTGATACCGTATTTAGCTCTATAGACAAACAAGGCCGCTATGCATTCGGTAATCAACCTAATATAGCTAACTGGAACTGCGCACGCTTAGCTGAGAGTTTAATACCGCTTATTAGCGATGATGACGAGCAAGCAGTTTTATTAATGACGCCATTTATTAATAGTTTTGCTGAGCAGTTTAATGCTGAGTTTACGGCTATGTGGGCACAAAAACTGGGTTTAACTGAATCTAGCGATAGTAGTGGCGAGTTAATAGCAGAGCTGTTAACGCTATTAAAAGATAATCAGCTCGACTACACCAATACCTTTGATGCGCTTACTGAATCCTTAAAAGGAGAAAAAAGCGTACCTGAGTCGCTAATTGAATGGAGAGCTAAGTGGGTAAGTTTAACTGACGATAATAGTTATGAAGTAATGAGAGCGGCAAATCCTCGTGTAATACCGCGTAATCATGTGATCGAAGAAATAATTGCACAATATAACGCTACAGGATCCAGCGAGTTGCTACAGCGCTTTATAAAAATAGCCAGCAATCCATATTCTAACAGTGAAGAGTTATCAGAATTTTGCTCTCCACCGACGAATGATAATGACTACCAGACTTTTTGTGGTACTTAATACTTAACTTTAAATATAACCGCATGATTAAAAAGAGTCATTTTTTAATCAAACATGCGCATATACCTAGGGGAATGCTAATTCTGGTGGTATTATGCGCACAATTAAAACCAAGCAATATTTCTTTGCATTTATAAGTGCATTTAATTTAATTGCTCTTACATTCCTTGCTAAGTACTAATTTACAATAAACTACTATATTTATTTTTCAATAAAGTTTTAATTTCGCCTATAGTAAGTGGATGTGTGTTGCGACAAGGCATAGAAAAAAGTAATAAACTTTATTTTTCGTTAAGTATTGATTAACAAAGGCTCAGTTAGTCTATATAAAACTGATTGAGCTAGTATCGATTAGCTACAATTTAAAATTGTTCAAATGGGAAGAAAACAATGAAATTAAAATCACTTACAATTGCAATCGCGTTGGCTGCAACTAGCGCATCTACATTCGCTGCTGATAAAGAAGAAGGTTTCTACATTGGCGCATTTGGCGACTACTATGACGCATCTTGGAAAAACATGCGTGACCAAGCCGGTCTTGACGTAAACGAATCAACTGGCTGGGGTGTTGAAGCTGGTTACCGTTTCAGTGATTACTGGAGCGCACGTCTTGAATATGCAGACATGGATTTTAATGCTTTTGATAAAGTTGCTGGCAACCGTAACAATATTGATGGCGAGCGTTACGGTATTGATGCTCTTTACCATTTAGACGGCGGTCCTTTCTATGGTCTTTTCGGTATTAAAGAAATTGACGTAGTTGATGACAACACATTCTTAAATGCAGGTGTTGGTTACCAACATTTCATTACAGATGGCTTATTTGTAAATGCCGAAACAGCTGTATACCAAGGTCTTGACCGTGGTTACACAGATGTTGGTGCTAAAATTGGTATTAACTACTTATTTGGCCAAAACTCTGCTCCTGTAGAGCCAGTAAAACCAGCTCCAGAGCCTAAAGTAGTTGAAGTAGCTGTAGCTCCTGTAGACAGCGATAACGATAACATTCCTGATGCAGATGATAAGTGTGCTAACACACCTATGACTGATGCTGTAGATGGTACTGGTTGTACTTTATATGAAGATAAAGAAGTAACAGTAAGCTTATTAGTGACTTTCCCTAACAATGCTTCAGCAGTATCTACTCAATACTTAAATGATATTGAAAAAGTATCTGCATTCTTAAAAGAGTACCCAGATACAACAGTACTATTAGAAGGTCACACTTCTGCTGTAGGTAAAGCAACTTACAACAAATGGTTATCTAAAAAACGTGCTGATGCTGTAGCTAAGCAACTTGTTGCTGATGGTATTGCTGAAGACCGTATTACTACAGTTGGTTTAGGTGAAGAGCGTCTTAAAAATGATGCAAACACTAAAGCTGCAAACGCAGAAAACCGTCGTGTAGAAGCGCATATCAAAACTATCAAAAACGTTAAAGTTTTACGTTAATTAAGTAGTTTGTAATAAAAACCCAGCCAAGTGCTGGGTTTTTTTATGCCTGTAATAAATTAATATTAGTTAATGGTAATGATTCTTACTTAATAAGTATTCATGAAAATAGTTTTTACCACAACCACTATTCATAGTATTTATAATCGGTATAATCAGTTGCGCAACTGGATGGATTTTCATCTATCCATAAAAGCTTTATAATTACGCGTTAGAATACTATAAGTATTGGGTAACTTATTTGCGCCCAAAGCGCTACCGGATACTTTCACGTCACCAAGAGGGCAATATTGTGCTACAAGAATATCGTAAACACGTAGAAGAACGTGCCGCGTTAGGTATCGTACCAGCGCCATTAGATGCTCAGCAAACTGCTGATCTTATTGAATTAATAAAAAACCCACCTGCAGGTGAAGAAGAATTCATTTTAGATTTGTTCATTCAGCGTATACCAGCTGGTGTTGATGATGCTGCTTATATTAAAGCGGGATTTTTAGCAGCTGTAGCTAAAGGTGAAGCTAATTCTCCACTTGTTTCTAAAGAAAAAGCGGCAGAATTATTAGGTACAATGCTGGGCGGTTACAATATCGCGCCAATGATTGACCTACTTGATGACGAAACACTTGCACCAATCGTAGTTAAAGGCCTTTCAAATACATTACTTATGTTTGATGCGTTCTACGATGTTGAAGAAAAAGCAAAAGCGGGTAATACATTCGCTAAGCAAATTATTGAGTCTTGGGCAAATGCAGAATGGTTTACTAATAAGCCAGCTGTTGCTGAAAAGATCTCAGTTACTGTATTTAAAGTAACTGGCGAGACAAATACTGATGACTTATCACCAGCACCAGATGCATGGTCTCGTCCAGATATCCCACTTCATGCTTTAGCAATGCTAAAAATTGAACGTGATGGAATTACACCAGACAAGCCAGGCGAAGTAGGTCCAATCTCTCAGCTTGAAGAATTAAAAACTAAAGGCTTACCACTTGCATATGTAGGTGATGTTGTTGGTACTGGTTCTTCTCGTAAGTCTGCAACTAACTCTGTACTTTGGTTCATGGGCGATGATATCCCATTCGTACCAAACAAGCGTGTTGGCGGTGTATGTCTAGGTAATAAAATTGCTCCAATCTTCTTCAATACAATGGAAGATTCAGGTGCATTACCAATCGAATTAAATGTTGATGAGCTTAACATGGGTGAGCAAATCGATATTTACCCGTACGAAGGTGTTGTTAAGAGCCACGGTACTGACAAAGTAATCTCAACTTTTGAACTTAAATCTGATGTAATTTTAGATGAAGTTCGTGCTGGTGGTCGTATACCACTTATCATTGGTCGTGGTTTAACTGATAAAGCACGTACATCACTTGGCCTAGGTCCAACTGATGTATTTAAAGTACCAACAGTGACAGAAGTTTCTAAAAAAGGCTTCACACTAGCGCAAAAAATGGTTGGTAAAGCGTGTAACGTTCCAGGTATTCGCCCAGGCCAATACTGTGAACCTAAAATGACAACTGTTGGCTCGCAAGATACAACAGGTCCTATGACACGTGACGAACTTAAAGACTTAGCATGTTTAGGTTTTTCTGCAGATTTAACAATGCAGTCTTTCTGTCATACGTCGGCTTACCCTAAACCAATCGATGTAAACACTCACCATACGCTTCCTGATTTCATCATGAACCGTGGCGGTGTGTCACTTCGCCCAGGTGATGGTGTAATTCACTCATGGTTAAACCGTATGTTATTACCAGATACTGTAGGTACTGGTGGTGATTCACATACACGTTTCCCATTAGGTATTTCATTCCCAGCAGGTTCGGGTGCAGTAGCATTCGCAGCAGCTACAGGTGTTATGCCTCTTGATATGCCTGAGTCAATTTTGGTTCGCTTTAAAGGTGAAATGCAACCAGGTATCACTTTACGTGACCTTGTACATGCAATCCCTTACTTCGGTATTAAAGAAGGTTTATTAACAGTTGAGAAAAAAGGTAAAATTAACGAATTCTCTGGTCGTGTACTAGAAATTGAAGGCGTTGAACACCTAACTGTTGAGCAAG
Organism: Pseudoalteromonas sp. SR43-5; assembly: GCF_014163835.1. Classification (NCBI taxonomy): domain Bacteria; kingdom Pseudomonadati; phylum Pseudomonadota; class Gammaproteobacteria; order Alteromonadales; family Pseudoalteromonadaceae; genus Pseudoalteromonas; species Pseudoalteromonas sp. SR43-5. The sequence continues at coordinate 10,403 of NZ_JACJEA010000020.1, forward strand.
CGTTTGAACTATCAGATGCATCTGCAGAGCGTTCTGCAGCAGGTTGTGCGGTTAAACTTTCTAAAGAGTCTATCGCAGAATACCTAGAATCAAACATTGTTATGCTTAAATGGATGATCTCTGAAGGTTACGGCGATGTACGTACTATTGAGCGTCGTATTACTGCAATGCAAGATTGGTTAGCTAACCCAGAACTAATGGAAGCTGACGCTGATGCAGAGTACAAACATGTACTTGAAATCGATTTAGCAGACATTAAAGAGCCAATCCTTTGTGCTCCAAATGACCCAGATGATGCACGTTTATTATCTGATGTTACTGGCGAGAAAATCGACGAAGTATTCATCGGTTCTTGTATGACTAACATCGGTCACTTCCGCGCAGCAGGTAAGTTACTAGATGGCTTTAAAGGTCGTATCCCAACTCAGCTTTGGGTTGCCCCGCCAACTAAGATGGATAAAGATCAGCTTACAGACGAAGGTTACTACGGTATCTTTGGTCGTGTAGGTGCACGTATCGAAACTCCAGGTTGTTCACTATGTATGGGTAACCAAGCACGCGTTGCAGACAAAGCAACGGTTGTGTCTACCTCTACACGTAACTTCCCTAACCGTTTAGGTAATGGCGCGAACGTATTCTTAGCTTCAGCAGAACTTGCTGCAGTAGCGGCTATTTTAGGTAAACTACCTACTCCAGCTGAGTACCAAGAATACGCAGCGAAGATTAACGCAACGGCTGCAGATACTTACCGTTACTTAAACTTCCACCGTATGCCTGCTTACACTAAAAAAGCAGACAACGTGATTATTCAACAAGCTGTATAACTTTTAGAGTTTGTTTAAAAACCCGCTTCGGCGGGTTTTTTATTGGCTAAAACAAATATTAGATAGTTCATGCTTCTTTTTTTATATTATTGTATTAACTCTAGTCTTAAATTGCTTTTAAAGTAATTAATCGCGCAAAAATTCCTATCAAAATGCATTAAAATCCTTATCAATATTCTCATTATTTTAGGCGAGATTTTATGACAGCATTAAACAACCAGAATTTATTGCAACTACGTTTTGTTAACCAAGCAAATATTGATTTGGTTAAACCTTCTTTTGATAACCTTCCTGCAAACCTTTATGCAGATGGTGCCTTTCGTAAACGTCGTTATTCAGTAGTAAAAATGCAAAATGGTGAAATAAAGCTACAGCAAGCCAAAGCATTTGTTCAAGATGATTCAATTAATACTTTTCAAGGCAATGTAGAGCGTACTTACGAAAATTTAGAGCAAAGTTTACTTGAGTCAGAGGGCATGAAAAGCATTGTAAATGAGTTTCGCCAACTTACCAGTATTGATGAGCAGCGTGATATTGAAATTCATCAGTTCCGCATGCTTGCCATTGATAGCGATACACCTGCAGCGCCAGAAGGCGTGCATCAAGATGGTTTTGACCATGTATGTATATGCGGTGTTTCTCACGAGAACTTAGAAGGTGGCGAACTGCTTGTATACGAAAACAAGCAAGCTGAGCCTTGTTTTAAAATGGAAATAAAAGACGGCATGTTTGCATTAATAAACGACCGTCAAGTGTGGCATAACGCAACACCTATGAACAAAATTGATGCTAGCAAACCAGGTTACCTGGATTGTTTTGTATTAACGTCTTAAGGAAGTTAGGCATGAACATAACGCAATTACGTGAGCAGTTTCCAGCATTAATGCAGAACGTTGATGGTAAATCGCCAATATTTTTAGACGGACCAGGTGGCTCGCAGGTACCAACATCGGTGCTTACTGCGATGACAGCTTATTTAGGTCATTATAATTCGAACTTAGGTGGCGCGTTTTTTTCAAGTGATAAAACGGTTGAGTTGATGGCGAATGCGCGCCAAGCCGCCGCTGACTTACTTAATGCACCTAGCTCACAACAAATTGTGTTTGGTCCAAACATGACCAGCCTTACGTTTAGTTTTAGCCGTGCAATTTCACGCGACTGGCAGGCTGGCGATGAAATAATTGTAACCAATGCCGATCACTTCTCGAATGTATCGTCGTGGCAACAAGCTGCAGAAGATAAAGACGTTAAAGTTAATACGGCTTTAATTAACGAAGCTGATTGCAGCTTAGATATGGCGCAATTTGAAAGCTTATTAAACAGCAACACTAAGCTTGTAGCGGTCACTTACGCTTCAAATACCACAGGTTCAATTAATAATATTAAACGTATTGTTGAGCTTGCTCACGCTGTAGGTGCACTTGTTTATGTTGATGCCGTACATTATGCACCGCACGAACTTGTTGACGTGCAAGCACTTGATTGCGACTTCTTAGCGTGCTCTGCGTATAAGTTTTTTGGCCCGCATTTAGGTATGGTTTACGGTAAAAAAGAACATTTAGACGGGTTTACGCCTTACAAGGTTGAGCCAGCTAAAGACGTAGCACCAGGTCGCTGGGAAACCGGCACGCAAAGCTTTGAAGCAATGGCTGGTTTTATCGCAGCTGTTGATTACATTGCGGCGATTAGCGAGCTTGACGATAGCCATTCACGCCGCGAAAAGTTAAGCGTTGCTTTTGCTAAAACTAAGCAGCACGAAATGGCGCTTAGCGAACACTTTTTAACGCGCTTGGTTAATTATCCACGTATTAAGTTATTTGGTATTGATGATTTTGATCGCCTTAATGAGCGTACACCTACTTTTGCTTTAATTTTTGAAGGGCTTGAGCCACGCGCCGTTTCAGAATTTCTAGGTAAGCAGCATATTTGCGTGTGGGATGGTAATTTTTACGCGCAAGGGTTGTGCAAGCAATTAGATGTGCTTGATAAAGGCGGCGTAGTGCGCATTGGTTGTATGCACTACAACACCATTGAAGAGCTAGATCAGTTGTTTAATTTATTTGATGAACTGCTTGGTTAAATAATACTGATTTTGGTGCGCTAACTCTTAGGCGCACCATATATTTGTTCTGCACGGTTAAACAGTACCCACGAGGTTAAAATATACTTATCGTTTGATACTGGCTTATTGCCTCTATGAGTATGTGTGAAGTAGCCAGGTGCTATTACCATAGTGCCTTTTTGAGGGGCTATTTTACGGTTTTGATAATAGAACTCTGTTTCACCACCTTCCTCTACATCGTTTAGGTAAAACATAAATAACAACACGCGATGCAAAGCTTCATTGTGCTGTAGCTGCGGATAAACTTCACTGTGCCAGTAAGGGTAGCCACCTTTGTTTACTTCGTATTTTTGCGCTTGAATGTTACCGAGTCTAAAAATTTGCTGAACTAAAACGGGTAACTGCGGTTTACCCACTTCTTCAAAATTCTCTTGGGTTAAATCGACTACTTCACCTGTTTTTGGATGGTAAACCTTTAAGCCAAATGCCCCAATCATCATAAAAATATGCTCTTCAACATACTTAAAAACATGCTGTGCAGTCGTTTGTTGTATATGTTTTAATTGTTGTGCATATTCGGGGTGATTATTTAAGGGTAGGTCGTGGCTGTCTTTTTTCTTTAAGTCGACACCGCCCGATGTTACCCCTTGTCTTACATGCGGGCTTTGCGCGAATGTGGAAATAAATTCATCGCAAAACTCATCGCTTAATGCGTTATCAATAACGCGTATAAAGTCCGTCATGGTTTACCTTTGTATAATTATTATTGGATTTTTATGTTTATTGAAAAAGTGATGCCGCGCTTTAGCGAAACAGATGCACTCGGACACATCAACAATACCGTACTCCCTGTATGGTTTGAAGTCGCGCGTGGACCTATTTTTAAGTTTTTTACACCGGACTTAAATCCACATGATTGGAAATTGATTATCGCCAAAGTTGAAGTGTCGTTTGTGGGCGAATTATTTTATGGCCACGAAGTGACCGTAAAAACCTCTGTAGAGCATATAGGCACTAGCTCTTTTACACTTAGGCAAGAAGCATGGCAACACGATAAATGCTGCGCAATAGGAAAAGCTGTGATGGTGAGGTACGATTTTATTGCTAAATCAAAGCAAGCGCTTAGCATTGACGAAAAAGCGGCGCTTAACGAGCATATTTACCAAGGGAGTTAACCTTACAAAGCTTATATTTTATATAAGCTCATGCTGAGCTGGATTAGTGTAAATAAATAATGGCAGCTGTAATACCTATCCTCAATAATACTTAATCAATTTGAGGGATTAAATCTGACGATAACTGCGTTAAAAATTTCTGATATAGAACAACTAAATAACGAAATTTTTGCCTTGTTATCAACACGATTTTCTTTCCCTCAAAATAGATCACTTAATTAAGTGAAGAGGTATAAATTTTTGTCGAGAAATTTTAACGTATTTAGATTGAGTTGCAGGCTCCAATTATATACTATTTATATTATATATTGTTGCGCCGTTATAACAGGAAATGTTAATTCGGTAATTTGATTGGAGTATGCGTGTGACATCTATTGCCAGTAACCAGCCTTTACAAGTTATTCAGCTCAGTGATGGTGAGAATTTAACAGCTGAAATTTTACCGTTTGGCGCAATAATAAAAAGCATTAAATTTAAAAAACAAGAAATGACGCTTAGCGTCGATGACCCTCAATACTATCTTGAAAACCCATTTTACTTAGGCGCTACAGTAGGTCGATACGCTAATCGTATTGCAAAGGGGCGTTTTAGCTTATCTGGTACGCAGTATCAATTAGAGGCAAATAACGGTCCTAATAGCCTACATGGCGGTGTTAAAGGTTTTAATAAAGTACTTTGGCAAGTAACCAAACAAACTGAAAGTGAAGTTGAGCTTTATTATTGCTCGCCCGACGGCGAACAAGGTTTCCCCGGTGAGTTGCAGGTTTGGCAAACTATTAGCGCTAAAAACGGCGAGCTTACTCTGCACTTTAAAGCGCTAACCAATAAAGAAACGCTCGTTAACTTTACTAACCATTGCTACTTTAATCTTGATGGCAGCTCATCAATTAATGAGCATCTTGTTCAAATTAATACCGATCGTTACCTTCCTATTGATACAACTAGTATTCCACTTAATGAAGCCGCTTTAGTTTGCGGTACCTGCTTTGACTTTACTAAGCCAGCTCAAGTTGGTGAGGCCTTAAGCGCCGTTCATCCTCAGCTAGAAGCTGGAAATGGCTTTGATCACTGCTATATTTTTAATGATGACAGCAGTTTAAAGACGATGGCTACATTAACTTCGCCACACACGAACGTTAGTTTAACCCTTAAAAGTACGCAGCCAGGCATGCAGCTTTATACCGCAAACTTTGTTGGTTCGCCTTTTAAAGCACGGCAAGCTTTGTGTTTTGAAGCGCAAAATTGGCCAGATGCGCCAAATCGTGAAAATTTTCCAAAGGCTAATTTATTGCCAGCAGAGAAATACGAACAGGTTATTATTTACGCTTTTTCTGAGTGAATACAGTTCTTTAATGTTAATTAAAAGAAAACCAAAAGAAAATATACGGTAATTGAATGCTATCCATAATTAAGGAAAAGGTTGCACTTTTTGCCGGTTTAAAGTATTTATAATATAAATAGTATTTGAAACTATACGCACTACCACAACGACACAACGACTACACACAATCAGGAGTTTTTAAAAAATGGTAATTAACAATAAGTTATCGTTCAACAAGAAAACCGCGCTCAGTATTGCTATCACTGGTATATTGGCAAGCGGAAGCGTTGCAGCTCAAGGCGCTGAAGGCAATACGCCTACAGTAGTAAATGAAGATGTTGAAGTTATCGCAGTAACGGGTATCCGCAGCAGCTTACGTTCATCAATGTTAGATAAAAAAGCATCTAATGTTGTTACAGACGGGATTAAAGCAGAAGATCTTGGTAAATTTCCTGATTTAAATGTAGCAGAGTCTCTGCAACGTATTACAGGTGTAGCAATTGACCGTAGTGGTGGTGAAGGCCAAGCGGTAACTATTCGTGGTTTTGGTCCACAATTTAATACTGTACTTGTTAATGGTCGTCAAATTGCGACAGACAGTGCAGGTCGTGAATTTAATTTTGATGTATTAGCAGCAGATCAAATCACCGGTGCTGATATTTATAAAAGTAATACTGCAACGCTTCAAGAAGGCGGCATTGGTGGTACGGTTAACGTAACTACAGCACGCCCTTTTGATTTTGGTGGTTTACATATTTTAGGTTCAGTTAAAGGTATGTACGAAAGCCTTTCTGAAGAAGTATCTCCATCAACATCATTCTTAATAAGTAATACGTTTAACGATGACAAGCTAGGTGTGCTTTTTGCCATCACTAATCAGCAACGTAAACTTCAAAATAACCAAATTTTAACGGCAGGTTGGCGCGGTGGCCAAACAATATCTAACCCAACTGATGGTGTATTGTTTGAAAATGCCTACATTCCACGTAACTGGGACCAAGTAGTTGATGAGCAAGACCGTGAACGTACAAACGCAAGTTTAGTACTTCAATATGCACCATCTGACGATGTTACGATTACGGTTGATGGAATGATTTCAAAATTTGAAGTTGATTCGTCAGTGCGTGATTTAGCATCTTGGTTCGAACCAGACCGTGTAGGCAGCGCAACAATTGATGCTGAAACGGGTACGCTTTTAACTTTCTCTCAAGAAGTTGGCTTAGGCGCACCAAGTGGCGACCCTGCAAGCGACTTTGTATCACATACACGTAACTCACGTGACGTAACTAATAAAGCATTTGGTATTAATGTAGATTGGCAAGTAAACGAGTCACTAAAAGCAAAATTTGATGTATCTCGCTCAACAGCTGAAAACGACCGTGCAGGTAATGATCGTTTTAACGTAGTGGGTATTATTAACAGCTATACTTTTGACGGTACAGGCAGCATTCCTACCGTACAGCATGATGGCTTTGAAAATGGTTCATTGCCAGATCCAAGCCTAGCGCGTCTTCACTACAACGAAATTGGTAATCAATTTACTGATGAAGATGAAATCACTGAAGTAAAAGCCGATTTTGAATACGTGCCAGATAAAGGCCCAGTAGAGCGTATTAACTTTGGTGCTTATCGCCAAGAGCGTGAAAAATCTAGCTTCCAAATTTTTGGTAGCCAATGTCAATTTTGTGGTTACGGTACACAAGCACCGCTTGATGAAATTGATTTTGAAGCATACACAGCGAGTAATTACTTCCCTGGTTTGATCGATACATTTTATAGCTACGATGGCGATAAAATGCTTGATTACTTAGCCGATCAAGGTTTCCCAGTAGAGCCAACGCTACAAAATAACCGTTACACAATTAACGAAGACATCACTAGTTTATACATGGACTTTACGCTTGGTTTTGATTTAGCTGATATGCCAGTAACCGTTAATATGGGTGCTCGTTACTCAGAAACTGATATTGAAGTTGCTGCAATACAAAGCTTTATTAGCGATGTAGTTCCAACTTCAGATGCGACATTGTTTGCTAACGTATTTGGCCCTGCGACTAATATTGAACAAGGTACTAGCTACTCAAACTTACTACCGTCTTTCAACGTTAAGCTTGAGCTACAAGATAATATGATTTTACGTTTTGCCGCGTACGATAGTATTACTCGTCCAACTATGTCTCAGTTATCTCCAGCAACAAACTTTAACGAACCACGTCGTCAAAACTTAACGGCAAGTGGTGGCAATCCAGCACTTAAACCATTCCAATCAGAAAACTGGGATATCTCTTACGAGTGGTACTACAACGATGCTAACTTATTTAGCTTTGCAGTATTTAGTAAAGAAGTTGACGACTTTATTGTTACGTTAACGGGTGCAGAAACATACGAAATGTCTGACCGTTCAGGTCCTGATTTTGCGTGTACTACATGTACAGACCAAACAGATGACGAACTTATTGGTAGCTCAGAAGTTTACACTGTAAGCCGTCCTCAAAATGGTGAGTCTGCAACCGTAACAGGCTTCGAAGTGGGTGTTACTCACATGTTTGAAAATGGCTTTGGCTTTATTGCCAATGCGACTGTTGTGAATAGCGACATTAGTGTAGGTGATGATACAACTCAAACATTTGCACTTGAAGGTTTGGGCGATTCACAAAACTTAGTATTGTTTTATGAGCAAGACAACTGGCAAGCACGTGTTGCATTTAACAACCGTGAAGGCTTTTTACGCTTAGTTGATAACGGCTTCAATGGTGAACCAGTGAACGTAGAAACGTACGGCCAGTGGGATATTAGTGCAAGCTACGATATTAACGAAAACTTCACTATTTTTGCAGAAGGCATCAATATCACTGAAGAAGAGTTAGTACAAACAGGTCGTTTTGCTAACCAAATTTATTCAGTGGAAGATAATGGCTCACGTTACGCGTTTGGTATTCGCGGATCGTTTTAATTAATGTTTGAGGCGAACTTCTCGTCTCTTGTTTCATTGCAGTACATTAGTGCTAATACCAATTAGGTTAATTTAACAGTAATGTATATTAGTTAACCTAATTGGCTAAAATGAAGCCACATTAAATCCAAATGCCCTACCGGGCATTTGTTGTATAAAACGTTATCAAAGATACTCAAAGAGTAGTCCATTATGAATAAAACAATAAAAACAATCGCAGTAATTGGTGGCGGCACAGCAGGATGGTTGAGCGCTGCAATTATAGCTTCGTATCACCAAGGTAAAAATGGTGATGGCTTAAAAGTGATGTTGGTTGAATCGTCAGATATTCCAACAATTGGTGTAGGTGAAGGTACCTGGCCCACGATGAAAAACACACTTCAGCAAATAGGTTTGCGTGAAGTTGATGTATTTAAAGCCTGTAACGCTACCTTTAAGCAAGGTGGTAAATTTGTAAATTGGACGCACGGCAACAACGACTTTTACTACCATCCATTTACTGTACCGCTAGGCTACGGCCGCATAGATTTAGCCCCTTATTTAGATAATGTTGAAGACTTTGCACAGCAAACTAATTTTCAACATGATATTTGCGAAGCAAGCTTAGCCCCAAGAGGTATAGCGCAGGGTGAATATCAAGGTAATTGTAATTATGCTTATCACTTAGATGCCGGCGCTTTTGCAGAAATGCTTAAACAACATTGTAAAAGTAAGCTTGGTGTAGAGCATATTATTGGTACTGTTGATCAGGTAAAACTTGATGACGATGGTGCAATAAATGAGCTTACTCTAAAAGATCAAACCCGCATTATAAGCGCCGATTTATTTATAGACTGTACTGGTTTTTCATCATTGTTATTAGGCCAAGCGCTCAACGTACCGTTTAAAAAAATGGACCACGTGCTATTTAACGACAGCGCACTGGCGATGCAAGTCCCTTACGATGAAAACGATGACTCCTTAGCCAGCCATACCATAGCAACAGCGCAAAACGCTGGATGGATTTGGGATATAGGTTTAACGCATCGCCGTGGTGTAGGGCATGTATATTCAAGCAAATTTTTATCAGACGATGAAGCAGAGCAAAACTTACGAAACTATTTAGGCGATGCAGCAAACGGTTTAACTGCCCGTAAAATTAGCTTTGAGTCGGGCTACCGTGAGAAGTTTTGGCATAAAAACTGTGTTGCAGTGGGTATGTCAGCAGGGTTTGTAGAGCCGCTTGAAGCAACCGCTATTATGCTTGTTGAAATTTCAGCACGCTTTGTAGCAGAGCACATGCCAGCAGATACACAAGTAATGCCTATAGTAGCTAAACGCTTTAACGAGCAGATGGATTACCGCTGGCAGCGTATTATCGACTTTTTAAAGCTGCATTACATGCTAACCAAGCGCCCAGAACCTTACTGGCAAGCACATGTACAGCCCAATACTATTCCACAAACCCTGCAAGAAGATTTACTGCTTTGGGGAAGCCGTGGCCCGCTTATTCAAGATTTTCATGGCGCATTAGAGTTATTCCCAGCCGCCAGCTACCAGTACGTTTTATATGGTATGGGCTTCAAACCAGACTTTACTAAACAGGCTTATTTGTATTCACAAGACGCGCAAGCCAAACAAATAATTGAACGTAACAGCCAGCTTACACAGCAGATGTTGCAAACTTTGCCGCCACACCGCGCTTATATTGAGCAGTGGTTAGCGGCTAACCCAGTTTAAGGATGTGTAACTATGGCTATTAGTGAACTAGTAAACACCAAACACCAAACATTAAAAATTAACCCTAATGCAGGTGTTGAATATGCAAAAACGCAGCATTTAGTTAATTTAAGAGCTAACGAAGTGGCAAAAGCAGCCTGCGACTTACCTATTTTTTTAGCACGTAATACACAAAATGGTAGTTATACCGTATCAGCGTTAACCAGCTTTAGTGCAGGTCAAAGTTTATTGGTTAATAACAACCAATGGCAGGCACTTTACACACCGGTATGTATACAAACTCACCCTCTTTATTTAATGACCCGTGAAGCAAATAGCAGCGACTACTTTATTGCGATTGATGATCAAAGCTCAGCCGTAAATACGCAGCAAGGCGAGGCACTATTTGATGCTAAAGGTAAGCCAAGCTTATTTTTAAATTCACAGCAAAAGCTACTTGAGAGCGATTTAAAAAATGATTATCAAACGTATCAATTTACCCAAGAAGTAGCGCGCTTAGGGCTTATTAAAAACATAGATATTGTATTGCAGTTTGAACAAGGCGAAACCCAAACTATTCAAGGTTTGAGCACCGTTGATGAAGACAAACTGCAAACTTTAGATAGCGATACCGTTGCAAACTTACACAAGCAAGGTTACCTAAGTGTGCTTAACAGTATGCTTATTTCACTGTTTCAGTTAAATGCATTGGTAAAGCTGCACAACCAACGTCCCGAACTTATGCCTTTAAAGCAAATTAAGTTAGAACTAAGTCGAGATGCGCACGCGCTGTAGCGTGCACTTTTTTATTACACAGACATTGCGCGTAACGCGTAGGAGACACACACATGTCAGATAACATTTTACAGCTGGTGGTTTTTGTTTTTGTCACCGCTTTAATTGGTGGCCTTACTTATTGGAAATGCCGAGGTCAAAATCGTAATAACGGACAAAGCCAAACCAAAGAGTATTTTTTAGCGGGCGGTGGCCTTACTTGGATGTTTGTTGCAGGTTCAATAACACTTACTAACTTAAGTACCGACCAACTAGTGGGTATGAATGGTAACCAAATGGCTTTGCTTGTTTGGTGGGAGCTTGCGGCGATTATTGGCTTAATTATTTTAGCCAAAGTGTTTATTCCTGTTTATTATAAATACAACTGTACAACGACCACAGAGCTTTTAGAAAAGCGCTATAACAACAAACATATTCGCGCTGTTATTGGGGGATTATTCTTTTTAGGTAATGCACTTATTTACATGCCAGCGGTAATTTACTCAGGTGCGCTGTTTATGCAAACCATGTTTAAGGTTGATATTCCGCTAATGTATATTGCCACCGCATTTGCCATTATTGGTGCTGTTTATGCGTTTTTTGGTGGCCTGAGAGCAGTTGCTGTATCGGATACCTACAATGGCATCCTTGTACTAGGCATGGCTGTTTTAGTCGTGTTTTTAGCACTTAATGCGATTGATTATGACTTTACGGGTATTCCTGAGGAGCGCTTAACACTCATAGGCGATGCTGATTCACCTATTCCGTGGCCAACACTTTTAACCGGTATGATCTTTATTCAAATGTATTACTGGGGTACTAACCAAACAATTACACAACGAGCAATGGCAGCACCTAATGTTAAAGAAGCGCAAAAAGGTATATTCGCCGCAGCGGGTATTCGCTTTTTAATCGTCCCTGCAATTGTGGTATTACCGGGTATCATTTCGTTTAAACTTTACGGCGATATTGGCGACGCTGCTTATGGTCGAATTGTAGGTGATGTAATGCCAGCATGGTTAACCGGTGTGTTTGCAGCGGCAATGGCAGCCGCTGTACTCTCTACTTACAACAGCTTATTAAATTCAGCTACAGCACTATACGTGTGTGACATTCACGAAGCTTACTTTAATAAAGAGCCAAGTGTTGTAAAGCTAAGCGGTTACGTAACATTGCTACTAACAAGCTTAACACTGGTACTTGTACCAATTTACCAGCAAGCAGATAGCATTATTAACTTACTACAGCAATTAAATGGCTTATTAAGTATGCCTATATTCTCTATTTTTGTAGTGGGCTTATTATTTAAAAATGTTGATGCACGTGCGGGTATTGCAGCGGTAATTTTAGGTGTGGTTATGTATGGCATGCTTACATTTGCAAACTCACCACTACATACTGACATTCATTACATTCACTTAATGCCAATTACATTAATCGTATGTGTAGCCTTTGCATTGATAGTAAATAAAGTGGTATTTGGTTTGAATGCGCAGTGGGCAGGTAAAACACCAGCACTTGACGACGCAGGCCAAGCACAAGTACAAAAATAACGTATAAATAGTTTAAGCTGACAAAATCGGTCATGGGGCAACTCTGGCCGATTTTTTATATATATTAAAAGCAATAACAGAATTTTAAAGTAAAGGTTAGTTTAATAACTTTTATTACAGTGGTACTTCCAGTGAGTTTATCTGACTATTTGCGATGTAAAGACTATCAAAACCTAATTTGTATGATATATACTATTATTATTGAATGTCACTGTCTGATCGATTGTGGCTCAAGCAATGAGATACATTTAGTACATAGTGTAGCTTACTAATTTTCGTTATATTTATAACTCACACAATGAACAAGAGGATAGGAAAATCATGGCCGACACTAAATCATTTTATCGATTAGACAGTGTAAACAGCACCGTTATTTTCGACTGCCAGAGCAAAACACCGGCGTTACTGTACTTTGGTAAACGCCTATCTGAGCAAACAACAGAAACAATGCTAACTCAGCTTGCTACGCGTCAAGAAGTAAAATGTGCCGTGGTTGAAGAAGCGCCTATTTCTCTATCTCCACTACTCGGTGAGGGCTTTACTGGTGCGCCAGGGCTTGAGCTAGTAAACGACTCAATCGCATGGTCAGTAGGGCCAGAGCTTCAAGAAGTGCGTCAGCCTTCAGCCGCAACACTTGAATTTGTAAGCGTAGATAAGCTTCGTGGTATTGAAGTAGTGCACAGCATTACACTTGATAAAAACACTGATGTACTAAGCGCACATACTGTATTAACTAATTTAGGCGACTTACCGCTAAGCGTGAACTTTTGCGCAGCACCAACATTTCAGCTACCAGATAGCGTAAGCAAAATAGTGAGCTTTGAAGGTCGTTGGTCAAATGAATTTCAACGTCAATCGGTTGATTTAGTTTTAGGCAGTTTTGTTCGCGAAAACCGTAAAGGCAAAACATCACACGATGTATTTCCTGGTTTATTAGTGCATAACGAAAATGCAGGCGAGCAACACGGCGAATGTTACGGCTTTCATTTAGGGTGGAGTGGTAACAATAAACTACGCGCAGAGCTTTTAGCTGAAGGTCGTCGTTATGTACAAATGGGTGAGCTATTACTTCCTGGTGAGCTTATGCTTGCTAAAGGTCAAACATATCAAAGCCCGAGCATTTATGGCTCGTTTTCGAGTGAAGGTTTTAGTGCGCTTTCTCGTAATTTTCATCGTTTTGTTAAAGCTAATTTACTTAGCCAAGCACAGCGTGAAAAAACACGTCCTGTGCATTACAACACATGGGAAGGCATATACTTTGATCACGACGTAGACACGCTTAAGCAGCTAGCCGACAAAGTAACGCCGTTAGGTATTGAGCGTTTTGTACTTGATGATGGTTGGTTTAAAGGCCGCCGTGGCGATAACGCTGGTTTAGGTGATTGGACAGTAGATTACAAAATTTACCCCGATGGTTTATCACCCGTTATAGATCATGTGAATAGCTTAGGTATGGAGTTTGGTATTTGGTTTGAACCAGAAATGGTCAACCCAGATAGTGATTTATACCGCGCGCATCCTGATTGGGTTTTAGGCTCAGAAAATAACGAGCAGTTAAGCTTTAGAAATCAGCTAGTACTTGATTTAACGCGCTCTGAGGTTGTTGAGTACCTATACAAAGCCATCGACGATATTTTAGTTGAATACCCAACTATTAAGTACATTAAATGGGATATGAACCGCGATATTAACCATGCGGGTAATTTTGATGGTAAGCCAGCAGTGCACCAGCAAACATTAGCACTTTATCGTTTAATTGACCGTATTAAAGCGGCGCACCCAGGGCTTGAAATAGAAAGCTGTTCGTCAGGTGGTGCACGTGTAGATTACGGCGTACTTGCACACACAGATCGTGTATGGACGTCAGATTCAAACGATGCGCTAGATCGCCTTGAAATACAGCGTGGATGTTCTTTCTTTTTCCCATCGTCGGTTATGGGTGCACACGTAGGCCCACGCGATTGTCATATCACAGGGCGTAATGTAAGTATTGAAATGCGTGCTGCGGTATCAATGTTTGGCCACATGGGAATCGAAATGGACCCACGTGAACTGACCGATCACGAATACAATGCACTTAAAGCGGCAATAGCACTTCATAAAGAGCATCGTGAGTTTATTCATGCTGCCGATTTATACCGCCTAGATAGCGACGATTTATCAATTAACTTTGGTTTAATTGATGCGCAAAAAACAAAAGCGTTATTTGCCTATAACAGCGTTCGCGAAACACCGCGTACAGCGCCTAATAAGCTTCGTTTTGTTGGCCTAGATGCCGATGCGCAGTACACGCTTAATTTAGTGTGGCCGGTAAAATTTGAAGAGTATCGCCCATCTTCTATTGCTGCGGTAAATGGTCAAACATTTACAGGTGAAGCGCTAATGCAGTTTGGTTTACAAATGCCAATTTCATTCCCGCAAACATCGCTTATATTTGAGCTTAATAAAGCTTAATAAAGCTTAAATTTAACTAAGAGCAGTAAAGGGCGAAAATCGCTTTTATGCTGCTCTATTGAGATATCAGAAGTCAGCTCTATATTGTTTAGAGCTGACTTTTTTATATCCTTAGTAAGCTAATTTAGTAAATTAACTTAGTAAACTCAAAAATATCGAAAATAGAGTGGTTACGCTTGCGCGTAATTTTGCTTATTACCCAACCAACGTTGAATTAGCGGGTCAACAACCTCTGGGTGTTGCTTAAGCATTTGCTGTGCAATCGGTCTAACTTGGTTGAGGATGTGCTTATCGCGGGTAAGATCGGCAATTTTAAACTCGGCTAACCCTGTTTGTTTTGTACCGAGTACTTCACCAGGGCCACGAATTTCTAAATCGCGCTCTGCTATCACAAAGCCATCGTTACTATCGCGTAGTACACCTAATCGCTTTTGAGCGGTATGAGACAGTGGTGCGTGGTATAAAAGCACGCAATGCGATGCAGTAGCGCCACGGCCAACTCGCCCACGTAACTGATGCAGCTGTGCTAAGCCTAAGCGCTCAGGGTTTTCTATAATGATTAAGCTCGCATTAGGGACATCTACACCAACTTCAATAACCGTCGTGGCAACTAAAACATGTATATTACCTGCCTTAAACTCGCTCATAATGGCTTGTTTTTCAGCTGATTTCATTCGCCCATGTACTAAGCCTACGTTTAGCTCTGGTAATGCTTCTTTTAACTGCAGTGCGCTGTCCTCCGCTGCTTGGCATTGCAGTACTTCAGATTCATCAATAAGTGTACACACCCAATAAACTTGGCGGCCTTGCTCGTTACACGCTAATTTAACGCGGGCAATAATATCGTCTCTGCGAGTATCAGGAAGTGCCACTGTTGTGATTGGCGTACGCCCAGGTGGCAGCTCGTCAATCACAGAGGTTTCTAAGTCGGCATAGGCGGTCATGGCGAGTGTACGTGGAATGGGTGTTGCGGTCATGACTAGTTGATGAGGGTAACAATCACCAAACTTACCTTTTTCACGCAGTGATAAACGCTGGTGGACACCAAAGCGGTGTTGCTCGTCAATAACGATAAGCACTAAGTTATTAAACTTAACTTCATCTTGAAATAAAGCGTGAGTACCTACAATCATTTGCGCTTCACCAGAGGCTATTTTTTCAAGTGTTGCTACGCGCTCTTTGCCTTTTGTTTTACCGCCAAGCCAAGCAACTGTTATACCTAGTTGATTAAACCACGTTGTAAAATTAACACCATGTTGCTCTGATAAAATTTCAGTAGGAGCCATTAAAGCGACTTGAAAGCCCTGCGCAATGGCTGTTAGTGCACTAAGTGCTGCTACTAGGGTTTTACCTGAGCCTACATCGCCTTGTACTAAACGCATCATGGGATACGCGTGTTGCATGTCACCTTTAATCTCAGCAACTACGCGGCTTTGCGCATTTGTGGGTGCAAAAGGAAGTTGCTCTAAAAATTGGCTTTCTAATGTGTTTACCGGATTTAATGCCACGGCTTTAACTTGTTGCCCTTGCTCTCGCACTTTTAATAAGCTGAGGTTTTGAGCAAGTAACTCCTCAAATACAAGGCGCTGTTGAGCAGGGTGAGTACCTTGCTCTAATGCAGCTACATCAACATTATTTGGTGGGCGGTGCAGTAATAATAGGGCGTCACTTAGCGGCATATTTGATGGCTGCCACTGTGAAGACAGTAGTTCTTCTACTGAGTATTTATTTAGTAAATCAATAGCCTGTTCGCTTAAAGCTCTAATCGATAGTTGCTTTAAGCCTTCGGTTGTTGAATAAACGGGCGTTAATGTTGTCGCTACCGGCTGCTCGTTAGAGGTATCGCTGATGCTGTATTCAGGATGACTCATTTCAAAGCCAACACGGCCACGGCGCACTTCACCAAAACAACGTATTATTTTACCAGCGCTAAATGCGTTTTTTTGTGCAGCGGTAAAATTAAAAAATCGTAGTGTTAGCCTGCCAGTACCATCATTGATTTGGCAAACAAGCATGCGCCTTTTTCCAAACGTGATTTGGCTTGTTTCAATTGTTGCTTCAACACTCACGTGGCTATGTAGTGACAACTCATTAATCGCGTATAAGCGAGTGCGATCTTCATAGCGAAGTGGCAAATGAAAAAGCATATCTTGCACAGTTAAAATACCTAGCTTTAACAAACGCTCAGCCATTTTTGGGCCGACCCCTTTGAGCTCTGTAATTGGGTATTGATTTAAGCTAGGTTTAGACAAATTATATCAATCTTATTATTTGTGAATAAGTTAAGTGTACTTACAGAGCTTTAGTCCATCAAGTATGTTTTAAAGCTTGCCAAAATTGCTCGTCAGCGACTATTTCGCCGTTTTCATCAAGTGCAGGATAAGGTAATTTTTTTTGTTTACACTGCCTTGCGATAATAGGGTGGCAGCCTTCAAAGTAAAGTGGATGTTTAACTTCGGCGCTCAACATATCTCTATTATATAAACCAGCCAGCTCGCGTTGGCGCTGTGCTTCAAACAATATTAGCGCAGCAGCAACTGAAACATTTAGTGATTGCACCATGCCTTGCATTGGAATAATAATATTTTGATCGGCATATTCTAGGGCTTTTTCTGATATCCCTGTTTTTTCTTGTCCAACAATAATAGCCGTTGGCTTGGTGTAATCTACTTCTCTAAAATCAACGGCATCTTCTGATAAGTGAGTTGCTAATATTTGTATTTCTGGATTGCGTTCACGCATTGCAGTAACAGCATCATCAATATTTCTATGTAAGTGCGTCTCTAGCCAGTTTTTACTGCCGCCTGAGGTGTTATTAGTTAGCCATTTTTGCTTTTCAGGCCATACAGCATGTACGTGATGACAACCAACCGCATCAGCACTTCGTACTATTGCAGATAAGTTATGGTGTTTGTGCACGTCTTCTAAGCACACGGTTAAGTCTGTTTGACGGCGCGAAAGTACGTCTTCGATTCTTTGGTAGCGAGTTTGCTGCATGGTTATCCTCTTTTTTCGGCAATTATACGAGATTTTTGCAGTTAAGGCATTACCGTACGGCTAATTGGATTTTGTAGAGAAATAAGAGTTTCTGTTGACTGAATAGCTTCTATTGCCTGTATTTTATTAATCAGCACATCTTGTAAGTGATCAATGGACTTTGTCATTACCTTTATAAATATACTGTAGTTACCTGTTGTGTAATAAGCCTCTACCACTTCCTCCAATGCTTCTAGCTTTATAAGTGTTTGTGGGTAATCACGTGCGTTATTTAAATTAATACCTATAAAGCAACACACATCGTAGCCTAGCTGTTTAGTATTAATCGTTAATTGGGTGCCTGTAATGATCCCTGCTTGCTTCATTTTTTCAATTCTTACGTGAATTGTCCCAGCGCTTACATTAAATCTTTTTGCTAATTCGGCGTACGCAGTACGGGCATTTTCCATTAATGCATGAAGTATCTGTTTATCGAGATTATCGATTAAATAATTTTCCATTATATTTTTCTCATAAAATTATCGAATATATGATTTTTATACCACTTAATTGATGGTTTTAATATGTTAAAGCTATTTTTATTATGGGATATTGAATTAATTCATCAAATCGTTACATTAACCTCATTAAAGGCGCTCATTAGGGCGCTTTTTATCAATTAAGCAAGTAACAATAACTGGGAATGAGGCCAATTATTATGAGTTCACACTATGTGCAGCAACAGCAGCAAATAAGTAAAGTTAAGCAATTTTTTTCACAGCAACTAGAAACCCAACTTGGGCTGGTTGAGGTTCAAGCCCCTATTTTGGCTAAAGTAGGTGACGGCACGCAAGATAACTTAAGCGGCCATGAAAACGCAGTTGCTGTAAATGTAAAAGCGATTACAGATAGCCGCTACGAAGTGGTGCATTCATTGGCTAAGTGGAAACGTAAAACACTCGCAACTTATGGCTTTGGTGTTGGTGAGGGTATTTACACTCAAATGAAAGCTTTGCGCCCAGATGAAGATTCATTAAGTCCTATTCATTCTGTATATGTAGATCAATGGGATTGGGAAAAAGTAATTAACGAAACCACAGAGCGTTCGCTGGCAACACTAAAGCAAACTGTTCAATCTATTTATAAAGGGATAAAAGAGACGGAAGCTTTTGTAAGAGAGTCTTATGGTTTGACGCCTTTTTTACCGGACGACATTAAGTTTGTGCACAGTGAAGAGCTACGTAAAATGTACCCTGACTTTAGCGCTAAACAGCGCGAAAAAGCCATTGCACAAGAATATGGTGCTGTATTTTTAATTGGTATTGGTGGCGCGCTTGGTGATGGCAAAATCCATGATGTAAGAGCCCCAGATTACGATGATTGGTCTACGCCAACGTGCGATCAATATATGGGTTTAAATGGTGATATTTTAGTATGGAACCCAGTACTTGAAGACGCATTTGAAATTTCATCAATGGGTATACGTGTAAGTCCTGAGGTTTTAAAAGCGCAGTTAAGTACAACTGGAGATGAAGACCGCTTAGAGTTTGATTGGCATAAAGCGCTACTACAAAGTAAATTTCCGCAAACAATTGGCGGTGGAATAGGGCAGTCGCGCTTAGCTATGCTCTTGCTACAAAAACAGCATATTGGTCAAGTACAAGTGGGTGTATGGCCGCAGCAAACACATGCTGAGGTAAGCGGTTTACTTTAAACGTGAATTAATTTGAGTGCTCAATAGAGCACTCAGTTATTAGCTTGTTTTGAACTCTATTTCAATTTTGTTATTCAAAAGTTTAACGTTGCACGGAGGGTAGTTGCGGATTGTTTTGAGTACTTTATCAAAAATATGAATCTCTACACCTGAATGCAAAACAGAATTTACCGCTAAATTAGCATCGTTAAGTAAATCGTGTAAGTCGTGATCTAAGTTTGAAAGACGTTTTTCTAATTGCTCTGCCTGCTCACAATAATGCTTTTGAGTAGCACCAATTTTAGTAATTAATAGTTTTTTCTTTTCGGCATCCTTCACTAAATCAGTTTTTTCTAATGCTGCTTGCAACGTGTCTAGCTGTGCATCTGTTTTAGCTAAGTCTTTAAAGCAATTATCAGTATCTGCTGTTATTTCGGCGCCAGAAGCCGCTAGGTTAATAATCATTTTAGCGCCTGATTCATTCCCTATTTCGCCAGCAATGAGGGTTGTTGCATCAAGTATTTCGCCACCAAATATTTTACCCTTAGGTAAGTCGGATTGACCAACTTGCAGTAAGCGTTTAGCTTTCATTACACAGTGGCTTGTTTGGCGATCAATAAAAATATTATTTGCTTCTAGGTAGCAATACTGTGAATGAGAGACGTGAATATCACCTCGTGCAATAAGCTTACAAGACAGGGATTGTTCGTCGGCTTTTTGATGGCCAATAATGCCTTGTTTAACGGTGATGTTTCCGCCTGCGGTAAGCTCTCCTGATTCAACCGTGCCAAATATAGTAATATCGCCTTTGGCTGTTACTTTCATTCCAGGGTCTATATTGCGGGTAACAATAACACTGCCTTGAAAGTCAATGTGGCCGCTTTTTACGTTTACATCTGAAATGGTAAAAATATCGTCGACACGCATACCATTATTAATTTCAACCGGAACACCTGCAATAGTAGAGACTAGTTCAAGCGGATTCAGCTTTGATATTTCGGTGCCTTCGCCTGCCACTAATTGTTTATTTTCTCCGGGTTTTGCGGGCAGTATGTCACCTATTACGGTGAAGCCTTCTTTACCAGGGGTTGCAGGTTGTTGGCGAATAAGCACAGAGCCTGGCTCTACGCTTGCAAGCTTGCCAAAGTCGCGCATGTCCACGCTGCCATCTTCTTTGAGCTTGGGAGTTTTTAAACGGTCTTTTAAAGTCTCTACGGTTGTTATTAGTTTAGTAGCCAAACCATCACTTGGTAGTCTGCCTTTAGCTAATACTCCCTTAACGACAGAACCCGCTGTATGTTCAAACTGTTTTTGCAGTAGCAACTCTAAAAATGCTTGCTTATAGCCACGCACAATTCCTGCTTTAACGAGTTGTTTTTTTGCATCTTCTAAACTTAATAATTTTCCGCCTTGGGCAAGGGTTAGCTCGCCAATGGCCAACATTTTATCGTCGCTAATTGTTACATTTAAAGTGGCATTGTGTTTTGTTGCTACAACCAGAGTGTGTTGTGTGTTTTCGTTTTTAAAAAAATCATTAATAGCGTCATGATCTATTTTGCAGTCGCAAAAAGCTGACTTTTCGAGAGCCTCTAAAATAAATGCAGCGCTGGGAGGAATATGTTCTTTTACATCAAGTAAAACATTTCCATTGTTGGCAAGCTTAAACACGAGTTAATCCTTTTTTACTACTTAAGTTAAGTTTGTTTTTTAAAACACAACTACAGATTGCTAGAAATTTACATTTGAGTCAAGAAGTCACAGAGAACGAAGTGCTAAGAGGGAAAAAAAGGCTATAGAGAGGCTCTATAGCCTGTAATACTTAATTGGTAGAAGGAAGTTCCATTATTCCATCTATTTCAACTTGTGCACCTTTTGGAAGTGCACGAACACCTAATGCAGCTCTCGCTGGGTAAGGTTGCTTAAAGTATTGGCTCATCACTTCATTTACAGTAGCGAAGTTAGATAAATCAGTTAGATAAATATTTATTTTCACTAAATCTTGAATTTGCCCGCCAGCTTCTTCACATACCGCAGTGATATTTTTAAATACCTGATGCGTTTGCTCACTAAAGTCTTCTGAAATCATTTCCATCGTTTCTGGCACTAATGGAATTTGACCAGATAAATAAACAGCGGTGCCTACTTTAACTGCTTGGCTGTAAGTGCCAATGGCAGCAGGTGCTTTGTCGGTAGAGATAAATGCTTTATTCATGTGTTTCCTATTTTACTTTTTACGATAGACTTTTTGTACATCAGGCATAACGCGAATGCGGCGCATAATGTTAGCAACGTGGATACGGTTTTTAACGGTAACCCCTAAATCTATCACGTATAAATTACTTTCTTTTTCATCGGTGGTTATTTCTACAATATTGGCTTGGGTTGTAGTAACAACATTGGTTAATTTAGCCAGAGCCCCCTGATGATTAATAATTTCAACTCTCAGAGCTGCAATATATTCTTTCTCTGGGTTATCGTCCCATTTTACAACTAAGTATTTAGAGCGCTCATTTTCCCAGCCACGGATGTTTTTACATTCTTGGCGGTGAACGGTCAGGCCCTTACCTTGGCTTACATGAGCTGTAATAGCATCGCCAGGTACAGGTCGGCAACACTTGGAGTAATTAACTAGCATGCCCTCAGTACCAATAATGGTCGCTTTGGCTTGGCTGGTAATATCAGTTAAGTCGTCACTGTCATTTTGTAACAGGCGTTTGGCAATTAACATGCTCATTAGGTTACCAGAGCCAATTTCTACAAGTAATTCAAGAAGCGTTGTTAGTTCGTGCTCCTCAAGTACTCTCGCTATATTTTCATCAGCAATGCTATCTAGTTTGTTTTCACCTAATGCTGAATCAAGTAAGCGGCGCCCTAAAAGCATAGCTTCTTCATGATGCTGGCTTCTAAGGTAGTTACGAACGCCCAAACGCGCTTTACCAGTAACAATAAAGTTTAGCCATGTTGCATTAGGGTGAGCGCCTGAGCTTGTTATTATTTCTATAGTTTGCCCTGTATCTAAGGGCCTACTTAAAGGGTGCGGCTTGCGATTAACGCGAGCGCCTACGCAGGTGTTGCCTACATCTGTATGCACGGCATAAGCAAAATCGACTGCGGTAGCACCCATTGGTAGCTCAACAATACGCCCATCTGGTGTAAATACGTAAATTTCTTCTGGGAATAGCTCAGTTTTTACATTTTCAATAAATTCAAATGATGAACCCGCACTTTGCTGAAGCTCTAATAAGCTCTGCATCCACTGGCGAGCACGTTGCTGCGAAGTATTACCTGCGCCATCACCTGCTTTTTTATACATCCAATGCGCCGCTACACCTTTGTCGGCCATATGATCCATATCATGAGTACGAATTTGAATTTCAACAGGTATACCGTGAGGACCAACTAATGAAGTATGAAGCGATTGGTAACCATTTGTTTTTGGTACTGCAATATAATCTTTAAAGCGTGTTTCAATAGGTTTATAAAGACTATGAGCTACACCTAATACACGATAACACGTATCCATAGAGTCAACTGCAATTCTAAACGCGTAAATATCCATAACTTCGTTAAATAGCAGTTCTTTATTAAGCATTTTTTTATAAATACTATATAAATGTTTTTCACGGCCTGACACAGTTGCTTTAATGCCTGATTCTTCAAGACGTGCTTCTATTTCATGTTGGATATTAGTAATAACTTCTTTGCGATTACCGCGTGCTTTAGCAACTTCCGATTTAAGTGCGCGATGACGCATAGGATATAAAGCTTGAAAACCTAAGTCTTCAAGTTCATTTTTAATATCGTGAATACCTAAGCGGTTTGCAATTGGTGCGTAAATTTCTAGTGTTTCACGCGCTATTCTGCGGCGCTTATCTGGGCGCAATGCGCCTAAAGTACGCATATTGTGTGTTCTATCAGCAAGCTTGATTAAAATGACTCGAATATCCTGAGTCATTGCCATAATCATTTTGCGGTAGTTTTCAGCTTGGAATTCTTTTTTATCTTTAAAGCTAAGCTTATCGAGCTTACTCACACCTTCAACTAGCTCTGCAACAGTTTCGCCAAATATCTCGGCTAAATCTTGTTGACTAAAATCAGTATCTTCAATTACATCATGCATTAGCGCGGCCATGAGCGTTTCATGGTCAAGATGCATGCCTGCAAGAATTTGGGTTACTTCTACTGGGTGCGTTATGTAAGGTTCGCCACTCGAGCGAGTTTGTCCTTCATGGGCCTCTCGGGCTACCACGTAAGATTTTTGAACCAGCTCTACATCAGCAGCGGGCAAGTATTCTGAGATTTTCTTTTTAAGACCTTCAAAAAGATACATTCACACTCCAATGTTCTAGGGCCTGTTGACCTTTCAGGATTAAAATTTGTTCAATCTAGGGGCGATTTAATTGTGGCGCGAGGTTTTTAGCCTAGCGGGCTAAGTAAAAATCGAGCAACAAAGAGTAAAGTGCCCCTAGGCAGAACCCTTTAGGCAGCGCATGTTTTGCATTTATGCTGCGTTATCGCCTATTTATGGGGAATAACCACACTACATAGGCTCTGCCTTGCCTAAATACCAAACATACTACTGCAAATTTAACCTCGAAAGATAAACAGCCCTAGTGAAGTAAATTAGGTAAGCTACGAATATACGATGAAAAGAGAGGATTGCCAACGGCTATAGTAGAAATACTGCGCCGTTGGCTAAATCAGACCGGGAGGTCGATTATTGGTTGCCACCAACAATAGCGGCAACAGCAGCTAATTCAGCTGCTTCTTGGTGTTGTTGTTCTTCACGGTCAATTAAGTCCATTGAAGAGCTATCAACTAAACCTAATTCAATTTCACGTAAAGCAACTACCGTTGGCTTATCGTTTTCAGGGTCTACTAGTGGAGTTTTACCACCAACAGCAATTTGGCGGGCACGACGAGCCGCAACTAAAATTAAGTCAAAACGATTACCAACTGCATCTACTGCATCTTCAACTGTTACGCGGGCCATCACAGCACTCCAAAAATAATTTAAATCAAAGACGTAGTTTACTGCAAGCAGCCACTTTCGCCAATAGCCAGTGTTCAATTTTTATCAGTTTTACTTGTCTAAGCCTGATTTAAATAGACTTAAATTATTTAAGCAGGCTATTTAGTAAAACTTGATGGCGTTCTTCTTGCGCTTTTAGGGTTAAGCGCTGAGCCATTACAATCATTTCTATGTCGCCAAGCGCGCTCTCAAAGTCATCATTAACAATTACATAGTCGTATTCGTTATAATGTGATGTTTCAGATTGTGCTTTTGCCATACGAGAGGCAATAACCTCAGCCGAATCTTGCCCACGATTATTTAAGCGTTGCTCTAATTCTTCTTTTGAAGGCGGTAGAATAAAAATAGTTTGTACGCTTGGCATAATTTTGCGCACTTGCTGAGCGCCTTGCCAATCAATATCTAAAAACACATCAATACCCGCATCAAGTTGCGACTCAATAGCTTGCTTTGATGTGCCGTAGTAATTATCGAATACTTGAGCCCATTCAAAAAAGTCATCTTTGGCAATAAGCGCTTTAAATTCGTCTGTAGATACAAAGTGATAATGCACGCCATTTTCTTCACCTGGGCGAGGGGCGCGAGTTGTATGTGATACAGATACTTTCATATCAGCGTGTTTTTTTAATAACGCATTGATTAAGCTTGATTTACCAGCACCTGAAGGGGCTGATAAAATAAATAAGTTACCGCGAGTTTGTGCCATGCTTTTCTCTACCTAAAAATAAACAGGCTTGGATTACAAGTAAACCAAGCCTTTAATTAACTGCATTATACTTTAATTAGCTCACCTTGCTCAAGTTAGGCGTGCTCAAGTGAGCTATGCCCAAGTTGAAGCGGGAGTGTTAGACTTTAAATAAAATTGCAGTTTAAATTTATCAACAGAACTAGCCGCTAGATATAAGTATTTGATAAGGTGAAGTATCACCTAGTAAAGGAGCCTTTATGCTTAATAAAACCTTATTTACCGCACAACAAGTAAGAGACAATGAAGCTTTAGCGGCTAAAAACAGTCATTGTGATTTATTTACACTAATGCAGCGTGCAGGAGAGGCTGTATATAAGCAATGGCAGTTATTTGATGCGCAGCATACATTAGTCATTGTTGGCCATGGTAACAACGCTGGAGACGGTTACGTTGTAGCTAGGCTTATTATGCAATCAGGTAAAAAGGTAACAGTATGCGCTGCTGAACCCGAAAAAACATTAAAAGGTGATGCTGCAAAAGCGCAGCAGCTATGGATAGAAGCGGGTGGGGTGGTTTCTCATTTTACAAAAGATGCTCTTAATGAGTGCGATATCGTTATTGATGCACTCCTTGGTACTGGGCTTAATAGCGCCGTACGCGATAATTTTGCGAATATAATTAACGCTGTAAATAACAGTGGTAAGCCCGTAATAAGCATTGATATTCCATCAGGCATTGAAGCAAATACAGGACAGCCTTTAGGGTGCGCAGTACAAGCTACTTCAACCGTTACTTTTGTAGGTATAAAGCAAGGGCTCACAACGACGGCAGGTAAACAATATAGCGGTAAGTTAGTTTTTGATGATTTAGCAATTGGCGATGCGTTTACTTGTATAGCGCAATCATCAGGTACCTTGATAAATATTAATAGCTTTAAAGGAATTGCCACGCGGGCAATCAATAGTCACAAAGGAAGCCACGGTAAACTTTTATGTATAGGTGGCAATCAAGGTACTGCAGGTGCAATTAGGTTAAGTAGTGAAGCAGCTCTTAGAACGGGTGCTGGCATGGTAAGAGTGTATACACACGAAAGCTCAATAACGCCTATTAGTATTGGCAGACCAGAACTTATGGTAAGTAGTAATAACCTACATCAAGCGCTAGAGTGGGCAAGCTGCGTTGTTATTGGCCCAGGGCTTGGGCAAAACGAGTGGGCACAACAAACATTCGATGAAGTAATGCAATATTGCCAAAACAATAAAATGCCATTGGTTATAGATGCAGACGCCCTTAATTTACTCGCTAAGCAAGACTCATCGTATGTGTTAGAGCAATGCGTATTGACGCCACATCCAGGCGAAGCTTCGCGTCTGCTAAGTGTTAGTACTAGCGACATAGAATCAGACCGTTTTAATTATGCCCGCCTTTGCGCCAAGCGCTATAACGCGACTTGTGTATTAAAAGGCGCTGGAACATTAATAGATAATGCCCAGCACACGTGGGTGTGTGAAGATGGCAACCCAGCACTTGCAGTTGGCGGGAGTGGCGACGTACTCACTGGTATTATTGGGGCATTACTTGCTCAAGGTTTAACTATTGATGAAGCAGCACGCTATGGTGTAACACTGCACGCTAAAGCCGGTGATATCGCAAGTGAGCGAGATGGGCAAAGGGGCATGCTACCCAGTGATCTATTCGCAATTGTAAGAGAGTTAGTTAATAAAGTGACGTGAGTTTGAGCGTCACTTTACATAACTAATTATTAAGCTGCAGTAAATCCCATTTTGTACCATATAGGTCTTCAAAAACCACTACGGAGCCATAGGGTTCTACTCTAGGCTCTTCGTTAAATGTAACGCCTTTAGAAAGCATTAAATTATAATCTCGCCAAAAGTCATTGGTATGTAAAAATAAAAACACACGACCACCCGTTTGATTACCAATAGCGCTCATTTGTTCGGGTGTTGTGGCTTTAGCAAGCAGTAGATTAGTCCTGCTCGAATTAGCCCTGTTTGAATTTGGAGGTGAAATTAACACCCAACGTTTACCATCTCCTAAGTTAGTATCCTCGACTAATTCAAAATTTAGCTTTTGAGTATAAAACTCAATGGCATCGTCGTAGTCCTTAACAACTAATGCAATGCTGCCGATATGCTGTTGAACGTTAGTCATATTTGGTTTACTCCGTACTATTAAATAAATGTGCTTTTTATCATATTTAGCAAACGATCAAGTAGGGTATATGCCCGCAGTATGTAATATGAATTAACTTACGAGTTCGTCTTCATCATCGGGTGGATCACCTGAGTCTTCTTTGCGTTTTTTTTGTTCTTATTTTGCTTTTTGTACATTTTCGTATGTAGGCGGTGGGATAGGAATAATAGAAATAAGCGGAAAGAATGCTAAAAATAAATAAGCCCCTTAGACATACTTTTACCCCACGTGACCATTTTGAGCATAGCCCAAACTACGAATGAAAATAACCCAGTCACAAGGGCAACAAAAAGCAAAGAAGATGAATATTGTGTTATTACTTAATAAATCCATTTAATATAAATCTTAGTTATACGTAACTTAGGTATGGGTATAAATTAAACAATATCAATGATTTTTATACTAAAAAGCAAAAAACCAGCCGAAGCTGGTTTTTTATATAAGGGAGGTGCTTAAACGGTGATGTTTATCACATCATTCCGCCCATACCACCCATTCCGCCCATGCCGCCCATATCAGGTGCACCAGCAGATTCGTCTTTAGGGATTTCAGCTACCATTGCTTCAGTAGTGATCATTAGACCCGCAATAGACCCTGCAAACTGTAGCGCAGAGCGTGTTACTTTAGTTGGATCTAGGATACCCATTTCAATCATGTCGTTGTATTCGCCAGTTGCTGCGTTGTAACCGTAGTTACCATCGCCGCCTTTAACTGCGTTAATTACAACTGATGCTTCGTCGCCTGCGTTAGTTACGATTTGACGAAGTGGTGCTTCCATCGCACGAAGTGCAACTTTAATACCGTGGTTTTGATCTTCGTTGTCGCCAACTAAATCAACTAGCTTGCTAGCAGCACGTACAAGTGCAACACCGCCGCCAGGTACTACGCCTTCTTCAACCGCTGCACGAGTTGCATTTAATGCATCTTCAACGCGGTCTTTTTTCTCTTTCATTTCGATTTCAGTAGCAGCACCTACTTTGATAACTGCAACACCGCCAGCTAGTTTAGCCATGCGCTCTTGAAGTTTTTCTTTATCGTAGTCAGATGTAGCTTCTTCAATTTGTGCTTTAATTTGAGAAACACGACCAGTAATACCCGCTTCTTCGCCAGCACCATCAATGATAGTTGTATCATCTTTAGTGATAATTACGCGTTTAGCTGTACCTAGGTCTTCAACTGTTGCTTTTTCAAGCTCTAAGCCGATTTCTTCAGAAATAACAGTACCGCCAGTTAATACAGCAATATCTTGTAGCATTGCTTTACGACGATCGCCAAAGCCAGGTGCTTTAACAGCTGATACTTTAACAATACCGCGCATGTTATTAACTACTAACGTAGCTAGTGCTTCGCCTTCAAGGTCTTCTGCAATGATTAGTAGTGGTTTACTTGCTTTAGCAACCGCTTCTAATGTTGGTAATAATTCACGGATGTTAGATATTTTTTTATCTACAAGTAGAATAAATGGGTTATCTAGTTCAACAGTGCCTTTTTCTGGGCTGTTGATAAAGTAAGGAGATAAGTAACCACGGTCAAACTGCATGCCTTCAACAACATCTAGTTCGTTTTCAAGTGATTGACCTTCTTCTACAGTAATAACACCACTGTTGCGGCCTACTTTTTCCATTGCTTGAGCAATGATATTACCAATCTCTTGATCAGAGTTAGCTGAAATAGTACCTACTTGTGCAATTGCTTTAGTATCAGAACAAGGAACAGATAACGCTTTAAGCTCTGCAACAGCAGCAATAACTGCTTTGTCGATGCCGCGCTTAAGATCCATTGGATTCATGCCTGCTGCAACAGCTTTAAGGCCTTCATTAACAATAGACTGTGCAAGTACTGTAGCGGTAGTTGTACCATCGCCGGCTGCATCATTTGCTTTAGATGCAACTTCTTTAACCATTTGTGCGCCCATGTTTTCAAACTTGTCTTCAAGTTCGATTTCTTTTGCTACAGAAACACCATCTTTAGTGATAACTGGAGAGCCAAATGATTTGTCTAGTACAACGTTACGGCCTTTAGGACCTAATGTAACTTTTACTGCGTTTGCCAGGATGTTTACGCCAGTTAGCATTTTAGCGCGTGCGTCACCTGCAAAAAGTACTTCTTTTGCTGCCATGTTTTAAATTCCTCTAAATTCTTAAATGTTTATAAACGAAAAGTAGGTTTAGCCTACAATGCCTAAAATATTATCTTCACGCATGATCAGGTACTCTTGACCTTCGATCTTTTCAACTTTTTCAACATATGAGCCAAATAACACAGTGTCACCGGCTTTAACTTCTAACGCTCTCACGTCACCGTTATCTAAAACGCGACCATTACCTACGGCTACAACTTCTCCGCGAGTTGATTTTTCAGCTGCAGAGCCAGTTAATACAATACCGCCAGCAGATTTTGTTTCTTCTTCTAGACGTTTAACGATTACGCGATCTTGTAAAGGACGAATGTTCATGTTTTTTAGTTCTCCTAACAGTTTCTGAACAGTACAGAAAAAAGCTTTTCTAATTTGCATTCATTAATGGGGGTAGAGTGTAAAATTCCAAGAGAAAAAATGATAAATTTTTAATCTTTTCGCTCATATTCGCCATCAATAGTCGTTGGTCGTTCCATTTGCCCTTGCTCTCGTTCAGCATGTTGCTGCCCAGCAAACGGCGATGGCCCTTGTTGCCTACCTGCGCTCATTCTAACAGTTGCCTGGCTAGCAAGACCTGCGGCCAGTTTGTTACGAATTGCAGGCGTTAATAATAGTAACCCAAACACGTCGGTCATAATGCCAGGGGTAAGTAATAATACCCCTGCAATTACAACGCATATTCCGGTAAATAATTCTTTGGCTGGCATTTGCCCTTGCGCCATTTGCGCTTGTACGTTTTGCAGCGCACCCATACCTTGTGTTTTAACCATTTTGGCACCTAAAATCGCGGTAATAACAACAAGTGCAATTGTTGCAAATCCGCCAATCACATCGCTTACTTGAATCAGCAAAGCGATTTCGATAATAGGGATGATGATAAACAACACAAATAAAAATCTAAACATAGCGCTCTCTAAATAATGACACTCAAAAGAGTTGATGAAATATAAATGAGGGTGACTAGGTCTCTTTTCAAGGTTAGGGCATAGGTATAGTCATTTTACTGATATTTAAGCGTCTACACATTGTATCGGCTATCAGATACTATGAAGCTAGACACTGTCCAATAAGAATAGGTTCATAATGACTACGCATTTTAAAATGATTTTTACGACTTGCAAAGACGAAGCAGAAGCACGCAGCCTAGCAAGGGCGTTGGTAGAAAAAAAGCTAGCAGCTTGTGTAAATATTTTACCTAACATGGGCTCTATTTATATGTGGGAGGGCGAAGTAGCAGAAGCAACTGAAGCCAAGCTACTTATAAAAACAAAAGCAGATAAAATGAACGATGTGTTTTTAACAATAAAAGAGCTACATAGCTACGAAGTGCCGGAGATTCAGGTTGTAGAAGTTTCAACCGGTAATTTGGCGTATTTTAATTGGATGGACGAGGTACTGAATTAATGCGTTTTTTCTTTTTATTGTTGGTTACATTATTAACTGTACCCGTAAAGGCTGCGACTAATAATGTGCTTGGTGATCTACTTGGGCCTCCGCAACAGACTTTTTTACCTGTAGACCAAGCGTTTGTTTTTGATTTTGACCAGCAAGGCAGTACCTTGTTTGTAGGTTGGGATATAGCGCCAGACTATTATTTATATAAAAAGAAAATAGAAATTATCGCCAAAGGTGCAAACATTCAAGTAGGCGATTCTGGCCGTGGCGAAATTATTGAAGATGAATTTTTTGGTAAAACAGAGGTTTTTTTTAATTCCGCGAGTGTTATTAGTAAGCTAAGTAATGTAACCGAAGGCGCTGTGGTTAAAGTTCGTTACCAAGGCTGTGCAAAAGCAGGGCTTTGCTATCCACCAGAAGTAATCAGCATCCCACTTAGTGTTATTAGTGGTGCACAGGTTAAAAGTGTAGACCAAAATAACACTACAGATGAAGCAGCAACTGCGCAAAGCACATTTGCAGCACTCAACGAGCCAGCTACTGAACCTACAACAAATTCGGATGATACCGAAAAAGAACTTACTTTTACTGAACAGTTAGCAAGTCAGGGCTTAATAACTAATTTACTTATATTTTTTGTTGTTGGTGTAGGCCTTGCTTTTACGCCTTGCGTATTTCCAATGTTTCCTATTTTGTCGAGCTTAATTGCGGGTCAGCAAAACCTTTCAACTAAAAAAGCGTTTGCGTTGTCGTTTGTATATATACAAGGCATGGCAGTTACCTATGCAGCGCTTGGTTTAGTTGTTGCGGCGCTTGGTGGGCAAGTGCAGGGGTATTTACAGCATCCATTTGTATTAGTTAGCTTTAGTTTACTATTTGTATTATTGGCTATGTCGATGTTTGGTTGGTACGAAATAAAACTGCCAAGCAGTATGATGAGCAAGCTAACTCAGGTAAGTAACAATCAAAAAGGCGGCAACTACGTTGGCGTATTTTTAATGGGCGTACTGTCGGGATTAATAGCATCACCGTGTACTACTGCGCCACTGTCGGCAGCGCTCTTATTTGTAGCGCAAAGTGGTGATTACTTAGTAGGTGGTTTAACGCTATACGTGCTTAGTTTAGGTATGGGGTTACCACTTTTATTACTTGGTACATCTGGTGGTAAATTACTGCCTAAAGCAGGTGGTTGGATGGAGCAAGTTAAAACTTTGTTTGGCTTTGTAATGCTTGTTGTGCCGCTTATATTACTTGAGAGACTAGTAAGCGCCGACATTATATTATTAATGGCCGGTGTGCTTGCATTAGCAACGGCACTTTACCTACATCACTGGCAAAGTAGCCAAACACAAAGCAAGTTAAAAACTGCATTATGGTTTGCTGCAACGCTATTAGTTATGACAGGGTTTACGTTAACTAAAAACTACTTTTGGCCAGTACAAGCTGTGCAAGTAAGCTCACAAAGTAATGAGTTTAAAAAGGTGGCGGATTTAGCTGAGCTAAAAGAGGCCGTAGCGCAAGCGAGTAATGAAGGTCGAATGGTTATGGTCGACTTATATGCTGACTGGTGTGTGGCGTGTAAAGAGTTTGAGCATTACACGTTTCCAGATGCCAAAGTGCAAAGTGAATTTAGCCATTATCAGCTAATTCAAGTTGATTTAACTAACAGTGACAATAAAACAATTGAGTTAATGGAAGAGTACACCGTGTTTGGTTTACCTAGTATTTTGTTTTTTAACACCCAAGGTAAAGAGCTAACTACACAACGTGTAACCGGCTTTTTAAACGCAGAAGATTTTGCTAAACACCTTGCTACAGTGCGCGCCAGCGCACAATAATAGTGCAATAGAGCCACTTGGATATACCAAGTGGCTTACGACTCCCTCCTAGTTATTCGTTCCCAAAATAGAGATTGGACCAGTATTTTGCTGCTATTTACATCGAAATCACTATAATAGTTGGTTAACGTGAGAATTTGTTGCTACATTACTTTTTTCTGCTTACTTAAAAGCGAAAAACTACTTAGCAACCGCTTAACTCATTACTTATAGGATATATCGCGTATTATGGCTGCAAAATTTAACCTTTTAGTTATAAATGGTCCAAATTTGAACATGCTTGGCAAACGTGAACCGGATAAATACGGTTTTCAAACGCTAAGTGAAATTATGAGCGAACTAACCAGTGCCGCTGATAGTCTAGATGTTGAGTTAGCACATTTTCAAAGTAATAGTGAGCAAGCCCTCATTGAGCGAATACACAGTGCTTGGCAAGCGGTTGATTACATAATAATTAACCCTGCTGCATTTACGCATACAAGCGTTGCATTACGTGATGCATTGCTAAGTGTTGATATTCCGTTTTTTGAAGTGCACTTAAGTAATGTGCACGCACGTGAAGCCTTTCGTCATCATTCGTATTTTTCTGATGTGGCACAAGGCGTGATATGTGGATTAGGTGCAATGGGTTACCACGCAGCATTAAATGCCGCTGTGAGCCGGTTGAAAAACTCGATTTAATTTTAAATTAACACACAAACAAACAGGCGGGTCGTGTAATGGATATTCGCAAGATAAAGAAGCTTATCGAATTAGTAGAAGAATCAGGTATTGCTGAGCTAGAAATCACTGAAGGTGAAGAATCAGTACGTATTAACCGTAACAACATGAGCGCAGGCCCTGGTTACCCGCAGTTTGCTCCACAGCAATATGCACCGGCGCCAGCAGCCCCAGCTCCAGTTGCAGCAGCTCCTGTAGCAGTTGAAGCAGCAGCTCCAGCAGAACCTACTGGCCATCAAGTTAAATCACCAATGGTTGGATCTTTCTATGCAGCAGCGTCTCCTGAAGCTCCAGCGTATGTAGAAGTTGGTCAGCAAGTTAAAGTTGGCGATACGCTTTGTATTATCGAAGCTATGAAAATGATGAACCAAATTGAGTCAGATAAAGCCGGTACAGTAAGAGCTATCTTAGCTGAAAATGGCGAGCCAATAGAATTTGATCAACCTCTATTCATCATTGAATAATAGCGTAACCTAAAAGGCCAACTCTAATGTTAGATAAAGTAGTCATTGCAAACCGAGGTGAAATTGCACTTCGTATATTGCGCGCCTGCAAAGAGCTTGGGATCAAAACGGTTGCTGTGCATTCAACGGCGGATCGCGATCTTAAGCATGTATTGCTTGCAGATGAAACCATCTGTATTGGTAGACCATCAGCAACTGAAAGTTATTTAGATATCCCGCGCATTATTGCTGCGGCTGAAATAACTGACGCTGTAGCGATTCATCCAGGTTACGGTTTCCTTGCAGAAAACGCTGATTTTGCCGACCAAGTTGAGCAAAGTGGTTTTGTATTTATTGGTCCAAAAGGTGACACTATTCGCCTTATGGGTGATAAAGTTTCTGCTATTTCAGCAATGCGTAAAGCAGGCGTTCCATGTGTACCAGGGTCTGATGGTCCGGTATCAGATGATAAAGAACGTAACATGCAAATCGCTAAACGAATCGGTTACCCGGTAATCATCAAAGCCGCTGGTGGCGGTGGTGGTCGTGGTATGCGTGTTGTTCGTAGCGAATCTGAACTTATTGATTCAATTGCATTAACACAGCAAGAAGCTAAGCAGTTCTTTGGTAATAGCATGGTTTACATGGAGAAATTCCTTGAAAACCCACGCCATATCGAAGTTCAAGTATTAGCAGATGGCCAAGGTAATGCAGTACATTTAGGTGAACGTGATTGTTCTATGCAACGTCGTCACCAAAAAGTAGTTGAAGAAGCACCAGCGCCAGGTATTACTGCAGAAACACGTAAATTTATTGGTGAACGCTGTACACGTGCATGTATCGAAATCGGTTACCGCGGTGCAGGTACGTTTGAGTTTTTATACGAAAACGGCGAGTTTTACTTCATCGAAATGAATACACGTATTCAGGTTGAACACCCTGTAACTGAAATGGTTACTGGTATTGATTTAATCAAAGAGCAGTTAAAAATTGCTGCGGGTCAACCATTATCATTCACGCAAGACGACGTTGTTATTCGTGGTCATGCCATTGAGTGTCGTATTAATGCTGAAGACCCTGAAACGTTTATCCCTTCACCGGGTAAAATTACACGTTTCCATCCTGCTGGTGGCTTAGGTATTCGTTGGGACAGCCATATTTACGCTGACTATACGGTTCCACCACATTACGATTCAATGATTGGTAAGTTAATTACTTACGGTGAAAACCGTGACGTAGCTATTGCCCGCGCGCGCAATGCACTTAACGAGCTAGTAATTGACGGAATTAAAACTAATACTCCTTTGCATAAGAGAATTCTTGCAGATGAAAACTTCCAAAATGGTGGTACTAACATCCACTATCTTGAGAAGAAATTAGGATTGTAATTCTAGTCTGTAAAAAGGCGTTTTATCTTAGTTAATAACCCGAGTTATTAAGCTGATTTAAATAATTGAAAATCCGATATCAGGAGACTGATATCGGATTTTTTAATGCCTGTAATTTAAGTTTTATAGGCAATAAAAAAGTCCATAAAATATACTGCAAAGAGTAAATTCGATGGACTCAATATTTATATAATATGTTGAACTAACATTACACTAATTTAGATTCAATTAACTGTAGTGCTTCTTCTAAAATTGTTTCTACTGCTTTTTTAGCGCGCTCAGGATCGCGTGACTTTATAGTCTCTAAAATATCAGCGTGCTTAGCAACATCTGCGCCCGGTACACCTTTAATGTGGTTTGTATAACGAATACTTACTCTAAGGGCTGTACTAATAAACTCAGTTAACTGCACAAAAAAGCGATTGTTACTGGCCACTAATATGCTGGTATGAAAAGCAATGTCGGCTTCTAATGGGTCGTCTAAGCCTTCGTCTGCTTCAGCCATACGGGCTAAGGCACTATCTATATCAGCGAGTTGTTCAGCAGTTGCATTTAGTGCTGCAAGAGCGGCCGCTTGTGGTTCAAGGGCTACGCGTACTTGAGTAAACTCTTTTAATAACGACAGTGATGGCTTACTGCTTAAAATCCAACGTAGTACGTCGGTATCAAACATGTTCCAGCTACTTTCAGGTAATACACGAATACCTTGCTTAGGACGCGATGAAATTAACCCTTTAGCAGAGAGCATTTTTACCGCTTCGCGGGTAGCGCTGCGACTTACATCATACTTTATACATAAATCGGCTTCAGAAGGCAGGCCTTCGCTTACAGGGTAAACACCACGCACAATAGCAAAACCCAAATCGTGGGTTAATTGTTGTGTTAAATTTTGACGGGGTTGGCTTTTCATTGCGCAGGATTCCGAGTTGATATATTGCTTTATTATATATCATATATCATATTAATGTACTTAAGGATATGATATAAACTTTTAATTAGCTAAATATTTTAACACAGCAATAACGACTTAGTTTGGCTCTTTATACTGTAAATGTAAGTTTATAAAGGGTTTAAATAAAATTGAAAATGCGCTGTATGGAGAGTTGAATTTGAACACCCTAGCTCAATATCATAGTCTTTCTGGTAAAGTTATTTTTATTACAGGCGGTGCATCAGGCATTGGTAGAGCAATGGTTAAATCCTTTGTAAACCAAAATGCAAAAGTAGCATTTATAGATATTGATGATAAGGCAGCGCAATCGCTTATTCGTGATTTACCCAATGCAAAACTATGGTATAGGCAAGTTGATGTAACTGACTCTCATGCACTTCAGCAATCACTTGTGGATGCATGCGCCGCTTTTGGTGCCATTAATGTACTAGTTAATAATGTAGCGAACGATCGCCGTCAAGCAAGCGAAGACGTTACAGTGCAAGACTGGGATCAGTGCTTACAAATAAACTTAAACCCTGCATTTTTTGCATCTCAAGTTGCTATGTCTTTTATGAAGGGCGATGGAGCGGGCAGTATCATTAACTTTAGTTCTATTAACGCTATTATGGGGCAACCTCAAATGGCAGGCTATGTAACCGCAAAAGCAGGCCTAATTGGTATGACTAAGGCACTGGCTCGCGATTACGGCGAGTTTGGTATTCGCGTTAACGCTATTTTACCAGGGTGGGTGGCTACCGACCGTCAACTAGCAAGCTGGTTTACCGAAGAAGAGCAAGTTAAGTGGATGGAAGCCATGGCGCTTAAAAAATTAGTAACTCCTGAAGATGTTGCTAATTTGGCACTCTTTTTAGCCGCCAATGAAAGCAGTATGATCACCGGGCAAAGTATTAAAATTGACGGTGGGAGGCTTTAAAGCTTGGCTACTTCATTTCTTTTTATTGCTGTTGACTGGGGCACGAGCCATTTACGCGCTTATTTGTGCGAAGTACGAGCGCAATCAACACTTAAACTATTAGCACAACGTGATGGCCCTGGCGTTGTTAAGGCAAATCAAAATTTTGAGCAAACCCTAATCGACACCATTGCGGTGTGGAAGCAAGAATATGGCAGCTTACCTATATATATTGCAGGACAAATCACCTCAAGCATCGGCTGGCACGAAACACCTTATTTAGAATGCCCAATTAATCCCGAAGGGTTACTTAATGCTGCTGTTAGCTTTGATTGCGATGGACATATTATTAAAGCGTTACCTGGCACAAAGTGTACGCTGCAAAATGGCTTGTTTGATGTAATGCGCGGTGAAGAGCTGCAAATTTTAGGGTTTTTAAAGCAAAACCCAGAGTATCAACAAGGTAAAATATTACTCTGTTTGCCTGGCACACATACCAAATGGGTGCTTATAAACAATGGCGAAATCATTTGCTTTAAAACAGCCATGACCGGTGAGTTATATGATTTGTTATGTCATCAAAGTGTTTTAATTCCTAACGACTGTGCAGAAGGTGAGTTTGACTTTAAAGCATTTGAGCAAGGCTGTGAGCTAACTTTAGGTAGTGATAGCGGTAACTTGGCACATGGTATTTTTAGTGTGCGTACCCGCCAGCTTTCAAAGGAGTTAACGCCAGTACAAGCTAAAGCCTATTTGTCGGGTGTATTAATTGGCAGCGATGTACGAGCAGCTCGCCACGCTAGTGAATGGCAATTATTAAGTGATACACAAGTTGTGGTGATTGGCACAAAGCAGCTGAATAAGTGTTTTACTACGGCGCTTAACCAAATAGGTGTGAAGTGTGTTGAGTTTGATATTAAAACAGCGACGCTTAGTGGCTTTAATTATTTATTTAATTTAGAGTCAAAAAAATAAACCCCTTTATAACGGTTAAATTATAAAGGGGTTAACAGGAAGCTATTATAACTGAATAATTAAGCGCTTTTAGCTGCTTGGTTATGCTCAATATAATCATTAAGCGCAGCAACTTGCGCCTCATTAAAACGTAGTCCTAATTTACTGCGGCGCCATAAAATATTGTATGCGTTTTCTGCCCACTCTTCATTTAGCAAGTAATCTACTTCTGCTGCAAATAAACCATGGCCAAAATCCTGGCCTAAATCACTCAGCCCAGTTGCACTACCTAAAATATGTTTAGCACGAGTACCATAAGTGCGTACAAAGCGTTTAAGTGTTATTTCAGGTAGCCATTCGTATTTTGTTTTTAACTCTGATTTAAGTGCTTCTACAGAGCTAAAATCACCACCAGGGAGCGGACTATGTTTGGTCCACGCATTGCTCATTTGCGGATAAAAATCTTCAAGCTTATTAACCGCAGCTTCGGCAAGTTTACGATAAGTAGTAATTTTTCCACCAAACACACTCAATAGTGGTGTTTGCTTAGCATCACTCGAAAGCTCTAATTTATAATCGCGAGTAACGGCTTGTGCATTAACTGATTCGTCATCAAGTAATGGGCGTACACCAGAAAAGGTATGTACTATGTCTTCGCGTTTAATCGGTTGTTTAAAGTAGGTATTAGTAATATCAATTAAGTAATCAATTTCTTCATCACTAATTTTAACGTCTTGTGCTTCACCTTTGTGTTCTACATCGGTTGTGCCAATAAGTGAGAAGTCATCTTCAAACGGAATAACAAACACAATACGCTGATCTTTATTTTGTAAAATATAAGCTTGTTTTTCATCGTGAATACGAGGCACTACAATGTGGCTACCTTTTACAAGGCGAATATTTTGTGGTGATTTTTCTGTTAGTGCTTCGTCAAATAATTTAGCAACCCAAGGACCCGCAGCATTAACAATCCCTTTGGCAGAAATGGTGTATTTAGCTTTACTCTTTTGCTGCTCAAGCGTTACCTGCCATTTACCTTGCTCACGTTTAGCATGTACACACTTAGTTTGCGTGGTAATAACAGCACCTTTTTGCTGCGCTGCTAGGGCGTTTAAAACGACTAGGCGAGAGTCATCAACCCAGCCATCTGAGTATTCAAAACCTTTAGTAATAGAGGGTTCTAAAACGCTATTTTCACCAAATTTAATGCTTCGAGAACCCGCTAGTGTTTCGCGTTTTGCTAGGTTGTCATACATAAACAAGCCAATACGAATCATCCACGCAGGGCGGAGGTGTTTTTGATGCGGCAATCTAAAGGTTAGCGGCCACATA
Source organism: Pseudoalteromonas sp. SR43-5 (assembly GCF_014163835.1). Taxonomy (NCBI): domain Bacteria; kingdom Pseudomonadati; phylum Pseudomonadota; class Gammaproteobacteria; order Alteromonadales; family Pseudoalteromonadaceae; genus Pseudoalteromonas; species Pseudoalteromonas sp. SR43-5. Next base: position 49,874 of record NZ_JACJEA010000020.1, read on the forward strand.
ATATGAGGTGCGTTTTTAAGTAGCACTTCACGCTCTGCTAGCGCTTCTTTTACTAATCTAAATTCGTAATGCTCAAGGTAGCGCAGACCGCCGTGGATCAGCTTAGAACTGTTTGAAGATGTTGCACAGGCAAGGTCTGATTGTTCGCACAATAGAACTTTTAACCCTCTGCCAGCTGCATCAGCTGCTATTCCAGTGCCGTTTACACCGCCACCGATGACTAGTAAGTCATATTCGTTATCTGCTAATTCCACCGAGCTAACCTTTTTATTTGTAATATAAATAAGACATAAACATCATAAAGCTGCTGTTTTCATTTGACAATAGAAAACCCAGTTTTTTATTCGTTAATTTTGACGCCAATCCATTTTCAATTTAAAGCAGTAAAACATGCCTTTTAAATCTAGCATTTAGCTAAGTTAAAAAAGCAAAGTGGCTAAAGTACTGGCCTTAACCACTTAGTATTTACTGCGGGCAGTTTTTATTCGTTAAGCACACTTGAGCTACGCAGTGCTGCCATTTTGCGTATAGATCGTTACGCTCGTCGGCACTCATGGTGGGCTCAAAGCGACGGTCGCATGTCCACATTTTAGATAACTGTTCAGTTGACTCGTACACACCTGCTTGCAAGCCTGCTAAATAAGCGACCCCTAAAGAGGTGGTTTCGGTCACTGTTGGTCGCTCAACTGTTGCACCTAAAATATTTGATAAAAAGGTCATAACCCAATTATTTTTTACCATACCGCCATCTACACGAAGCACACTTGGGCGAAGGCCATCACGCTCCATCGCTTTTTGTAAATCTTTGGTCTGGTAGCCAACTGATTGCAGCGCTGCAGCAACAATAGTGCTAATACCAGAGTCGCGTGTTAGCCCTAAAATAGCGCCACGTGCATTAGGGTCCCAATAAGGAGCGCCTAAACCAGTAAACGAAGGCACTAAAAATACACCATGATCGAGCGGTACATCTTTAACCATCGACTCACTTTCGCCAGCATGGCTAAGTAGTTTTAAGCCTTCAACAATCCACTGCATAGTTGCGCCAGCCATAAATATACTGCCTTCAATGGCGTAAGTTGGCTTGCCGTTTAATCTATAAGCAACAGTGGTCAGTAAGCGGTTTTCTGAGGTCAGTGCTTTTTCGCCAGTGTTAAGCATTAAAAAACAGCCAGTACCGTAAGTACTTTTAGCCATGCCTTGTTCAAAACATGCGTGTCCTACAAGCGCAGCTTGTTGATCGCCTGCAATACCACAAACACGAATTGGCGCGCCAAAAATGTCAGCGCTGGTTGAACCAAACTCGTCAGCTGAATCCATTACTTCTGGCAGCATAGATTCTGGAATATCGAATAACTCTAAAAGCTCTTGATCCCACTGCTGGGTATGAATATTAAATAACATGGTGCGCGATGCATTGGTTGCATCGGTTCGGTGCTCTTTACCGCCAGTTAGCTGCCAAAGTAGGTAAGTGTCAACCGTACCGAAGGCGAGTTCGCCTGCAAGGGCTTGTTCGCGTGCGCCTTCAACGTTATCTAAAATCCAACGAACTTTAGTGGCCGAAAAATAAGGGTCGAGTAATAAGCCTGTTTTATCGCTTATTGTTTGGCAAAGCTCATCAGTTGTTAGGCTTTCGCAATAGTCACTGGTGCGACGGTCTTGCCATACAATAGCGTTATAAATTGTTTTGCCTGTTTTTTTGTTCCATACCAAAGTGGTTTCGCGCTGATTGGTGATACCAATGGCAATAATTTCTTCAGGCTTTACATCGTTTTTAGTTAACACTTCGCGACTAGTGCTAAGCACTGTTTGCCAAATATCGTTAGGGTCGTGTTCTACCCAACCATTTTGTGGAAAATGCTGCGAAAATTCTTGTTGTGCTGTACCAAAAACGTCTGCATCTTTTGTAAACAAGATGGCCCGAGAGCTTGTGGTTCCTTGATCAATTGAGAGTATGTATTTGGACATGATATTTGTGTTATTTATCTTATCTTATATATGACTAGATTGCCTTTAACCGAAGTTAATGGCAATGGTTTTTTCTTAAAATAGCAGATTAAAAAATAAACACGCTGATATTTGCTGGTAACTCTTTTATATAAAAGGCGTTTTATTTTTGCATTATTTTAAGGGCGTATGCGGCTATTGATTAAAATAACCGCTTAAAGCTTATTATTACTTGGTGTGAGGTTTAGCTTGTTGCCAATCCATACCGGTAGAAAAGCGATTATCAAACCCGCGCCACTGTGGCAGCGGCTTACCATCAACAACAGCTTGGTCGCCGTTTTGTGGTAAATCTAAGTATTTACACTCGCTGGCTATGCCTTTTACGTGGCAATCCATCATGGCAAGTACAAAGTGTTTGTTGGTCTCGTTTAGTGTGCGCATAGACCACGAAGGCTCGTAGTAATGGCCTATATCTAGCTCACTGCTGCTTTGTGCAATAGCAGGGGCTGGGTGTGGTGCAATATTATGGCGTGCATTTTTGTAAGTAAGCATGTACTTATATTTGCTGCCTGTTTGTTCATAAAGACTTTTAATGCCTTCATAGCCTGAAATGTCATCTAAGTTACCGGCTACATAAAGCGAAGGTACTTTAATATTTGCCATTGCTTTGGCATCAAATATAGCGTGCTGTCCGCCCCACGGTGCAAAGGCCACCATCGCTTTTATACGAGGGTCTATTTTTGGGTTTTGGTATTGTCCACCAGCGCAGCTGTTTAGTAATTGCTGTACTTTTTTAATTTGAGCTGGGTCTTTCATACCCGTAAACATAGCCGTAGTTTGCTCATTAAAAGCGTAACAACCACCTATCGTATTTACCGCGCCATAGCCACCCATTGAGTAACCAATTACACCTGCGCTTTTGTTATCTATCTGCTTGCTGGCAAAGTTGTTTTGCTCATTAAAGTAATTAATTACAAACTGCTGATCGCGTGAGCGATTTATAAGCGTGCTAAAAAAGCCAGAGAACGGTGCGTTTTTAAAATCAACATCGGCATTGGTTGAGTCAGTATGGTCAATAGCTACCACAATGTAACCGTGCGACGCTAAATGCTCGCCAAGGTAGTACATAATTGTACGGTAACCGGTATAACCGTGCGAAAGCACTATCACAGGGTAGTGCTCTTTATTATTAATGGCGACATCACGCATTGCATCGGCTTGCAAAGTAAACTCTTTACCTGAGCGAGTTTCATCTGTGTAGCTGCTAAGTGGCGCTTTTGCTGTATTTGCAGCCGGATACCACACCTCTACTTTTAAAGGACGATCTTTTTGACCTTGTGTAGCGGGGTCAAATTGCGCAGGGTTAACTAAATCAAGTGTTTGCACACCTACATTGTAGCTACCTTTAGCTGCAAGCTCTGGCAGTACTTCGCTAGTGATTGGCGGGTATAGCTGCTCTGGTTTATTAGATTCAGCAACAGCTACACTGGCAGATAAACTGCACGTTGCAAGTAATATGGCTTTTGAAAGCGCCTTGAGTGTGTGTGTCATTGTGTGTCCTTGTTGTGTATTTTTATTTTTTAATTAGTCAGTTCAGCCGACTCGACGGCATTGCTGTATTGCAGCTGCCACTGTGCTCGCAAGGTATCCATTATGTTCATAACTCGTAAGCTAGTACTGAGGGGCAACACGCTGCTTTGAGTTTGTTTTTGTAATATACACTGCGTGACATGTGCAATTTCAAACTTAAAGTTTTCATCGTCACTAAAGTTGTATTCAAAGTACTGAGGGTCTTGGTCTTTTATGTGTAGCTCTAGCGTTTGTGCACCTACAAACTGAGGTATTCGAATATAGCCAAGCTCACCATTAATACATGCTTCTGTTGGGCCACTTTGTTGTAATGCGCTGGCAAGAGATGCAAATTGCCCGTTACCGTAATCAACTAAAGCAGTGCTTCGCTCATCAATACCGGTTGTGCTTTTATGTACAAAGGATTTGATGTGTTCAGGGGCTTTATTAAATACCACATCAGCAATCGAAATAGGGTAAATACCTAAATCGAGCAGGGCGCCACCCGCTGTTACAGGGTTCATTAATCGGTGAGTGTCGGCAAAGCTGCCAGGTAAACTAAAGTTGGCATTAACACTGTGCACATTACCAATAACACCTTCACTTAGGAGCTGTTGTAATTTTACTATGGCTGGTAAAAACCGCATCCAAACGCCTTCCATTAAAAAGCAGTTTTGTTGCTTGGCAAGCTCAGTGAGACTTTGCAACTGCTTAGCATTAACGGTGATTGGTTTTTCGCTTAGCACGTGCTTATTGTGTTTTAAGCATTGGGCTATCGTTTTAAAGTGTTGATCGTGGGTATTGGCAATATAAATAGCATCTATATTTGGGCATTGCATAAGAGCTTGATAGCTTTCATAGCCTTGAATATTGTACGGTGTGGCAAATTCTTTAGCGCGCTGTATACTCGTTGATGCCGCGCCAATAAGCTGTGCATCACTGCAATGCGCAATGCTTGTAGCAAAGGTGTGAGCTATATTGCCACACCCAATAATTCCCCAATTAACCTTTGCCATGCTTATTCCTTAAGTTTATTTAAAAAGACGTAATTTGTAATCCTGAACCCGCTGAACATACGTAAATATCAGCATTTAAATTAAAGCGTTCAAAGTAATGCTTTTCTACCGCTGCTTTAATTAGTGGTACTTCCGCATCACGACATAAACATACAATTGCGCCACCAAAACCACCCCCTGTCATACGAACTGCGCCACGCTCGCCCATCGCTTCTTTACAAATTTCTACTAAGCCATCGGTTGCAGGTACGGTTACTTCAAAGTCGTGTTTAAGTGATTGATGCGATGCAGCCATTAGCGTACGAAGTGCATCCATATCGTTATTTTGTAGTGCAGTAGTTGCTGCAATTACACGGTCGTTTTCGCTAATTACGTGGTGTGCACGTTTATATTCGTTTTCGCTTAATGTCGCTTTTACTGCTTGCAGGCCAGCCATGGTGGCTTGGCGAAGTGTTTCTACACCCATTTTTACAGCAGCTTGTTCGCAGTCAATGCGGCGCTGGTTGTATTCGCTATCAACCAACTTACGCGGGTAGTTTGAATTAACAATAACAATATTTAAATCATCAGGAACTTTAACTGATTTGGTTGCGAGGTTTTCACAGTCGATTAATAGTGCATGACCGTTCTCGCCTTTAGCTGAAATAAGCTGATCCATAATGCCGCATTGGCAATGCATAAAGTCGTTTTCGGCTTCTTGGCCAAATAGCGCAATTTGCTCTGGCGGTAAACCAAGCTGTGCAATATGGTTAAACATACCGCCTACAGCAACTTCTAGTGCGGCCGATGACGACAAGCCACTACCTTGCGGTAAGTTGCTGTCAATTAGTACGTCGGCACCACGCAGTGTGTAGCCCGCTCTTTTAAGAACATAAGTAACAGCACGAATGTAGTTACCCCATTGCGACTGGCCTTCAGTGATTTCTTCATCAACACTAAAGCTGTCTTTTTCGCCTGGGTAATTTAAAGAATGCACAGTAATAATATTGTCGTCGCGCTCTTTAAACATCACTTGGGTACGAAACTCTAACGAACACGGTAAAACAAAACCGTCGTTGTAGTCGGTAAATTCGCCAATAAGGTTTACACGCCCCGGTGCTGCTGCAATACCTTGAGCAGGCGCGCCATACAGTGACAAAAATTGTTGTTGGAATTCGTTAAGCTTCATCTGTGTGTCCTGCTGTATCTTTATAGTGTGTTGTACTGGCTGCTTTTAAAATAGAAGCAGCGGTTTCTGCGCTTAAATCGCGCTGGCTTTCGCCTAGCATTTCGTAGCCTACCATGTGTTTTTTAACAGTAGCAGAGCGAAGTAGCGGCGGATAAAAATGGGCATGCAAACGCCAATGTTGCTCATCAGAGCCTCTGTTAGCCGGTGCATTGTGCCACCCCATTGAGTATGGGAAGCTGCAATTAAATACGTTGTCGTACTTAGTGGTTAATACTTTAAGTGCCTGTGCCAAAGAGTCGGTTTGGACATCGTTTAGCTGGCTAAAGTTTTGAATATTATCTTTAGTTACTAGCATTGTTTCAAACGGCCACGCAGCCCAAAATGGCACAACAACAAGCCAATGTTCGTTTTCAAATACAACACGTGTTTGATCTGCTTGCTCTTTTTGTGCGTAATCGGCAAGCATAGCTGTACCATGCTTTTTATAATAAGCAAGCTGCTGGGTATCTTCGGCTTCTATTTCGGTTGATAAATGCGAGTGGGCCCATACTTGGCCGTGAGGATGAGGTTGCGAACAACCCATTATCTCGCCTTTATTTTCAAAAACTTGTACGCATTCGTACTGCTGTGCAAGCTCTGTGTAATTTTGTTTCCAGGTTTTCACTACTTCGTGCAATGCGTTTTGGCTAAGCTCTGGTAGTGTTTTATTATGCTCTGGAGAAAAACAAATTACGCGGCATTCGCCACTGGCTTCGTCGGCAATAAATAAATCACTGTCTGACTCTAAGCTTTGTAATTGCTCGCTGGCATTAGGCGTTAATGCACCAAAGTCATTTCTAAATACGTGTGTGTATTTATAATCTGGGTTACTGTCGCCATTTGCACGGGTATTACTTGGGCAAAGTGGGCAGCTTTCATCGTGTTTTGGTAATACGTTTTCGTTAACGGCTTCTGTTGCGCCTAACCATGGGCGGTTATTACGATGTGGTGACACTAATACCCAACGACCCGTTAGCGGGTTTTTACGTCTGTGAGTACTTTCTAATAAAGCCATGTTAACTCTCCAACCCACTTGGGTAATTAGTTTGCCAGCGCCATGTGTCGTTTGTCATGTCGCTAAGTGTTAGTTCTGCGTACCAGTTAAGTGTGTTTTGCGCTTTTGTAGCATCGGCGTAGTTACAGGCAATATCACCTGCTCGGCGCGGTGCAATCTTATACGGAATATCTTTATTGGCTGATGCGCTAAATGCGTTGATCATATCAAGCACAGAATAACCTTGCCCTGTGCCTAAGTTGTAAGCATGAAATGCGGTATCTGTTTTATGCTGCATAAATGCCGCAACATGACCTTTAGCTAAATCTAAAACATGAATATAGTCGCGCACACCTGTGCCATCTTCGGTGTCGTAGTCGTCACCAAAAATATTAACCACGTCACGTTTACCTACTGCAGTTTGGGCAATAAATGGCATTAAGTTATTAGGAATACCATTAGGACTTTCACCTAATAAACCACTTGGGTGTGCACCTACTGGGTTAAAGTAACGAAGCGCAATACCCATAAATTGACTGTTGGCATTACATACGTCTTGCATGGCTTGTTCAACCATGACTTTAGTCCAACCATAAGGGTTCGTTGCGCGTATAGGGTGCTTTTCGTCAATAGGGAGGTAGTCTGGCTCGCCGTATACTGTAGCCGATGAGCTAAATATAATATGGTTAACGCCTTCATCTTGCATGTTTTGTAGCATGCTTAATGTGCCCGACACGTTATTTTGATAATAACGCAGCGGTTGCTCGGTAGATTCGCCAACGGCTTTTAAAGCTGCAAAGTGAAAAACAGCTTCGGCTTTAGTGTGTTTTAGAGCGAGCTTAAACTGTTGCTCGTCTTGAATGTCGCCCAAAATAAACTCAAACCGAGTACCCGTAATCTTTTCGAGTTGGTCAAGTACCCGCGCACTTGCATTAGACAAGTTATCATAAATAACAGGCGTAATACCTGCTTCATGCAATGCAATACATGTGTGGCTACCTATGTAACCCATGCCGCCAGTAACTAAAACTTTCATGTTATTTCTCGAAAAGTGTATTTATATGATAAATACTACTATTAAGGTGGTTTAAAAACAATAGTTATGATTGCTGAGTAATTCAAATAAAAGCATAAAAAATATTCAGCTTAAACACTCATCTGCCTTTTAAAGGAATACTTTTATATTAACTAACATAGGCTTAGCTTTATCAATTAATTCTATAAACTGATTCAACTATTGGCCTAATTATCAGCAGTAAGTCGGGGTGCTAATATAGCGAAAATAAAGTAAGGAGAGATCAACATGAACAAAACAATTTTACTTACCGGCGCAACCGATGGCATTGGGCTAGAAACTGCAAAGATGTTATTAGCACAAGGTCACACCGTATTATTACATGGCCGCAGCCAAGCAAAGCTCAATGCGCTACAAGTAGCTTTAACCGAGCAATACCCAAATGCAAGTACACATACTTATATTGCTGATTTAAGCGATATGAGCCAAGTTCAAACTTTGGCAAAAAATGTATTAGCCGATATGGCCGAAAATAATAACCAGCTCGACGTATTTATTAATAATGCAGGCGTTTATCAATTAGTTGATGCTACAACAATTGACGGCCTTGATGCTCGCTTTGTTGTAAACACGATTGCGCCATATCTTCTTACAAAACTATTATTACCTGTCCTTGGTCATGATTCGCGAGTGGTTAATGTGTCATCAGCTGCGCAATCAAGCGTTAACTTAAATGCACTTATAGGTAACACTGAACTTTCTGATAGTGCGGCTTATGCACAAAGTAAATTGGCTATTACTATGTGGTCACGTCATTTAGGGCTTGAGCTTAAAGATATTGGGCCATTAGTTGTATCGGTAAACCCTAAATCGTTACTGGGAAGCAAAATGGTAAAAGACGCTTACGGTATAGATGGTGGGGATTTAAAAATTGGCGCAGATATTTTTTGTCGCGCAGCGCTTAGTGATGAATTTAAAGATGCCGCAGGCCTGTATTTTGATAACGATACAGGACGCTTCGCGCCTCCTCATGTTGATGCACTTGATAATGCTAAAAATCAACAACTAGTAGATACGTTAGACAGTATTTTAGCACAGCTTAAATTAGGTAAAGCATAATGAAAAAGCATGTTACCTGGACAGTACAAGGCCAAATTAAAGAAGGTAAATACGATGAGTTTTTACTGGTAATGGCACAATTAGTTACTTTGGCTAAAAGTGAAGCGGGCACTTTAGTGTATGAGTGGACAGTAAGTGATGACAAGCGCAATGTACATATTTACGAGCGTTACCAAGATGAAGATGCTGCTAAAGCGCATCTTGCTGGTTGGGGCGAAAGTGGCCCACTATTTTTAAGCGTAGTTGATATGGATAAAGTAACGGTATTTAGTCAATTATCAGAAGAGTTTGCACAAGCCTTTGCAGGCCCAAGCAGTGTATTTATGAAACCTGTGGGTGGCTTTGTAAAGTTTTAGAGAAAATACCCATTGTTGATCTAAAGAGCTCACCTCATCAGTGAGCTTTTTTTTAGTGGCATTACTGCTCTTGCTGCAAGCGCTCGTATAACCAATCTTTTAATTCTGTACGTTCGTGTTTTAATAGATGCATTTGCTCATCGCTTATGGGCGCATCTTTGAGCTCTAACACTCTAATCTCTTTATCTAGCTTGTCGTACTTATCTGCTTTTTTTGCAAATTCAGTATCGCTTTCATTTAACTCGGCAATGGTCTTTAAGTACTCTGGAAAGTCGTTTGTTAATGAGTGGTCTTCGCCTAACATATTCGCTCCTTAGTAGGATATAAATGAGCTCACAAGTAAGTGAGTTGTATAAGTGAATTACTGCCTTTCATATAATACACTGGGGCTTACATAGATATAATTCAACCATCGAGCCACTAATTTGATGTAGCACAAACAATCTGTTTATTTTGCTCAGTAAGGCATTTCACCAAAGTATTTAATAGTGCGATCAATAAATGCACGTACTTTAGAGGTCAATAATTTATTGTTGGGGTATACAGCCTACGTAGGTGTATTAACTAATCGTAAAAAGCTTAGGGTTCGATATTATTGCTCAAGGTGCAAGGAATCTCTGGCTAGAGAAAATAAATTTAAATATCATCATGATTCAATACGTTAGTAAATCTCTTAACCAGAGTTAAAGTTTAGTAAACCAATACCCGCTAAAGGCTTTTAAGCATTTTAGCTAAAAGAGTTAATTTTTAACGCTTTTTGCTAATTTATGTTGGTTAATTAATAGTGGTAGAATGCAGCGCTTAGTACCACTTGTGTAAAGTAGTGGTCAATAATTTATAAGGTCTGTTGTGTAATGCTGTTGATGATCGACAACTACGATTCGTTTACTTACAACTTAGTGCAATATTTTCAGCGTTTAGATCAAGACGTTTTAGTGAAACGTAATGATGAGCTAAGCATTGCACAAATAAAACAGTTAAACCCGCAGCACATCGTGTTATCGCCAGGGCCATGCACCCCTAACGAAGCGGGTATTTCACTAAATGTTGTTGAGCAACTAAAAGGGCAATATCCTATTTTAGGGATTTGCTTGGGGCATCAAACTATCGCACAAGCTTTAGGTGGAGATGTAATACGTGCTAAAAAAGTAATGCACGGTAAAACATCACCCATAGTTCATACTAATAAAGGGGTGTTTAAAGGCTTAGCTAATCCGTTAACGGTATGTCGTTATCATTCTTTAGTGGTTAAAGCGCAAACTCTGCCTAAAGAGCTTGAAGTAACCGCATGGACTCAAACTGAGCAAGGCGAGTTTGACGAAATTATGGGGTTGTTACACAATGAACTTGCTATCGAAGGTGTGCAGTTTCATCCCGAAGCTATTTTAACTGCTCAAGGCTTAGAACTGCTTGATAACTTTTTAACTCGCTTCTAATGTTATAATACACATAGCATTTTATACTTTATTAATGGATGTCATGACTGAACTTGTAGCCCAGCAGCGTACTGCCAAAATACTAAGCCAACGAGCTCATGACTTATTGCTTGGGCACAGCTTTGCGCATCAGCAAATTGGTTTCATTCATACATTAGATATAGATTACGGCGAACCCATGAAGCAGCGTACCTTGCTGCAGGTTGAAGTGGCCGCACAGAATAAACGCCAGCAAAGCAGTACTGCACATCATAAGTACCGCGCTCAAGCCAGTGAGCAACTGCACAAAACAATTGAAACAGCTATATATAAGCAGCTCGAAGATATAGATGGCGTAATTCATAGCACCATAGGTATTGAAGATGGTATTGCCAATATACTCGATATATTAGCGGTAAAGTCAGCGTCGGTAGGGCGTTTAGAGCCATTGGTTAATGATATAAGCTGGTTGGGTAGGGAGTTAGTAACGCTCGTTAATTTACCTTACTATCGTAATCAACGTAGTAAAAACACGTCTGTAAAAGTAGATAAACCATCGCTTGCCCTTCGTTATATTGGCCTTGATAACTTACAGCTAGTTATTCCTACATTTGCTGCCCGCCATTGGATGCCACATAGCACCGAACCATTTTCGTTATTAAAGCGTCGTTTACGTGACAGTGCCATGGCAAACGCCATTGCTGCGCAAAAAATTGCACAAATTAATAATGTAAATGACGTACATGCATTTACTCTTGGTATGCTTTTAGATGTAGGGCGAATTGCATTAGTGCGCTTGTACTTAAAAACGTTTGAGCAAATATGGCAACGTAAAGTACAGCTAGCCCGAAATGAAAACCAAAAAGATTTACACACCGCATTATTAGAGCTTCAGCCCGACCCGCTATTTTTAACTACTCTACTTAGCAATAAATCGATAGAAGTAAGCGCTAAGGTAATAGACAAAATGGCTTTTAAATATTTACCGTTCAAAGGGGTAATGCAGCAGCTAGTAAATGGGGTAGATAAGGGCGATACATTACTGCCATTAACAGAAGTAATGCTAAAGGCACGGTGCTATTCTCAATATCTTAATTTAAAAGAACATCAACTTATTGAACCTGATGAAGCTCTGAGCTGGTTTTCGCACTTTAAGTTCACTAAAACGGAACTAAAAACCCTCCAATCGAGTAATTTTACCAATTTAGCTATTCAAATTGACTAAAAATCTGAATTTTTTGTTAATTTTTTTGCGACTAACCATTCATTCTCACCTTATTGTTATATTACATATTTGCCGATTAAAGCGTGTGCGCCTCTGTACTCATGCGGTTAGTTGCCTAAAAATAAGCATAAATAGCTATGCAAATAGTTATTCACTATCTATGAAATAATATCTTTAGCCCTTTATTTTCAAGGGATACATGAAAGTTTTTAACGAGACAGATATAAGTAATTCTGAAATAATGTGCGTCTGAAAATTGAACCACAAAGCAATTTTGCGCAATTATCAGGTTACTGATCTTGCCTATAAAGTTGGTTACAAATATTAACCAAACACCTATTTTGATGTTTTGTGTTGCTCACAATTAAGAGGAAATAAAATGACAGTCAATCGCGAATTATTTGATCACGTAATGGTTCCTAACTACGCACCTTCAAGCGTAATTCCTGTTCGAGGCGAAGGCTCTCGCGTATGGGATCAACAAGGTCGAGAGTTTATCGACTTTGCTGGTGGTATTGCAGTTAACTGTCTTGGCCATTGCCACCCTGCATTAGTAGGCGCATTAAAAGAGCAAGGCGAAAAAATCTGGCATCTATCTAACGTAATGACCAATGAGCCGGCACTTCGCCTAGCAAAAAAAATGGTTGATGCGACATTTGCTGAAAAAGTTTACTTTGCCAACTCTGGCGCAGAAGCAAACGAAGCCGCGCTTAAATTAGCGCGTCGTTTTGCACTTGATAAGTTTGGCGCAGAAAAATCACAAATCATCGCGTTCAACAAAGGTTTCCACGGTCGTACATTCTTTACCGTAACTGTTGGCGGCCAAGCTGCATATTCAGATGGTTTTGGTCCTAAGCCTGGCGACATTGTACATTGTGATTACAATGACCTTGCTGCATTTGAAGCACTTATCAGCGATAAAACATGTGCCGTAATGATGGAACCTCTACAAGGTGAAGGCGGTATTGTTTCACCAACTGATGAGTTTGCTCAAGGCGTTCGCGATTTATGTACTAAACATAACGCACTGCTTATTTTTGATGAAGTTCAAACAGGTGTTGGTCGTACTGGCGATTTATATGCATACCAAGGCTTAAACGTAGTACCTGATATTTTAACTTCGGCTAAAGCACTTGGCGGCGGTTTTCCTATTGGCGCTATGATCACAACAACTGAAATTGCACAGCACCTTAAAGTAGGCACACATGGTTCTACTTATGGCGGTAACCCGCTTGCCTGTGCTGTTGCAGAAGCGGCATTTGATACAGTAAATACCCCAGACGTACTGGCTGGCGTAAAAGAAAAAGCCGCATTATTTAATGAACTACTTAGCGCGGTTAACGAAAAATACAACGTATTTAGCGAAATCCGTGGCCAAGGTTTATTAATTGGTGCAGTAGTGAACGAGCAATACAAAGGTCGTGCAAAAGAGTTTTTAGTGGCAGGTACTGAGCAAGGCCTTATGTCACTAGTTGCCGGTGCAGACGTAGTACGTTTCACTCCATCTTTAGTAATTCCTGAAGCGGACATTCGCGAAGGTATGGCACGCTTTGAAAAAGCAGTAGCAAGCGTAGTAAACGCATAAGCGACTTAAGCCAACCAATTAAGGGCAAGCACCGCTTGCCCTGCAATTCCTATTTACCGTTATTTATAAGGGAGCAAGCGGACTCATGATGATCCTTCGCCCAATCCAGCAAAATGATTACTCAGCATTACTGAAAATTGCCCACGAATCTGGGCATGGTTTTACGTCTTTGCCATTAAACGAAGAACTATTGCAAAAGAAAATAGACCATTCTGTAAGTTCATTTGCTAAGCAAACGTCACAACCCGGTGACGAAGGCTACCTGTTTGTTCTTGAAGATAGCGAAACCGGTGATGTTGTAGGTACGTCTGCAATTGAAGCTGCGGTAGGGCTTGATGATGCATTTTATCATTATCACTTAAGTAAAGTGATTCACTCTTCGCGCACATTAAACGTATACAAAGCGGTTGATATTTTAACGCTATGTAACGACTACACAGGCGCTACAGAGCTTTGCACATTGTTTTTAAAAGATGGCTATCGTAAAAATTGTAACGGTAAGCTACTTTCAAAAGCGCGCTTTATGTTTATAAAGCAGCATCAAGAGCGTTTTGCACAAACAGTGATTGCAGAAATGCGCGGTGTGTCTGACGAAAACGGCAGTAGCCCTTTTTGGCAGTGGCTTGAAGAGCACTTTTTCTCAATGGATTTTCCAACAGCCGACTACCTAACAGGTATTGGCCAAAAGGTTTTCATTGCTGAACTAATGCCTAAATACCCAATTTATGTAAATTTGCTAAGTAAAGATGCGCAAGCCGTAATAGGTAAAGTACACGACAACACACGCCCAGCAATCGAGTTATTAAAAAGCGAAGGCTTTACGTTTAATGGCTATGTAGACATTTTTGACGGCGGCCCAACGGTTGAAGCAAAAGTAGATAACATTGCGACGATTCGTAATGCAAATAACTTTAACGTTGAAATTGGCGAAATGACTGGCGACACCATGGTGTTACTAGCTAACGAAAAGCTTGAAGATTTTAGAGCAACCGTTGCACCAATGACATTTGACGAGCGCGCAAAAAGCCTTATTTTATCGCAAGAAGTAGCAGATGCATTGCATTTGCAAACTGGCGATATTGTTAGTGCAACCACGATTTAATTTAGGAGAAAGTATATGACTCATCCTGCACAATTTATTAATGGTCAATGGTCACAAGGCCAAGGCACAGAATTTAATTCAGTAAACCCTGCAAATAACGACGTTATTTGGCAGGCATCATCAGCAACTGCGGCGCAAGTAGACACCGCAGTAAATGCAGCGCGCGAAGCGTTTTATGCATGGGCTGATAAAAGCTTTACTGAGCGTTTAGAAATAATTAAAGCATTCGCAGCGCAATTAAAAGAAAACAGCGAAGAGCTCGCTATTACTATCGCACAAGAAACAGGTAAGCCACTGTGGGAAACGCGCACAGAAGCGGGTGCTATGGTTGGTAAAATTGCCATTTCTGAAAAAGCATTTTTAGAGCGCACTGGCGACGTAGAAAACGCAATGCCACTTGGCCGCGCGATGATTCGTCATAAGCCACATGGGGTTGTAGCCGTATTTGGTCCGTATAACTTTCCGGGTCACTTACCTAATGGCCACATTGTGCCAGCGCTTTTAGCAGGTAACACGGTTGTATTTAAACCGTCTGAACTGACTCCTAAAGTTGCCGAGCTTACGCTTAAACTGTGGGAAAAAGCAGGCTTACCAGCCGGTGTAATCAACCTTGTTCAAGGTGAAGTAGAAACGGGTAAAGCCCTTGCTGCTCACAAAGGGATTGATGGCTTGTTCTTTACGGGTTCTTCGCGTACTGGTCATATTTTACATGAACAGTTTGCGGGTCAACCGGGTAAAATTTTAGCGCTAGAAATGGGTGGTAATAATCCACTTATTATTACTGACGTTGAAGACACTAAAGCGGTTGTTCACGATATTATTCAATCAGCGTTTATCTCAAGCGGCCAGCGTTGTACATGTGCACGTAAACTGTTTTTACCTAAAGGTAGCAAAGGCGATGTAATTTTAGAGCGCCTTATCACTGCAACTAAAGCGATTAAAGTAGGTAACTACGATGATGCAGACCAGCCATTTATGGGCTCTATGATCTCATCAGCGGCAGCAGCTGGCATGGTTAAAGCGCAAAACGAGCTTGTTGAGCTTGGCGCTCAAGTATTAGTAGAGCTTGAGCACACAGCTAATACTGGCTTTGTAACACCAGGTATTATTGAGTGTACAAATATTAGTGACTTCCCAGATGAAGAGCATTTTGGACCACTTTTAAAAGTATTCCGCTTTGACGACTTTGACCAAGCCATTGATAAAGCAAACGATACAACCTTTGGTTTATCGGCTGGTTTATTAAGTGATAGTGCAGCAGATTACGACCATTTTTTACGTCGTATTCGCGCTGGTATTGTTAACTGGAACCGCCCAATTACTGGCGCGTCAAGCGCAGCACCATTTGGTGGTATTGGCGCATCGGGCAATCACAGAGCAAGCGCGTATTACGCAGCTGATTACTGTGCATACCCAGTTGCTTCAGTAGAGCTTGAAAAAGTAGCGATGCCAGCAACACTAAGCCCAGGCTTAAAAATAGATTAAGCAGTAATACTACTTAATCATTATAAAAGCAGCTTCGGCTGCTTTTTTTGTATTGCTATCGTACAAGGCTAGTAATTATCGACTCTTTCTGCTTAAATCAGCATAATTAAATATATTTAGGTGGTTCGCATAATGGTTTTAGATAGGCAAGGGTACGATGATTTGATCATGTATCTAACTCAAAATTTAGCATTGTTTGAGAAGCCAGGCGAAATAAAACCAGGCGCTCCAACAGTAATGGAATTAATCGAAGACGTTATTGCACAAAATGTGATGCTTATTTGCGAGCAGCACACAGACCTCAACACAGAGCAGCGTAGTCAAATTGTACGTGAAGTTGATGGCATAGTTTACGATTTAGAAGAAGTCCTCAGCAGCATCACCTCACAGCCTGTCACGGTTGAACAGCATGCCTTTATAGATGAATTTGCAGGTTTAGTAAAAAACCTCTTTGATAGCGCTTTAGCACAACAATCTTAGCCATTTTATAGCCCTGCGTTGCATTTTCATTTGCAACTACGGCTAAGTTGCTTACAATCAAGAAAATATTTTTTTGAGATATAACAATGCAAGCAAATGTAAAATGGGTTGAAGGCGATACGTTTATTGGCCGTTCTAATTCTAACCACAATGTTGTGTTTGATGGCGGCAGCGATAGCGCAGCACCAAGCCCAATGGAAATGGTTTTAATGTCAGTTGGCTGTTGCTCATCAGTTGATGTGGTTAGTATTTTAAAAAAAGCTAAACAAGATTTTTCAGACGTACAAGTGCAACTCAGTGCAGAACGCGCCGAAACAGCACCGCGCGTGTTTACCAAAATCAACTTACACTTTGTTGTTAAGGGTAATAATGTGTCTGAAAAGCACCTTGCACGTGCAGTTTCACTCTCTGCTGAAAAGTATTGCTCGGTTGCATTAATGCTTGATAAAACAGTAGAAATTACGCATAGCCACGAAGTTGTGCAAGATCAAGCAAAATAACGCTTTTTCCACGAGGAAAATTCGTATAAAATCCGCGAACTTTTCATTCTGCAGGTGCAGAACCCACTAATTTATAGGTTGGTTTATTATGAACAAACCCTTCGATAAACTTAAACTTCATGGCTTTAACAATTTAACTAAAAGTTTAAGCTTTAGTATTTATGATATTTGTTACGCAAAGACCGAGCAACAACGTAAAGAATATATTGAATATATCGATGAGCAGTACAGTGCAGATAGACTAACCGATATTTTAGGTGAAGTTGTTGATATTATTGGTGCTAACATTTTAAATGTAGCGCGCCAAGATTATGAACCGCAAGGTGCAAGTGTAACTATTTTGGTTTCAGAAGAACCAGTAGAAGAGCAGCAAAATTACGATGCTGACGAAGCACCAGGCCCATTACCTGATTCAGTTGTTGCACACCTAGATAAAAGCCATATTTGTGTACACACATACCCAGAAGCTCACCCTGATGATGGTATTTGTACATTCCGTGCTGATATTGAAGTATCTACCTGTGGCATTATTTCGCCACTTAAAGCGTTAAACTTCTTAATTCATAGCCTTGAGTCAGACGTAGTAACAATAGACTACCGCGTACGTGGTTTTACCCGCGACATAAACGGTGTTAAGCACTACATTGATCATGCTATTAGCTCGATTCAAAACTTCATGACAGAAGATACAAAAGAAGCGTACCAGATGATGGACGTGAACGTGTATCAAGAAAACCTGTTCCATACTAAAATGATGTTAAAAGAAACCGACTTAAATACCTATTTATTCGGCCTTTCTACTGATGAGTTATCGGACGAAGAAGAAGACGAGATCCGCTCTAAGCTGACTCGCGAAATGCAAGAAATATTCTATGGCCGTAACCTGCCAGATACAGAATAATAGCAACGAATTAAATTAAAAATGGCGCTCAGTGAGCGCCATTTTTTTATGGCTAAAAAAGCCCAGCTAATTAAATTAGCTGGGCTTTTGAATATATAGCGTATTAATTAATCATGCTGTAAATAAGTGCAAATACAGCAAGTGAGCCAACCGCTAATATAAATAGCGTGCTTAATCGGTTGCGGTATTTATGAAGTGCAGGCACTTTATAAACTGCAATCATTGGCATGATGAATAAGATCATTGCGATGATAGGGCCCGATAACTGATCCATCATGTCTAAAATACTTGGGTTTTTAACAGCGCAAAACCAAATAGCTAAAAACATAATTAGCACACCAATTTTATCGGCCGCTTTTGCGCTTAAGCTTGTTTGTTTAGTTACTAAACCCGTAAAGCTCTCACGTGCCCCTAAAAAGTGACCCAAAAACGACGATGTAATAGCAATAAAGGCAACAAGCGGCCCAAGTGTGGCAATAAACGAGTTATCAGTAATATTAGCAAGGTAGGATAAAACCGATACGTTAGCGGCTTTAGCAGCGGCCATTTGCTCGCCTGTAAGCGACAACACGCAAGAGAACACAAATAACAGTACAAAGGTAATAAGTAGTAAGCTAGTGCGCTTTAAAATCGCCTCAGACTTATGTGTAGCTTGTTCACCGTAGTGACCGCGTTGCACGTTTACAAAGCTTGAGATAGCCGCTGCGTGGCTAAACGAAAACACAATAATAGGAATCGATAACCACAACGTTTTACCAAAGCTGCCCATTTCAGGCAGTGTCATATCTGGCATTTGCCAGCTTGGGATTAAATAAAGTGATAAAAAGAACAATATACCCACAAGCGGGTAAACTAAAATAGCAAAGGCACGCAGCATTAAGCGCTCGCCGCCCATCATTAAGCTAATCATACCTGCAACTAATACACCCGAAAGCAACACGCGAGAAGGTGATTCCATCCCCATTTGATTAACCATAAAGCTATCAACGGTATTAGTTAAGCCCACACCGTAAATAAGCAAAATTGGGAATATAGATAAAAAGTATAATAAAGAAATTAACCGCCCCGCAGTCACACCAAAGTGCTCTTCAACTACATCGGTAAAATCGGCATCTTTATTTTTTGATGAAAGTACAAAACGCGCTAATCCACGGTGTGCACAAAAGGTCATTGGAAATGCTAAGCATGCCAAAATAATTAACGGCCAAAAACCGCCAATGCCAATGTTAATAGGTAAAAATAAAATACCCGCACCAACGGCGGTACCAAAAAGGCTTAAAGTCCACTGCGTATCGTGCAGGTTCCATTTAGAAGTGGGTGTGTTTGAAGGTGTGTGTGCACCTGTTGTTGATGCATTTGAAAGCGTTGCATCTTGAGATGTTGTCATGTGTGTGTTTATCCATTATTTAAATAATAATCGCGCGCAAGAATATAGTTTTTAGCTAAAAATTTCATGTTTTGAGAGGATTTGTAGACTAATTAATTAGACCAAATTGAAGGGTAAGTGTCATGAATACGAAACAGCGGTGTAAAAGTGAGCAAACCCTTAAGCGGCAGCACCACATTATAATTTTAAAGTAGGTTGGTTTGAGCGCAGCGAAACCCAACACGCTATAGTGTCACGCGAGCAGCAAAGCCGAGATAGGCGGTTTTCATAACGTAAAAATAGGGACTGGTCATTTTTATTGGTTTGCATTTAAAAATCAGAATCTGCTCCCAAAAGCTGTTAAGTAGAAGCCATTGATCTCAACTTCATAAGAGATTTTTATTAAACTCCGTTATACTTCCTGCAATTGAATATGCCAAACGAAGTAAATAGGCCACTAACTGCAATGAGCAAAGACATTCTCTTCCATACTACTTTTGCGCACGAAACCAGTAAAACATGGGTTGTATTTGTCCATGGAGCAGGTGGTAGTTCGGCAATTTGGTTTCGTCAGCTTAAAGCCTATAAAAAAGAATATAATGTATTGCTGCTAGATCTTCGTGGTCACGGTAAATCGAATAACTTAGTACAAAACTTTGTTGATAATAATTATTCATTTAATAATGTCTCTAAAGACATTATCGATGTGTTAGATCATAACAATATCACCAGCGCACACTTTGTTGGCATTTCATTGGGCACAATTATTATTCGAAATATTGCTGAAATTGCGCCGCAATATGTTTCTAGCATGGTGCTAGGTGGAGCGGTTACTCGTTTTAATACTCGCAGTAATACATTGGTTTATTTAGGTAATACTTTTAAACACTTCCTGCCTTATATGTGGCTGTATCGCTTATTTGCTTTTATTATGATGCCTAAAAAGCGCCATAAAGAATCTCGACTTTTGTTTGTTCGTGAAGCAAAACGCTTGTGCCAAAAAGAGTTTATAAAATGGTTTAAATTAGCCATGGATGTAAACCCTTTAATGCAATACTTCAAAGAAAAAGACATTGATATTCCCATTCTGTACATTATGGGCAAAGAAGATCATATGTTCCTTGGCCCTGTTAAAGAAATGGTAAAACGCCATAAAAACAGCGTACTGCAAACTATTCACCATTGCGGCCATGTCTGTAATGTGGAGCGCCCAGACTTATTTAATCAGCACTCGCTTGCTTTTATCGCCCAGCAAAATCGTTAAGGGTTGTAGAAGGAATAGGATCGGTACATTCTTTTTTGATTTTCGCCCTAAACTCAAAACAAGACCTGATCCTAAAGGAGTTATTCTGAGTGGGGTACGTAGTAATCGAGAAGGTAATAAAAACGCATAGCTTGCTTGCACATCCCTATTGATAAGCAATGTTTACATTAGAGCTTTCTGATGTGAATATAAGATTAGTTTTTTTGAGTTGACCTTTCAATGCTGGAATCGGAGAAGAATACATAAATGGAATTTAAATCACATAAAATAATTATTGATCCAAACGACCCTTTTGAGAATGACAAGCTTGGACGAAAACCTCATGTCGAAAACTTTACTACACTCCTCAAAAACATTAGCTCACCGATTGTTTTATCCGTGAATGCTCCTTGGGGGCAAGGTAAAACTACATTTTTGGAGATGTTAAAAGCTAACCTACAAATAAATGATTGTTCGGCAATTTACTTTAGTGCCTGGGAAACTGATTTCGTTAATGATCCACTGCAAGCATTTCTGGGCGAGGTTAATAAAAAAATAGAGTCTCTTGTTGAGGGAGATAAAGAGAAAAGTAAAGCATGGGTTAATGCAAAGAGTGCAGGTGCACAAATTTTAAAAAAAGGTTTACCCGTGTTAGTAAAGCTTGCTACTGCTGGAATAATTGACGCTGAAAAAATAATTGAAGCTGAAGCAGCCAAATTCACGGAGGGATTATCTAAAGATTTTTTGGATGATTATACAAAGAGTAAAGAGGCTATTACTTCTTTTAAAGAGAATGTATCAAAAGCTTTAAAAAATGGAGATGGAGCTACAAGCCAATTATTTATTATTATTGATGAATTGGATCGGTGCAGACCTACTTATGCAATTGAGTTACTAGAGAGAATAAAACATCTTTTAGATATTGAAGGTCTTGTATTTGTAATTGCAATGGACAAACTTCAACTGTCTCATAGCGTTAAAGGGGTCTATGGTGCAGGGTTTGAAGCAATGGGTTATCTTAGGCGGTTTATTGATATTGAGTATATTTTGCCTGAGAGTGATTTAGACGCATTTATTGAACAGCTTTATAAAATATTTGAGTTTGATATTTTCTTTCAAAAAAGAACTCAATACCAATCATTTAGATACGAAAAAGATCACTTAAAGAATACCTTTAAATTATTGGCGAAAGCTAAAAAACTGTCTTTAAGGGAAGTAGAGCAGTTATTTGCGAAAGTAAATTTAGTAGTTAAATCTACAGCGGAAGATGTATATCTTTACCCTGACTTGTTAGCATTCTTGATTGTTGCTAAAGAGTACTATTACGAAAGTTATAGTGGGTATATTAATGGAGGAGATACACCAGAAAAGCTGATTAAAGTTCTTCATACAATAACCCCTAATTTGAAATCAATAGATTCTAGAGCGTGCGCAGTAATTGAAAGCTCTTTAATTGGAGCAAAAAATGATAGATACCACGGTAATATTGGAGAAGCACTAAAGTACCATGAAGATATAAGTTCTGATGAAAGTGCTAGTACAGAAGAACAGAGCTATTCATATGATGTAGTACAATTAACAAAAAGTTTTGACGGGTTTCGAAATTCGATTGATCTAGAGAGTTTAAAGCAGAGGATAGAAATGCTAGAAAGCTTCAAATTCAATAGTTAATATAAAGTCCTATTGTAGTTAAAGCTATCACTTGTCTTGCTGACAACTGATAGCTAACCACTAAAAACTACCCTTACTCTTCTATTGCACTCACTACAAAATACGGATTTAAGTACTCATCTTTAGTGTTATAAATAAGCGGTCTGCCATCAAGCTTAGTGACTTTAGCACCGGCTATTTCGGCGATTGCATGGCCTGCGCCTGTATCCCATTCGCAAGTTGGACCTAAGCGCGGGTAAATATCGGCGCTGCCCTCAGCTACTAAACACAGCTTTAGTGAGCTGCCTTTAGACACCATTTCAACCTCATCAAAGCGTTTTACAAACTCGGCTAAATCGGGTGATGGGTGCGAGCGGCTGCCTACAACTCGAATTAACCCTTTGTTAGGTTTAGTCGTTACTTTAAGCTCAATTCGCTCATCGCCTTTATCTTTAAATGCGCCAATGGCTTCGGCAGCTAAGTACGATACGCCAAGGGCAGGTGCATCTACTACGGCTAAAATAGGAATGCCGTTTTTAATTAGGGCGATGTTTACGGTAAATTCACCGTTCTTTTTAATAAATTCTTTAGTGCCGTCGATTGGATCAACTAACCAGTAGCTTTTCCACGTTTGGCGTACATCCCAGCTTATGTCGGCGTTTTCTTCACTGAGTATTGGAATATCAGGTGTGAGCTGTTGAAGCCCTGCCACAATCAGTTTATGAGCTGCTAAATCGGCGTCGGTTACGGGGCTTTCATCGGCTTTGTACTCAACGTTAAAATCCTTTTCGTAAATTCCCATTATCGCTTGGCCTGCTTTGCGGGCAAGGATGAGGGTTTCTTCTAGCAGTTCGGTTTGATTCATGGGGTTAACCTATATTATGTGCTTTTGTTTTAGATACGTTATCAGTTGTGTAACCGATTGGTCTAGGGTGTTTTTACTTGTATCTAAAATTATTTCTGGATTGTTTGGCACTTCGTAGTTTGAATCGATACCTGTGAAGTGTTTTATCTCTCCAGCGCGGGCTTTTTTGTATAAGCCTTTTGGATCGCGGCTTTCGCATACATCAAGTGGGGTATCGATAAATACTTCAATAAACTCGCCGTCATCTACTAAGTTACGCACCATGTCGCGCTCCGCTCTAAAAGGCGATATAAACGCAGTAAGTACTAACAAGCCAGCATCGGTCATTAATTTAGCGGTTTCGCCTACACGGCGTATGTTTTCAATGCGGTCTTCGTCGCTAAAGCCTAGATCTTTACACAAACCGTGGCGTACGTTGTCGCCATCGAGCAGGTAAGTGTGCGTACCTTGCTGGTTAAGCGCCGCTTCTAGTGCGTTTGCTACGGTGCTTTTGCCAGAGCCTGAAAAGCCGGTAAACCATAAAATAGCGGGCTTATGTTTTTTTTGCTCACTACGCTGTGCTTTTGTCGTTGCGTAGTTATGCCAAACTATATTTTCATCCATAGTGAGAGTCTCTTATGCTGTGAGCGCAGGTATTAAAACGGAAATACCAGCGGGATCAAGGTTAATACCGTGATTGAATAAATAATAGAAAGGGGTAAGCCCATCACTATGTAATCTTTTAAGCGATAGTTACCCGCGCTATAAACCATTAGATTAGTTTGATACCCAAATGGCGATATAAAGCTAGCTGATGCGCCAAAGGCAACCGCCATAATAAACGGTAGTGGGTCTACATTAAAACCAACCGCGAGCGAGTAAGCAACAGGGAACGACAAGGCAGCAGCTGCGTTGTTAGTTATAAGCTCGGTAAATAATACGGTCATTAAAAATATAGCTATAAACGCGCCGTACGGGCCAAAATCCCCAAGTACCATAAACATGGCGTCGGATATTTGCCCGGCAAGTCCGGTGCCTATCATTAATTTAGCAAGGCCAATGGCG
The DNA here is from genome assembly GCF_014163835.1 of Pseudoalteromonas sp. SR43-5. Lineage (NCBI taxonomy): Bacteria > Pseudomonadati > Pseudomonadota > Gammaproteobacteria > Alteromonadales > Pseudoalteromonadaceae > Pseudoalteromonas > Pseudoalteromonas sp. SR43-5. The sequence goes on from NZ_JACJEA010000020.1 coordinate 73,955, forward strand.
CTACCTACAACCACCAATAACTCGATAGGAAAACGGCGTTTTACTTCGTTAAGTTTTATGGTGCCGCTGAGCATTAAGCCAATCAGTAATACTAATAAGCCTTTAACCAGCGGCACTATGCCAATAATGCTTAAACCCAGTACTGCGGCAAAGCTTAGTAGCACAATATTTGATTGCTTAGGTGCAAGGTGGGCTTGTAAGTCAAACCCTGAAATATACACAAATTCGCGCTTTAAATTAGGCAAAGTGTAAAAGTTTTTGCCTGGTGCGAGTATAAGTGAGTCGCCAGCTTGTAATTGCACTTGCCCAAGGCCGCCTTGTAAGCGGTCATGTCCACGGCGAATGGCAATAACAGCAGCATGAAACTGCTCTCTAAAGCGGGCTTCTTTTACGGTTTTACCAATAAATTTTGAAGATTGACTTACGACTACTTCTACTAAGTGTTCTATGTCTTTTTGATGATTCTCGTGTACTACTTTTAGGCCGTCGAAACGGGTAAGTAATGGCACCGATTTTATGTCACCTACAAACAGCAGCACGTCGTCTTTTTGAATAATTTGCTGCGGAGTGACTGCGCAAATGCGGCTCTCGTCGCGAATAATTTCAGCAAGGAATAAGTCTTTTAAATCACGCAGGCCGTTTTCTTCTACGGTTTGGCCTATTAATTTGGAGCTTGCTTGTACTTTACCTTCTAGGTAAAAAGGCACGACTTCTTGGTCGCTTTTACCGTTGTCGGGTAAGTATTTAAGCATTACTAAAATGGTAATTAGGCCTACGCTTAGCGCGCCTAAACCCACTAAGGTAAAGTCAAAAAAGCCTAGCGGTTTCATGCCCGCATCAACTGCAAAGCCATTGACGATTAAGTTGGTTGATGTACCAATAAGCGTAATAGTGCCGCCCAAAATAGCAGTGTACGACAGCGGTAATAATAGCTTTGAAGGGGAGTGATTAGGGTTGTCTTTTATCGCGGTAATAAGCGATGCAACAACGGCGGTATTGTTAGTAAACGACGATAAAAAGGCGGTTGATAACCCCAATTTTGTTACAGATTTTACTAAACTACCTTTAGATAGCGATTGCGCTAACTTTTGAATTAGGGTGGTTTTTTCTATTGCGGTCGACACTAACACCAATAGTACTAAAGTGATAAGCGACGGGTTAGCGTAGTTAACTAGCATACTTTCAAGATCGATTAGCCCTGCTAAGTAGCTGGTGCCAATAGCGCTTACAAATAGCCATGCTGGATTAATACGGGTGCCAAAAAGGCACCCGACTAAGGTAAGCATAATGCCTGTTAAAACGAGCTGTTCTACCATGCTTTTAAATTCCTAACAGGCTAAAGTTAACTTATAACTTAGAAATATCAAGCGCTTGCCAATGCGGGAAGTGCTTGCGTACTAAGCTGTTAAATTCAACTTCAAATTCGCTAAAGTTACTTTGCTTTGTTTGGCTTTGCAGTACTTGCTCAATCATACCGGCAGCAACAGTTAGGTTTGATAAGCGATCGATTAGGATAAACGAGCCTGTTTCGTGATTGCTGTGGTACTCGTCTGCCAAAATAGTTTCGGTTAGTTCAAGCGTTACAATCGCAATTTCGTTTAACTGCAGTGAGTCGCTAGTGCCGTGCTCAAGCGTGTTTACATCAATTGTGTAGTCAATCTTTTTAACAATAGCTGAGGTGTTTTTGCTACCTAGTTTTAGGTTATAGCTTTTACCTAACACTAATGGCGATTCATGCATCCACACAATTTTAGCTTGCAACTGGTTAGTTACAGCGGCCGTTGAATTTGCAGGTACGATTACATCCCCTCGGCTAATATCAATTTCGTTATTTAGGGTAACGGTAATTGCTTGGCCTGCTTCGGCGCTGTCTAGGTTGCCATCAAAGGTAACAATTTCTTTAATGCTTGATGTTTTACCCGACGGTAATACTCTTATAGCATCGCCTACGTGCATCTTGCCCGATGTCAGTGTGCCCTGAAAACCACGGAAGTTTAAGTTAGGACGCACGACATATTGCACCGGTAGGCGCGCTTCAAAGCCTGTATCTGTTTCGGCTGCTGGCGAATCTTCTAATAACTCTAGTAGCGGCTTGTCGGTGTAATACGGTGTATGTGCAGAGCGTGTTACTACGTTGTCGCCTTTAAGCGCCGACATAGGCACAAACTTAATGTTTGATACGTTAAGTTGCTCAGCAAATTTAAGGTAATCGGCCTTAATTTTTTCATACACGGTTTCGTCAAAATCAACGATATCCATTTTATTAACGGCAACAACAAACTGTTTAATGCCCAGCGAGTCACAAATAAAGCTATGGCGCTTAGTTTGTACTTGTACGCCGTAACGCGCATCAACCAAAATAATGGCGACATCGCTTGTTGATGCGCCCGTTACCATGTTGCGCGTGTATTGCTCGTGCCCAGGTGTGTCGGCAATAATAAATTTACGCTTAGCCGTTGAAAAGTAACGGTACGCTACGTCAATCGTAATGCCTTGCTCACGCTCAGCTTGTAGGCCATCAACTAATAAAGCAAGGTCAAGATCTTCACCTGCGTTACCTACTTTTTCGTTATCTTTATGAAGAGCTGCTAGCTGATCTTCATAAATTTGGTGGCTGTCGTGCAGTAGGCGGCCAATCAATGTTGATTTACCGTCATCTACGCTGCCACAAGTAAGCATGCGTAATAAGCTTTTGTCTTGTTGGCGTGCTAGGTAGGCGTCTATGCCTATTTCTTTTACTTCGTTAAATGTATCGTTATTTTGGCTAGACATTAAAAATACCCCTCACGTTTTTTCTTCTCCATTGAGCCGGCTGAATCATGGTCAATAACACGACCTTCACGTTCAGATGACGTAGATAGCAGCATTTCTTCGATGATTTCGGTTAAAGTACTGGCTGTTGATTCAACTGCACCGGTAAGTGGGTAGCAGCCTAATGTACGAAAACGTACAGATTTCATTTGCGGTACTTCACCTTCATTAAGAGGCATACGCTCATCGTCAACCATAATCAAAGTACCGTCGCGCTCAACTACTGGGCGATCTTTAGCTAGGTACAATGGCACCATTTCGATGTTTTCTTGATAAATGTATTGCCAAATATCAAGCTCAGTCCAGTTAGATAATGGGAAAACACGAATGCTCTCACCCGGATTAACTTGGCTGTTGTAGGTATTCCAAAGCTCTGGGCGTTGGTTTTTAGGGTCCCAACGGTGGTGTTTGTCGCGGAACGAATAAACACGCTCCTTTGCGCGTGACTTTTCTTCGTCGCGGCGTGCGCCACCAAATGCAGCATCAAAGCCGTATTTATCTAGCGCTTGTTTTAAGCCTTGGGTTTTCATTATGTCGGTATGTTTACCCGAGCCATGCGTAAACGGGCCTACACCCATTTCAATGCCTTCTGGATTTTTGTGTACCAGTAGATCAAAGCCATATTCTTTAGCTATACGGTCGCGAAACTCGATCATTTCACGAAACTTCCAGTTGGTGTCTACGTGTAATAACGGAAACGGAATTTTTGCAGGGTAAAATGCTTTACGCGCTAAGTGCAAAAGTACCGACGAATCTTTACCAATAGAGTAAAGCATTACTGGGTTCTCAAACTCAGCGGCGACTTCGCGCATGATTTTGATACTTTCAGCTTCAAGTTGCTGAAGGTGAGTTAAAGCCATTGTTAGTCGTCCTACTAAAATGATTAAAAGTTACAAATTTAAAATTCGGTTATGTATTTGATACATCTGTTAGCGGCTGTGCAAAGCTGCTTGTTTGCTCGTTTTTCCCAAACCACGCTAGTTGCGAGTGCAGGGCGGCTACTTCGCCAATAATGAGTAGTGCAGGCGATATAATGCTGTTGCGTTCAATTAAGTCGGCAAGTTCGCCTAATTGGCCTGTTACTACACGCTGATTTTTACGTGTACCGTTTTCGATAATGGCAACAGGGGTGTCGGCTTTGCGGCCATGTTTTAAAAGCTCGCTTTGTATGTGCGGCGATTTAATTACGCCCATGTAAATAGCAAGCGTTTGATTTGCTTTTGCCAGTGATTGCCAATCAAGTTCTTGACCGTCTTTTTTACAGTGGCCCGTTACAAATTGAATGGCTTGTGCATGGTCACGATGCGTAAGCGGAATACCCGCATAAGCACTACAACCTGCAGCAGCTGTAATACCCGGTACAATTTGATAATTTACGTTGTTAGCAGCCAGTACTTGTACTTCTTCGCCACCACGACCATAAATAAACGGGTCGCCACCTTTAATGCGGCACACTTTTTTGCCTTGTTTAGCAAGGTCGACCAGCATTTGGTTGGTATCTTCTTGAACAACACTATGATCGCCTAAGCGTTTACCTACACAAATAAGGTCAGCATCACGGCGCACTAATTCCATAATTTCGTCAGAGACTAAAAAGTCATAAACGACGACGTCGGCTTGTTGCATAAGTTGCAGTGCTTTAAGTGTTAAAAGCTCTGGATCGCCAGGACCTGCACCTACTACATATACTTCGCCTTCAGGTTCTGCTTTCGCATCGAGCATTTGCTCTAGTTGCTGCTGTGCGGCTTGGGTATCGCCGGTTTGTACTTTACTCACGACAGATGAGTCGAACACGCCTTCCCAAAATTGGCGGCGGTCTGAAAAATGCTTAAAGCGTTTTTTTACTTTGTCTCTAAAGCCGCCTACAAGTGTTGCAAGTGGCCCAATATGATGTGGAATAAGAGTTTCGAGCTTTTCGCGTAAGCGACGTGCAAGTACGGGCGCTGTGCCAGCACTTGATATAGCAATCGTAATTGGGTCACGGTCAACAATGGATGGGAATATAAACGTACATTTAGGTTGGTCATCAACCACGTTTACAAACACATTGCGGGCATTGGCAAGTTCAAATACGTTGTTGTTTACTTCGTCGCGGTCGGTTGCTGCAATAACAAGCATTTTGCCATCAAGGTGCGATTCATCAAAATAAGCATCAATAAGCGTTACTTCATTATTATGTGCATGCTCTTTTAGTTCGTCGCAAAACCAAGGTGCTACTAAAGTAACGCTTGCTCTCGCTTTTAAAAACGCGCGACATTTGCGTAATGCGACCTCTCCACCGCCAACAACCAATACTGGTTTGTTGTCGAGTTTGGTAAAGATAGGTAAATACTGCACGTTAATAAGACCCCTAAACAAATTCAAATATAAGAAAACGCTTTATTCTGATAAGCAGAATATAGCGGCTATCAATAAGTAAAAAATAATTAAAACCAAGTTGATATAACCAAAAGTTATAATAGGTGGGCTTTTTAGGCCTAAGAGCTAGTTAACAAGGGATTGCGCCGAGTTACAAGTAAAATAACCAGCTTATAGTGTTTGGTTATGAGCTATAGCGAGTTTGGTTTAATTTGTTAATATGGAGGCATATCAAATTTTGTACTTATACCAATTGCATTAAATTAGTGATCTATTATAGCGACGAGAAAATAGCTCAATAACAAGGCTAAAATTATGATACATAGTTGTTCTATATAAATAGTTTTTAACCTAGTTAGTGCGTTATTTAATACGCTAAAATGATCATGTTTTTAATAAAATTGGTATTACATAAGCAACGGAGCTCTAATGACACAACACCAAAAAGATGCCGCATTAGCAGTCGCACTGATGGATTTAACAAGCTTAAACACCAGCGATACCACCAAAAGCATTCAAGCACTTGTTGATAGCATAAATCCTACCTTAGGCACGCCTGCCGCTGTATGTGTTTATAGCGACTTTGTTGATGATGCAAAAATAGCACTCGCAGCGCGTGAGCTTAACCATGTTAAAGTCGCAACAGTTACTAACTTTCCAACAGGTGATGCACCACTGAGTGATGTAATTAACGAAACACTTATTGCTATAGAGCGCGGCGCAGACGAAATTGATTTGGTTATTCCTTATAAAAAACTAATAGCGGGCGATGCTCAAACTGTACTTAGCTATGTAAGCGAAAGTAAAAAAGCGTGTGGGTCGCGCGCGCAACTTAAAGTAATAATAGAAAGCGGCGAGCTAAAAACCGTCGCGCTTATTACTCAAGCCACGGAGCTTGCAATTGAAGGCGGTGCTGATTTTGTAAAAACCAGTACGGGTAAAGTGGCTGTAAATGCCACGCTTGAATCAACAAAAATTATGCTAACAGCCATTAAAAACTCAAACAAACGTGTGGGCTTTAAAGCGGCCGGCGGTGTTAAAACAGTGGCCGATGCTAGTGATTATTTAGCGCTAGCACGCGCAATAATGGGTGATGATTATTTGCAAGCAAATACATTTAGGTTTGGCGCTTCAAGCTTGTTAAGTGACGTTTATAAAACCATAGGGAAATAATCAATATCTTTGGATTGTAGGTTTATCTAACCGATTAAATTATTAGCAGTTTAAACAATAATGTAATTAATTAATTAGATTTTCCAATGTGGGTATCTTTTAGGCTTGTGTTAATGAACTGCGTAAGTATAATAGGCATCCACTTTGCAGGGGCGTAGTTCCAATTGGTAGAACAGCGGTCTCCAAAACCGATGGTTGGGAGTTCGAATCTCTCCGCCCCTGCCAGTTTTACTTGTTATTTGAGTAGTCTGAGATTAAAAACCGGTTTAAATTAAGTCTGTTTTTAAGTTTAGATTTTAATGGATTAACCCTGCCGTAGTGTAGGGTTGTTGTGTCTGTAGTTAAGGTAATAATATTATGAGCACGAATGTAGAAACACCATCAAGTGCGATGGAGTCAGTAAAGTGGTTAGTAGCAATCGCGCTACTTGCAGGCGCAGTTGTTGGTAATCACATGTATGCAGATCAATCTGTATTACTACGTGCTATTGGCGTTGTTGTTGCAATAGCGGCCGGATTAGCAATTGCCTCGCAAACATTTAAGGGACGTAACTTTCTTGCTTTCGCTAAAGAAGCTCGAATTGAAGTACGCAAAGTTATTTGGCCAACGCGCCAAGAAACTACCCACACGACATTAATTGTAATGGTTGCAACAGTGATTATGGCACTTATCCTTTGGGGATTAGATGGCATTTTATTCCGCGCTGTAGGCTTTTTAACTGGATTGGAGATCTGATCCCATGTCGGATGAGAACGAGAACAAAGAAATTAAGTTACGTTGGTATGTAGTACAGGCCTTTTCTGGTTACGAAAAGCGTGTAGCTCAAACGTTAATTGAACATATTAAAATCGAAGGTCTAGAATCGAGCTTTGGTGAGATATTGGTACCAACTGAAGAAGTTGTTGAGATGCGCGCTGGCCAAAAGCGTAAATCTGAGCGTAAATTCTTCCCAGGTTATGTATTAGTACAAATGGATATGAATGACGCAAGCTGGCACTTAGTGAACAGCACAGAACGCGTTATGGGCTTTATTGGTGGTACGTCTGATCGTCCTGCTCCTATCAGCCCTAAAGAAGCTGAGCGCATTCTTAATCGCCTACAAGAAAATGCTGAAGCACCTAAACCTGCTACATTATTTGAACCAGGTGAAGTTGTACGCGTTACAGATGGTCCATTTGCAGATTTCAGTGGTGTAGTTGAAGAAGTTGACTACGAAAAGAGCCGCGTAAAAGTATCTGTACTTATTTTTGGTCGTTCTACGCCAGTTGAGCTTGAATTCGGTCAAGTTGAGCAAGATAAGTAATTGATTAAAAAAGCTTCGCTAATTTTTATTTAAATTTTGGCATGAAGCTTGAAAAAGGCCGCTGATTAACTTATAATCAGCGGCCTTTTTGTATTAAGGTAAAATTTATTTTTTACTGTACAAAAAGTACGAAACCAATTTTTAAACTGGGAAGCCGTTAGAGTACGCGTCCTCGCGCGCACAAGGCTGAGACCCACCAAATGAGGTATTTATAATGGCTAAAAAAGTTGAAGCTCTAATCAAGCTACAAGTTGCCGCTGGTATGGCTAATCCTAGTCCTCCAGTAGGTCCTGCACTAGGTCAACACGGTGTAAACATCATGGAATTCTGTAAAGCGTTTAACGCACGTACAGAGTCTATCGAAAAAGGCGCTCCAGTTCCTGTAGTGATCTCTGTTTACGGTGACCGTTCATTTACGTTCGACATGAAAACGCCACCTGCTGCTTACTTACTTAAGAAAGCTGCTGGTATCAAGTCAGGCTCAGGCCGTCCTAACACTGATAAAGTAGGCACAGTAACTCGTGCTCAACTTGAAGAAATTGTTGAGACAAAACGAACTGACCTTACAGCTGCCGATATGGACGCAGCGGTTCGCACTATCGCAGGTTCTGCGCGTGCGATGGGCTTGAACGTAGAGGACTAAGAAATGGCTAAATTAACTAAACGTATGCGTACTATCCGCGAAAAAGTGGAAGTAACTAAAGATTACGAAATCAATGAAGCAGTTGCTCTTTTAAAAGAGTTAGCGACAGCTAAATTCGTAGAAAGTGTTGACGTTGCCGTTAACCTTGGTATCGATGCTCGTAAATCTGATCAAAACGTTCGTGGTGCTACTGTACTACCTAACGGTACTGGTCGTGACGTTCGTGTTGCTGTATTCACACAAGGCGCTAATGCAGAAGCTGCAAAAGAAGCCGGTGCTGAATTAGTAGGTATGGAAGATCTTGCTGAACTAGTTAAAAAAGGCGAGATGAACTTTGACGTTGTTGTTGCATCACCAGACGCTATGCGTGTTGTTGGTCAACTAGGTCAAATCTTAGGCCCACGTGGTCTAATGCCAAACCCTAAAACTGGTACTGTAACGCCTAACGTTGCAGAAGCAGTTAAAAATGCTAAAGCAGGTCAAGTACGTTACCGTAATGACAAAAATGGCATCATCCATACTACTATTGGTAAGGTTGATTTCACTGCAGAGCAGTTACAACAAAACCTTGAAGCTCTAATTGTTGCGCTTAAGAAGGCTAAACCTTCTCAAGCTAAAGGTGTTTACTTGAAGAAAGTAACTATCTCTACAACAATGGGCGCAGGTGTTTCTGTTGACCAAAACACTTTAAGCACTATTGTTGCTTAATTGAGTGTTTACATGGCGTGAAATTTGTACTATAATTTCGCGCCATTTTGTTGATTAATTTATTAATTTGCAAAGTAAAGAATTCGGGTTGAAGTCCATAATTTCGTTAAGCCTTTGGGGTTAACGATAAATTGGGCTTCCGTCCAAGACCGTAGGTGGCTTCGGCCTTAATATTCACCTACGTAGACGGTGTAGACCCCAGATAGATTTTTCCTAATCCTTCTGGCTCTCGCCGTAAAAAGCATCTCTACCTTGTTTGGTAGGGAAGAGTAGAACAGGGGAATCCGATAATCGGTACCCCCATTAAACCAGGAGTAACACCCATGGCTTTAAATCTTCAAGGCAAAAAAGCAATAGTTGCTGAAGTCAACGAAGCAGCCAATGGTGCTCTATCTGCAGTTGTTGCAGATTCTCGTGGTGTAACAGTTGGCGCAATCACTGCCCTTCGTAAAGAAGCTCGTGCAAATGGTGTTTGGATGAAAGTTGTCCGTAACACTTTAGCAAAACGTGCTCTTGAAGGAACAGATTTTGAGTGTCTTTCTGATTCATTTGTTGGTCCAAGCTTAATCGCTTTCTCATCAGAGCACCCAGGTGCTGCTGCGCGTATCTTTTCAGATTTCGCGAAAAAGAATGAGAAATTCGAGCTTAAAACGGCCGCTTTTGAAGGAAATGTTGTTGATGCAGCAATGCTTGCTACATTACCTACATACGATGAAGCTGTTGCACGCTTAATGAGTGCTATGAAAGAAGCGTCTGCTGGCAAATTGTGTAAAACAATTGAAGCAGTACGTGTACAGAAAGAAGAGCAAGCTGCTTAATTTTAAGCTGTTTAATCTCACTTTCGGTGTAAAATTTATTTGGACTTAATGTCCGTTAATTATTAGGAAATTTGTAATGTCTGTATCTAAAGACCAAATCCTTGACGCAATTGCTGAAATGTCAGTAATGGACGTTGTTGCTCTTATCGAAGCAATGGAAGAAAAATTCGGCGTAACTGCTGCAGCTGCAATGGTAGCTGGTCCAGCTGCTGAAGCTGCTGAAGAGAAAACAGAATTTGACGTAATCCTTACTGGCGCTGGCGCTAACAAGGTTTCTGCAATCAAAGCTGTTCGTAGCGCAACTGGCCTTGGCCTTAAAGAAGCGAAAGCTCTTGTTGAAGCTGCTCCTACACCTGTTAAAGAAGGTGTATCTAAAGAAGAAGCTGAAGCACTTGCAAAAGATCTTACTGAAGCTGGTGCTGAAGTTGAGGTTAAGTAATTTAGCTTTTGCTAAGTTCGCTGCCTGAGAAATCAGGCAAGGGCTGGTGATTATTTAATCACCGGCCTTTTTGCGCTATAGAGTGATGCACTCTTTTAGTTCAAATAAAATCTGATTTTTTCTTTACTTTCAACGCTTTATAGTTTGCTAGTGTTAAAGTGGGATCTAATTAGAACAACAGTTAAATGTTGTAAAATCTTGGCATAGCTGCCAGTTAAGTCTGTTCTTACAAGAACAGGTCGGGTCAAAGATCAGCAAGCTGAGGAACCCCATGGCTTACTCTTATTCTGAAAAGAAACGTATCCGTAAGGATTTTGGTAAACGTCCACAAGTTTTGGATATACCTTTTTTACTGTCTACACAGTTAGAATCGTTTAAAAAATTCTTAGTGCCGGACGCTGATGGCGATCATGGTTTGGAAGCTGCCTTCCGTTCTGTGTTCCCTATTAAAAGCTACTCGGGAAATTCTGAGCTTCAATACGTAAGTTACCGTATTGGTGAGCCAGTTTTCGATGTAAAAGAATGTCAAATTCGCGGTGTGACTTATTCTGCTCCACTTCGCGTGAAACTGCGTCTTGTTGTTATGGACAAAGAAGCACCAGGCACAGTTAAAGACATTAAAGAGCAAGAAGTTTACATGGGCGAAATTCCGCTCATGACAGATACCGGTACTTTTGTAATCAATGGTACAGAGCGTGTTATCGTTTCTCAGCTACACCGTAGCCCTGGTGTATTCTTTGATAACGACCGCGGTAAAACCCATTCATCGGGTAAAGTATTATATAACGCACGCGTTATACCTTACCGTGGTTCATGGTTAGACTTCGAATTTGATGCAAAAGATAACTTATATGTACGTATTGACCGCCGTCGTAAATTACCGGCGTCTATCATCCTACGTGCACTAGAGTATTCTAGCGAAGAAATCCTAGATATGTTCTTCGATAACACTACGTTTGAAGTAACGAATGGTAAAGTTCTTATGGAACTTGTACCTTCGCGTTTACGTGGTGAAACTGCCGCTTTTGATATCAAGAGCGAAGACGGTGAAGTATTTGTTGAAAGCGGTCGTCGTGTTACGGCTCGCCACATCAAGAGCATCGAGAAGAAAGGCATTAAGCAATTAGAAGTACCACATGAGTACATCATTGGCCGTATTGTAGCTAAAAACTATGTTGATGAGTCAACTGGTGAAGTTATTGCAAATGCAAATGACGAGCTAACTCTAGAGCTAATGGCTGAATTGGTTAAAGCCGGTCACACTAAAATTGATACTTTATATATCAATGAAGTGGACAGCGGTGCTTACATGTCAAATACATTGAACATTGACTCTTCAAGCAGCCGTTTAGAAGCACTAGTAGAAATTTACCGCATGATGCGCCCAGGCGAGCCACCGACGAAAGACGCGGCTGAAGCCTTATTCCAGAACTTGTTCTTCTCTGAAGAGCGTTATGACTTATCTACTGTAGGTCGTATGAAGTTCAATAGCCGTGTTGGTTACGATACAGACACAGGCCCAGGCACATTAAGCAAAGAAGACATCGTGTCTGTTATGAAAGTATTAATTGCTATTCGTAACGGTCAAGGCGATGTTGATGATATCGATCACTTAGGCAACCGTCGTATACGTAGTGTTGGCGAAATGGCTGAGAACCAATTCCGTGTTGGTCTAGTACGTGTTGAACGTGCTGTACGTGAGCGTTTAAGCTTAGGTGACCTTGACGCGATAATGCCACAAGATCTTATTAACGCTAAGCCTATTTCGGCAGCGGTTAAAGAGTTCTTCGGCTCGTCTCAGTTATCACAGTTTATGGACCAAAATAACCCACTATCAGAAGTTACGCATAAACGTCGTATCTCTGCATTAGGTCCGGGCGGTCTAACTCGTGAACGCGCAGGCTTTGAAGTACGTGACGTTCACGTAACTCACTATGGTCGCGTATGTCCAATCGAGACTCCTGAGGGTCCAAACATCGGTCTAATTAACTCGTTGTCTACGTACGCACGTACAAATGACTACGGTTTCTTAGAAACACCTTACCGCAAAGTGGTAGATGGTGTTGTAACTGATGAAGTTGATTACTTATCAGCCATTGAAGAAGGTCAGTTTGTTATCGCACAGGCGAACTCAAACTTAACTGAAACCAATGAGTTTGTTGATGAACTTATTCCATGTCGTCACAAAGGTGAATCTACCTTTATGGGTCGCATGGACCAGCAGTATATGGATGTATCACCACAACAGGTGATCTCTGTAGCGGCAGCACTTATCCCGTTTCTAGAACACGATGATGCTAACCGTGCATTGATGGGTTCAAACATGCAACGCCAAGCAGTACCAACATTGAAAGCGGATAAACCGTTAGTAGGTACTGGTATTGAGTTAACACTAGCGAAAGACTCTGGTGTAACTATCGTTGCTAAACGTGGTGGTGAAGTAATGTATGCTGACGCAAGTCGCATCGTTGTAAATGTACATGAAGAAGAACGCATCCCAGGTGAAGCGGGCATCGACATCTACAACTTAACCAAATACACACGTTCTAACCAAAATACATGTATTAACCAAAAACCAACTTGTATGGTTGGCGAACCGGTTACTCGTGGTGACGTGTTAGCAGATGGTCCTTCGACTGACTTAGGTGACTTAGCCCTTGGTCAAAACCTTCGCGTGGCATTCATGCCATGGAACGGTTACAACTTCGAAGATTCAATCTTGTTATCAGAGCGCGTAGTTGAAGAAGATCGTCTAACGACTATCCATATTCAAGAACTACAGTGTGTTGCCCGTGATACTAAATTAGGTCCTGAAGAGATCACTGCAGATATCCCGAATGTGGGTGAGTCTGCGCTAGGCAAGCTTGATGAATCAGGCGTTGTATATATTGGTGCTGAAGTTAAAGGCGGCGATATCCTAGTAGGTAAAGTGACTCCTAAAGGCGAGACACAGCTTACACCTGAAGAGAAGCTACTACGTGCTATCTTCGGCGAAAAAGCGTCTGACGTTAAAGACAGCTCTTTACGCGTACCAAACTCTGTAACTGGTACTGTAATTGACGTGCAAGTTTTCACCCGTGATGGTGTTGAAAAAGATAAACGTGCGTTAGAAGTTGAAGACATGCAGCTTCGCGAAGCGAAGAAAGACTTCAACGAAGAGTTCCGTATTTTAGAAGCAGGCGTTTTAGACCGTGCACGCAAGCTACTTATAGCTGCTGGTTTTGATGAAGATAAACTTGCATCTCTTAATGCTGAAAAAGTACTTACGCAAAGCCTTGCTGAAGAAGACAAGCAAGCTGAGCTTGAGCAACTAGCTGCACAGTACGATGAGCTTAAAGCTGAATACGATAAAAAGTTTGAAAACAAACGTCGTAAAATTACCCAAGGTGATGATTTAGCACCAGGCGTACTTAAGATCGTTAAAGTATACCTAGCTGTTAAACGTCGCATCCAACCGGGTGATAAAATGGCGGGTCGTCACGGTAACAAAGGTGTTATCTCGACTATCGTACCAGTAGAAGATATGCCTTACGATGACAAAGGTCGTACGGTAGATATCGTATTGAATCCACTAGGTGTACCATCGCGTATGAACATCGGTCAGATCCTTGAAACACATATGGGTCTTGCTGCACGTGGTATCGGTGAACGTATTGAAGAGATGATGAAAGAACAACGTGAGCTTCATGAGCTACGTGAATTCATCAAGCAAGCTTACGAAATTGGTGAATCTCGCCAAGTTGTAGACATTGCTAGCTTCACTGATGACGAAATTCGTCGTCTAGCTGAAAACTTAAAAGGTGGTTTACCAATAGCTACTCCTGCATTTGATGGCGCGAAAGAAAGCGAAATCAAAGACATGCTTGAGCTTGGTGGATATCCTCGAAGTGGTCAGGTTACACTTTATGATGGCCGTACTGGCGATCAGTTTGAACGTCAAGTAACTGTTGGTTACATGTACATGCTTAAACTTAACCACTTGGTTGACGATAAAATGCACGCACGTTCTACTGGTTCTTACAGCCTTGTTACTCAGCAGCCGCTGGGTGGTAAAGCACAGTTCGGTGGCCAGCGTTTTGGTGAGATGGAAGTATGGGCACTTGAAGCTTACGGTGCTGCTTACACTCTACAAGAAATGCTAACAGTGAAATCGGATGACGTGAACGGTCGTACTAAGATGTATAAAAACATCGTTGATGGTAACCATAAAATGGAGCCAGGTATGCCAGAATCGTTCAACGTATTGTTGAAAGAAATCCGCTCACTGGGTATCAACATCGAGTTGGAAGAAAATTAAGCCAATTAGATGCTGCAGTTAACGCTGCAGCATCTGTTACGGCTGAATAGAATGTAGGGACGAGACTATCCGTCCTCAAGATTAACTCCGACAGGAGAGCTAAGGTGAAAGACTTACTTAAGTTTCTGAAGCAACAAAATAAGACCGAAGAATTCGATGCAATTCGCATTGGTCTTGCTTCACCAGACATGGTTCGTTCATGGTCATACGGTGAAGTAAAGAAACCTGAGACTATTAACTACCGTACTTTCAAGCCTGAGCGCGACGGCTTATTCTGTGCCCGTATTTTCGGCCCAGTGAAAGATTATGAGTGTTTATGTGGTAAATATAAACGCCTTAAACACCGTGGTGTGATCTGTGAAAAGTGTGGCGTTGAAGTAACACTCACTAAAGTGCGACGCGATCGTATGGGTCATATCGACCTTGCGAGCCCAGTTGCACATATATGGTTTTTAAAATCATTACCGTCACGTATTGGCTTAATGCTAGATATGACGCTTCGTGATATTGAACGTGTTCTTTACTTCGAATCATTCGTAGTAACTGAGCCTGGTATGACAACGCTTGAGCGTGGTCAACTATTAGGTGAAGAAGAATACTTAGATTCACTAGAAGAGCACGGTGATGAATTTGAAGCGAAGATGGGTGCTGAAGCAGTTTTAGACTTGCTTCGTGAACTTGATCTTGCTCAATTAATTGCTGAGATGCGTGAAGAGTTACCAACAATTAACTCTGAAACTAAGCGTAAAAAAATCACTAAACGTCTTAAGTTAATGGAATCGTTCCACCAATCAGGTAATAACCCTGAGTGGATGATCATGACAGTACTTCCAGTATTGCCACCTGATCTACGTCCATTAGTACCATTAGACGGTGGTCGTTTTGCGACATCTGATCTAAACGACCTTTACCGTCGTGTTATTAACCGTAATAACCGTCTTAAGCGTCTACTAGATTTAGCAGCACCAGACATTATTGTACGCAACGAAAAACGTATGTTACAAGAAGCGGTAGATGCGCTACTTGATAACGGTCGTCGTGGTCGTGCAATTACAGGTTCTAACAAACGTCCTCTTAAATCTCTTGCTGATATGATCAAGGGTAAGCAAGGTCGTTTCCGTCAGAACTTACTTGGTAAGCGTGTAGATTATTCAGGCCGTTCTGTAATCACAGTAGGTCCTACACTTAAGCTTCACCAATGTGGTCTTCCTAAGAAGATGGCACTAGAGTTATTCAAACCATTCATCTATGGCAAATTAGAGCGTCGCGGCATGGCTACGACAATCAAAGCAGCTAAGAAGATGGTTGAACGTGAAGTTCCGGAAGTATGGGATGTACTTGACGAAGTAATTCGTGAACATCCAGTATTACTTAACCGTGCACCAACACTTCACCGTTTGGGTATCCAAGCGTTTGAACCTGTGCTTATCGAAGGTAAAGCGATTCATTTGCATCCATTAGTATGTGCGGCCTACAACGCCGATTTCGATGGTGACCAAATGGCGGTACACGTACCGTTAACAATCGAAGCACAGCTTGAAGCTCGTGCCTTAATGATGTCAACAAACAACATTCTATCTCCTGCGAATGGTGAGCCAATCATCGTTCCTTCACAGGATGTTGTATTGGGTCTTTATTACATGACTCGTGACCGCATTAACGCTAAAGGCGAAGGCGCGATATTTAAAGATCCAAAAGAAGCAGAAAAAGCATACCGCAGCGGCAATGCAGACCTTCACGCAATCGTGAAAGTACGTATTAGCCAATCAGTTAAAAACGAAGACGGCATAGTAGAAGACACTGTTACTGTTATCGATACAACTGTTGGTCGTGCAATTCTGTCTCTAATTTTACCTAAAGGCATGCCGTTTGCGTCAATCAACCAGCCGCTAGGTAAAAAGCAGATTTCTGGCTTATTGAATGAGTGTTACCGTCGTCTAGGTCTTAAAGATACAGTTATCTTTGCTGACCAAGTTATGTACACCGGTTTCCATTATGCAATGAAGTCAGGTGTTTCTATCGGTATTGATGACTTAGTTATCCCACCGATTAAAGCACAGATAATTGAATCAGCTGAAGCTGAAGTGACTGAAATCAACCAACAATTCCAATCAGGTCTTGTAACGGCTGGTGAAAAGTACAATAAAGTTATCGATATCTGGTCACGTGTAAACGAAAACTTATCACGTGAGATGATGGCTAACTTGTCAAAAGATACAGTTATCAATGCAAAAGGTGAAGAAGTAGAGCAACCGTCATTTAACTCAGTGTTTATGATGGCCGACTCAGGTGCTCGTGGTAGTGCTGCACAGATTCGTCAGTTGGCGGGTATGCGTGGTCTAATGGCACGTCCAGATGGTTCAATCATCGAGACGCCAATCACAGCTAACTTCCGTGAAGGTCTAAACGTACTTCAGTACTTCATCTCAACGCATGGTGCGCGTAAAGGTCTTGCCGATACAGCACTTAAAACAGCAAACTCGGGTTACCTAACGCGTCGTCTAGTAGACGTTGCACAAGATTTGGTAATCAATGAAGATGACTGTGGCACAGAAGATGGCTTAACAATGAAACCGCTTATTGAAGGTGGTGATGTTGTAGAAGCACTTCGCGAACGTGTTCTAGGTCGTGTTGTTGCAGAAGATATTGTAATTCCAGGTACTAATACTGTACTTGTTGAACGTAATGTTATGCTTGACGAAAAACTGTGTGACCTTTTAGAAGAGCACTCAGTAGATGAAGTTCGCGTACGTTCTGTTATCACATGTGATAATGACTTTGGTGTTTGTGCTAACTGTTACGGTCGTGACCTAGCACGTGGTCACATCATTAACGCTGGTGAATCAGTGGGTGTTATCGCGGCTCAATCAATCGGTGAGCCGGGTACACAGTTAACAATGCGTACCTTCCACATCGGTGGTGCGGCATCTAGAGCATCTGCAGAAAATAATGTACAAGTTAAAACTAACGGTACATTAAAACTTCATAACTCTAAGTACGTATTAAACACAGACGGTAAGATTGTTATTACCTCTCGTTCTACGGAAATTACTATCATCGATAGTCATGGTCGTGAGAAAGAGCGTTATAAAGTACCTTACGGTGCGGTACTAACAGTGCAAGACAATGCAGAAGTTCAAGGTAACGACATCGTTGCTACTTGGGACCCGCATAGTCACCCAATCGTTCTTGAGCATAAGTCAAAAGTATCGTTCAGCGATATCGATGATTCAAATACTGAAGCACAGACTGATGAACTAACCGGTTTAACCCGTGTAGTTGTAAAAGATCTTGCTAAAGTAAATACGAAAGAACCAAAGCTTATCATTGAAAGTGAAGAGCGCGGTCTGCAAGAAACACGTCTTCCTTCATTCACTACGATTGAAGTTATTGACGGCGTTACAGCAAACCCAGGTGACGTGTTAGCACGTATTCCGCAAGAAGGTTCGAAAACTCGTGATATCACGGGTGGTCTACCACGCGTAGCCGACTTATTTGAAGCTCGTAAGCCAAAAGATCCAGCTATATTAGCTGAAGTAACTGGTACAATTAGCTTCGGTAAAGAGACTAAAGGTAAGAAGCGTTTAGTTATTACTCCAGCTGAAGGTGATCATTACGAAGAGATGATTCCTAAGTGGCGTCAACTTAACGTGTTTGAAGGTGAGCAAGTGTCTAAAGGTGAAGTTATTGCCGATGGTCCTGAATCACCGCATGACATCTTACGCCTACGTGGTGTGACTCATGTTGCTAACTATATCGTTAACGAAGTGCAAGAGGTTTACCGTTTGCAAGGCGTTAAGATCAATGACAAGCACATTGAAACAATTATCCGTCAAATGTTACGTAAATGTACCATTATGCACGGCGGTGATACTGACTTCTTAGCCGGTGAACAAATCGAAGTGGCGCGCGTTAATATCGCAAACCGTGACCTTGAAAAACAAGGTAAGATACCAGCTAAGTTTGAAATCCAGTTAATGGGTATCACAAAAGCATCACTAGCAACAGAATCTTTCATCTCTGCAGCGTCTTTCCAAGAGACAACACGTGTTCTTACAGATGCGGCAGTGAATGGTAAGAGCGATGAGCTTCGCGGTCTTAAAGAAAACGTAATTGTGGGTCGTTTGATCCCAGCCGGTACCGGTTTTGCGTATCATCAAGAACGTATGGCTCGCCGTAAACAAAGCAAAGTAGTAGTAGAAGAGCAAACAGTAAGTGCAGAAGAGGCGACTCAAGCACTTACAGACGCTCTAAATGCTGATTTGTCTGGAAATCAATAAACTGTTCTTAATCAATAGATTAAGTGATCGTAAGGCAGTTATATGCTGTCTTACGATTAGTTTAGGTTGACAGGTTAAACTTTGCTCATTAAAATTCCGCCACCCATTTACTTGTGTGCTTAATGCAGGCTCGTAAATAAAGGGCGGATTTTTTTATTTTTTTCAGTAGTAATTTTAATTTCAGGAGCTATTTAAATGGCAACTATTAACCAGCTAGTGCGTAAGCCACGCCGTAGCAAGGTTACGAAAAGTAACTCAGCTGCACTAAAAGCGTGTCCGCAAAAGCGCGGTGTATGTACTCGCGTATATACAACTACACCTAAGAAACCAAACTCGGCGTTACGTAAAGTAGCACGTGTACGTTTAACTAACGGTTTCGAAGTAACTTCATACATTGGCGGTGAAGGTCATAACCTTCAAGAGCATAGTGTAATCCTAATCCGTGGTGGTCGTGTTAAAGATTTACCAGGTGTGCGTTTTCACACTGTTCGTGGTGCACTTGACTGTGCAGGCGTTAGCGATCGTCGTCAAGCTCGTTCTAAATACGGTGCAAAACGCCCTAAAGGGTAATTGTATTCCGTTAGTAAGGCCAAGCACTAAATATTTATAATTATTGTTTTGGGTGATTGACTCGAAAGAGCAAACCTGAATAAACCGGAGATACAAAATGCCTAGAAGACGCGTAATCGGTCAACGTAAAATTCTTCCAGATCCTAAGTTCGGATCGGAACTTCTTGCTAAATTCGTTAACATCGTGATGTTAGACGGCAAGAAATCTACTGCTGAAAAAATTGTTTATGGTGCGCTAGACGTGGCTGCTGAGAAATCAGGCAAGTCGCACCTAGAAATCTTTGAAACTGCACTTGATAACATCCGTCCACAGGTAGAGGTTAAATCTCGCCGTGTTGGTGGTTCAACTTATCAAGTACCAGTTGAAGTACGTCCAGTTCGTCGTAACGCATTAGGTATGCGTTGGTTAGTAGACGCTGCACGTAAGCGTGGCGAAAAATCTATGGGCTTACGTTTAGCTCAAGAAATCGTTGACGCTTCTGATAATAAAGGCACTGCGGTTAAGAAACGTGAAGACGTTCACCGTATGGCTGAAGCGAATAAAGCATTCGCTCATTACCGTTGGTAATCTGTCTTTAACCTTTAAGAGGATCATATGGCACGTACAACTCCACTTGAGCGCTATCGTAATATAGGTATTGTTGCTCACGTAGATGCAGGCAAAACCACCACAACAGAACGTGTTCTGTTCTACACAGGTCTTTCTCATAAGATCGGTGAAGTACATGATGGCGCTGCAACTATGGATTGGATGGAGCAGGAACAAGAGCGTGGTATCACAATCACTTCTGCTGCAACAACGTGTTTTTGGAAAGGGATGGATGCTCAATTTGACGCCCATCGTATCAATATTATTGATACTCCAGGACACGTAGATTTCACTATCGAAGTAGAGCGTTCTTTACGCGTACTAGATGGTGCGGTAGTTGTTCTTTGTGCTTCATCTGGTGTACAGCCGCAAACTGAGACAGTTTGGCGTCAAGCGAACAAATACGAAGTTCCGAGAATGATCTTCGTAAATAAAATGGATCGCACGGGCGCAGACTTCTTAGCAGTGGTCAGCCAGGTGAAATCTCGT
The DNA here is from genome assembly GCF_014163835.1 of Pseudoalteromonas sp. SR43-5. Lineage (NCBI taxonomy): Bacteria > Pseudomonadati > Pseudomonadota > Gammaproteobacteria > Alteromonadales > Pseudoalteromonadaceae > Pseudoalteromonas > Pseudoalteromonas sp. SR43-5. The sequence continues at coordinate 94,433 of NZ_JACJEA010000020.1, forward strand.
CTTGGAGCAACGCCTGTTCCAATTCAGTTGCCTGTAGGCGCTGAGGACGACTTTAAAGGTGTTATTGACCTTATAAAAATGAAAGTGATTAACTGGAACGAAGCGGACCAGGGTATGACTTTCTCTTATGAGGCAATACCGGCAGAACTTCTGGAATTAGCTGAAGAATGGCGCGCTCATTTAGTTGAAAGCGCTGCTGAAGCAACAGAAGAACTAATGGATAAATACTTAGAAGGTGAAGAGTTAAGTGAAGCAGAAATTAAAAACGCTTTACGCCAACGAACATTAGCAAATGAGATTGTTCCAGTTACTTGTGGTAGCGCATTTAAAAACAAAGGCGTTCAAGCTGTGCTTGATGGTGTTGTTGAATATATGCCGTCACCAGAGCAAGTGAAACAAATCCAAGGTATCTTAGAAAATGGTACTGAGGAAGAACGTCCAGCTAATGATAAAGCGCCGTTTGCTGCACTCGCATTTAAGATTGCAACAGACCCGTTTGTTGGAACCTTGACATTTTTCCGTGTTTACTCTGGTACTGTTAAACAGGGTGACACGGTATATAATCCAGTAAAAAGTAAGCGTGAGCGACTTGGCCGTATCGTACAGATGCATTCAAACTCTCGTGAAGAGATCAAAGAAGTTTTCGCAGGCGACATCGCGGCAGCTATTGGTCTTAAAGACGTAACAACAGGTGAAACACTGTGTGATCCGAATTCTATTATTACGCTTGAGCGTATGGAATTCCCAGAACCAGTAATCTCTATTGCGGTTGAGCCCCGCACTATAGCTGACCAAGATAAGATGGGTATCGCACTAGGTAAACTAGCTGCTGAAGATCCTTCTTTTCGCGTACAAACTGACGAAGAATCAGGCCAGGTTATAATCTCTGGCATGGGTGAACTTCACTTAGATATCATCGTCGACCGTATGAAACGTGAATTCAGTGTTGAATGTAACGTTGGTAAGCCGCAGGTCTCATACCGAGAAGCTATTCGTTCAACTGTTAAGGTTGAAGGGAAGTTTATACGTCAGTCAGGTGGTCGTGGCCAATATGGACACGTTTGGATTAAACTTGAACCGATGGATATTACGGATGATGAGTCACCAATTTACGAGTTCGTTAACGAAACCGTAGGTGGTTCAGTTCCTAAAGAATTCGTTCCTGCGGTAGACAAAGGTATCCAAGAGCAAATGTCTCAAGGTGTACTGGCAGGCTACCCATTACTTGGCGTTAAAGCGACTTTATATGATGGTTCATTCCATGATGTAGATTCGAATGAAATGGCATTTAAAATAGCAGGTTCACTGGCAATGAAAAACGGGGCGCTTGAAGCTAACCCTGTACTTTTAGAGCCAGTAATGAAGGTTGAAGTACTCACTCCTGATTCAAATATGGGTGATGTAGTTGGCGACTTAAACCGTCGCCGCGGCATAATCGAAGGCATGGAAGATGCATTAGGTGGACTTAAGCAAATTAATGCGCAAGTTCCTCTTTCTGAAATGTTTGGTTATGCAACTGCTTTACGATCTGCAACACAGGGCCGTGCCTCATACTCTATGGAGTTTGTGAAGTACGCTGAAGCCTCTAAAAATGTCGCAGATACAATAATTTCAGCTCGCGCTGTTATATAATTTTAGCTTGTCTGGCTCAATAGTGAGTCAGGCTTTAATTTCTTTATTAGGAATTTTTTAAGATGGCAAAAGAAAAGTTTGAACGCGTAAAACCGCACGTAAACGTTGGTACAATCGGCCACGTTGACCACGGTAAAACTACACTAACTGCAGCAATCACTAACGTACTTGCAAAAGTATACGGCGG
>NZ_JACJEA010000021.1:0-94580 GCF_014163835.1 Pseudoalteromonas sp. SR43-5
CCACTAAAAAATTGTAATTAAAAAAATAACGTTAAAAATGGACTTTTCAATGTCACCAACAAAAATGATTCAATCTGTTAAAAGGGTTACTACTTACAGGTTGAATGAAGTAAAGACTGAACAAACCTCGCTAAAAAAACTGCTAAAGCTTATAACGCTTACACAAGCTTTAATTTGTGCTTTATTACTTACGATAAGTCATACCGCTTTGGCGTCAGAGTGTTTAAATATGAAAGTATTTAAACCTATAAAAATTGAGGACAAAACAGGGCTATCCAGTCATTGAAGTTTGAAGAAGTTAAATTACTCCACAAAAATAAGTCAGGTATTTGCTTGCCTACAAGTGATACCTACATATTGTCTTTTAGTGAAGGGATCCCTTTTATTGCCACTCGATTAAAAGGTCATACGCCAGAAATAACATTGCTGGAACAAGACAAAAATTATTATGTACTAATAAAGTATTATGCAGGTAATAAATTACAAGTATTAAAGGGATATCAAATCATCAACTCAGAGCTATACGCACTCCCTAACTTCACTTTGAGCAGTAATGTAAGCAATATTACTATTGATAAAGGTGTTATTAGCGTAAAAAACACTAAGTTAGTTGAAGAACACTCTATCGATTCAGTTACGCTTTATAACTTTGATTTATTAGGTGTATCAGTTAAACATTAAGTAGTGTCTTTGCTAAATAACTATAATATTAAACTACTGAGGGTATTTAAAAAGCATGATAAAAAGTAACCTCTATAAGCTTCTTCAGATTAACCTCTTTTGTTTTATTGCGTCATGTAATGCAGCTCAAGGTGCTTCGCAAGTTATATTTAAATGTAATGCTAGTGAGCCTAAACCTATGGAGTTGATTGTAAGTAAAGTAGGTAGTAAATTTTACTTAGATAAATTAACTATAAATGAAGCCTCGGTTATTGATTCAACGGAGCTCAATAATGTAAAAAAGTCGAGCTATCATCGTTTTTTAGCTATTGAACACAGTTTGGTTTTTAAAAAAGAAGGAAGTGAAATTACATTGAGTGATTACAGTAGTGAGGAATTCGATACACTCACAAATGAAAAAACAGTTACGCTACAAAAGAGTGACAAAAAAAAATACTGGGTTTGTAACACCACTGCGATTAGCAAATTAGCTTCTATTGAAAACTTGTAGCCAATTAAAAGCGCTGATTGCGTACATTTTTTTTATGAGCTTTAGCTTTTGTACTAAAGCTCAGCATATTGATTTATTAGAGCTTGATGGCTTTAAAAAAGCGGTTAAAAGTACAGATTATTTAGCTAAAGTAACAATTATTAGAGTAGACGTTTTTCAAGAAGCTGATGATTCCCAAAAGTATGTATTTACTGCTGATGTAGTTACTACTTTTAAAGGTGATTCTTATAATCAAATCTCATTTGAAATGTTAGTTGAGAAAGGTGAAGATATGACATTTAACTCAGCGCCTGTTTACTTAGTACTTTGTAAAAGTTTAAGTGGGGCTTACTATTGGCCAGGGGGCTCATATTTTAAATCTGGCCCTGCAATTTATACCTGGGTAAATAACAATAGAGGAACAATTCAAATAGCTGGCACTTTTTCAGATTGGTGTAACTAGAGTGTCTGTGTGAATGGCATCATTTAAGAGGTGAATAAGTGTCTCAAAACGATATGAAGGTTTTATTGTTACCTCCATGGAAGCTTTTAATTAGGTTTCTATTAGTAACGATTCTTTTACTTTTAGGGACGGCCTACTCAGGGATGACCTTATTAACACAATACCTCAATACCAGCCCTGAATGGCTGTTAGGTATTTTATTTTCAGTTGGGGTAGTGTTTTGCCTCTTAAACTTTAAAGCAAGTCGCGGCTCTTTTATTTGTACAAATATACTAAAATACTATGCGCTTTTTTTAGCGTTTATATGTTTGCCATCTTTTTTTGTTATTGAAGGCAATGGCTACCATACTGCTTCAGCTATTAATATGGCTTTAATGTTGTTTTCTTTTTTCTTGATTAAAGGGCAAAAATACCAAGAACTCATCCAATATCAATATAATTTTTTCAAAGATATTAAAAGCTCTCGTTTAGCTATAAAGAACGAAATTACCAAAAGTACACGTAGTAACAAGATATAAATAATTGTTGATTTTGTCTTCTTTTATTTAAGTATTAAACGTAAAACTATAAGAGTCAGACGATTCGCTAAAAATGTTATCTTTTATATATAGCGAGTTGTAAATGTTCAATGTAGGATTTAAAAGTTTAAAAACGATACCGATTTAATTTTTCATGATTTAAAAGTTTGCGTTTTCATGGCTAATGTTCTTTGGTTTATGTTATTGGCTAATAGATTTTAGTTTTTCCGAACGTAACTCAACAAACGGTAATAGCTCTTATTACGAAAAATACTGGCCCACACTTTATTTTTTAATATTAATGCTTAGTACACTAACAATAAAAATAATTGAAGCTAGGTTTGATAAACAATCACTTTCAGGCTCATTGCTTTTTATAAGTGCTATATTGGTCGGTGCATTACCGCTATTTGGCAGTGCTTATATTTTTGGTGTTGTATTTAATATTTTCATTTTTATTTTGGTGTGCTCATTATGCATTGAGATAGATAAAAAAAATGATCCATCAGCTGGAGCAATTAGTTTTATTTATGCTTTCGTGCTTTTTGGTAGTATTGCTTTTAGTGGTGTATCAAAATTAGTATATAAAGCTTTTATTGCTTAAATTTAATTGTTTATAAAGTGTAAATGTAAAGTAGGGTAAGTTTTATATTGAGAGGGTTAATTTTGGCATTATAAATTTTGATTGACTTAAACAGTGCCCTATCATGAGTGACTTAGTATAATGCTAGTTTTTATTTTTAATATGAAGATATTATAAGTGGGTTATTATTAACATTAAACAAGATATATTAATGAACATAGCTGAGCTATTTCTACGCTGCAAAAAAGTCCTAGAAAATACGTGGACTGAATTTACCTTCATATTTGAATTTGGTGAAGGGCACATATCTAATTCGGGGTTTTTATACACCGGCGATAGGGTACGACCTGCTACTGCTTCAATTGAAGAAGATCGGTTGTTATTAGGTAATGCTTTGGAGCAACTAAGAGAAGGTATTTACCAGCAATGCGGTAAGAAGTTCAATCAGCTGCTTTTTCAAATGGAAAATGAAACAAAGCGTTTTAAAATAGATTTTGAATTTGATGATCAAAAACGGTGGGTTATTACACCAAATAACATGTTAGCAATGAGAGAAAAACTTCGTCCTAAATTTGATTGAGTTTTAATTTAACATTAATAAATACATGTAGTACCTTATTTAATTATAATTAAGTTTTGTAACGGTTTATTAGGCTTTAAACTTATAAGTAGCAGATGAAACTTGAAAAAAATTTAACTTTACTATTAATCTAAATAAAAAGGTATGTAGTCATTTACATGATTCTACCTCTAAACATAACAAAATTGATCCAAGGCCGTACATTATTGGCATCACATCTGAGCATTACGATTTAACATGGTTTTGCGAGCGTTGTTGTCAACAATATTCTTTGCCAGATGAGGGAGTGTACTTCGTGAGTTTATTTAGTGAGCTTATATGTCGATAGAGAAAGTTAAATTAGCTATCAAGATGATGGAAAGCACTGGTGAGGAGATTTTATTCACAGGCGGGGTTTCTGATAAAGATATAACTGATGCTGAAAGTCGTTTAGGTTTAGAATTTCCTTTAGATTATAAATATTTCTTAGGAATCTATGGTTCGTTATCTTTTGAAGGCGAATCCTTTTATGGCTTAACTCAGTTTGGGCTAGACGTGGGTGAAATACCCTGTGTTATTTTTGCGACGGAATCAGCTCGAAAGCGAACAGATATTTCAAATAATATGATATATATAAAAGCTTCAGGTTATGGACCTTTGTTCAGTTTACACTTATCGGATTCAAAAAAGCATTCCCCCGTTGTAGAAACCAGCTTATCTTACAAAAGACACAAAGAAATTAAAATTTTGGCAAACAGTTTCGGTGACTTTTTTTATGATGAAATAAAAGCTGCAATTGAAGATTTGTAATTAGAAATTATCGTAAGTTGTAGCTTGGAACATTTCTAGCCTATAACTCTATGATGTTTATTATATACCTGATTTTAAAAGGGCTTTTAGGCGCAATTATAAAGCTAGGAATTACATGCCTATTACAATAACCACAGGCACAATTGATAATGTAACCGCAGTAAGTGAATATATCCCTGAACTACTAACAGCCATTGATAGTGACACTTTACGTAACCGTTTAGAAAACAAAAAAACATTGATATTAGTAGCACATAAAGAAGATACATTAGTTGGTTTTAAAATTGGCTATGAGCTATCTAATACACAATTTTATAGTTGGCTTGGTGGAGTGCATTTTAACTATCGTAGATTAGGTATCGCTAAAAAATTACTTGTTCAACAAGAAAAGTGGGCTTATGAACAAGGCTTTACCAATATACACGTTAAATCTATGAACAGGTTTCCTCAAATGCTGACTATGCTAATCACGAATGATTATCACGTTTGTGGCTACGTTGATAAACAAAGTACAGAGCTAAGTAAAATTAAGTTTGTAAAACAACTAACAAAGTAAATGCAGGCACTTTATTCATCGTTATTTAACTTAGCGCCATGTAGGGTTATAAGCAAAAGCTAATTGCCACCTTTAATAGCAAGGAACCACTATGTTTTACGATGATATTCAGGGGTTATTACGTGTACTTACAATAGGTGTACTGGGTTATATCGCACTGGTTTTTTGGCTGCGTATATCGGGTAAACGTACGCTTTCAAAATGGAATGTGTTCGACTTTATAGTCACCATTGCGCTGGGCTCTATATTGGCGTCTGTTATTATTTCAAAAAGCGTCCCTTTAGCTGAGGGCATACTTGCCTTTGTAGTATTAATAGGGCTGCAATATGTTATTACATGGCTTAGTGTGCGCTCGTCAAAATTTGCAGCGCTCATAAAAGCAGAGCCTACGCTGTTACTGAGTGATGGTGAATACTGCACGGCTGCACTTAAATCGCAGCGAGTAACAAAGTCAGAAATTCGCGCCGCTATTCGTGGTGCGGGAATATTAGCTATAGAAGATGTAGCCGCAGTAGTGCTAGAAACCGATGGTAGTTTTAGCGTGCTTAAGCAAAATAACTGCGGGTTAAAAACCGCGTTAAGTGATGTAAGCGGGCGTTAAATTAATACGCTAATAGTTATATTAACTAAGGCAGGTATATTACCTGCCTTATTTTGTATTAAGCTTATTTTTATTTAGCGTGCTGCTCTAATAAACTAAAGGTAGGTAAGCGCCATTTAAAGCGTATTGATGCAATACGTATTAAGTATCCTGCAACCAAGCTCACAATAATGCTGATGTTGTCGTCAATATTGTAATGGTGCAATGCTAGGTATAAGCACGCTACAATTAACGATACGCTGGCATATAGCTCATTGTGTAATACTAACGGTGCTTGGCGACATATTAAATCGCGCAGTAACCCACCAAATACGCCAGTAACAACCGCTGCCACTACACAAATACCGTAATGTAATCCCATATTAAGCCCCACTTGGCAGCCAATAATACTAAAGGCAGCTAAACCAAGGGCGTCTAAGCGCATAAATATGCCTTTAAATTTAACCACCCATTTAGCCAGCCACGTAGTGACAATACCGGCAATACAGGTAATTAATAAATACTCTGGGTGTTGTACCCACGTAAGCGGGTAATTGCCTAGTAATATATCTCTTACGCTACCACCGCCAATTGCCGTTGCGCTGGCTACTAGCACTACGCCAAACCAATCCATTTTCATTCGTCCTGCGCTAAGTGCGCCGGTCATGGCTTCTGCGGTAATACCAATAATATAAACAATCGTTAATAGCATGAGATAATCACTTAAAATACGTGCGTAAAAATAAGGTGTGGATTGTATAGATAAATTAAGTAAATAACGAATGAAAAATCACACTAAAAACGCTTAATTCAGATAGAAATAACTAATAACAAAACCGTGTGTAAACAAGCTGTTAAGCTAATCGACTGGCAAAAGTTAGCTGTCGTAGAATAAAGGACAAATGGCCGTAATTTATAAAATAAAACAGGCTATTTTATTGCTGCATTTTAAACATCAAAGCTCGGTATTTTCCCTATATGGTAAAGTGTTTTGCCAACTAATTGGCGTGTTTAAATTAACCTAATATGAATATTTGGTTGCGCGGTAGCAATTTAGGAACGTATACTAACCATTCTTAACTTAAATGGAATTTGCGTAATCGCAGCTTAATCAGCACAGGTAAATACATGAACAAAGGATTGTTAAAAGCGTGGAATGACGAAAAGGGCTTTGGTTTTATTAAATCAGACACCCTAGAGCACGACACCTTTATACACATTTCAGCGCTCAAACATATGAGCCGCAAGCCAAAAGTGGGCGACACCCTTTATTTTGAAGTGGCAACACAGCCCGACGGTAAAACCAAAGCCGTAAATTGCCGGATAGAAGGCGTAGCTGCGCTTAAAGTAACGCCTAAAAAATCAAACCATCATCGTGTTGCTAAATCTAATTTTACCGACAGCTTTTTAGGCAAAGTAGCCTCAATAGCGATTATTGCTGCACTTTGTTTTTATGCGATTAATAAATACAACACTCACTCAAGCAGTCAAACTCCCATTATCTTCAATGACGATTTAGCCACTAATGACGATTTAGCTACCATCAGAGTCAAGTTCTAACACAGTTTCTATTTGTCCTGAGTGCATATCAAGCTTACAATAATATATATTATTAGCGGGATAGCATTTATCTTTTAAACATGCGATTGCACTCTGCTCGTTGATACGCTTAAAGGACAATATTTCCATGCTAGGTTTGGGTAATACGTAGCTAACCTGCCACATCAGGTTCTGCTCATTTTTATCCCACAACTTGGCTATCAGCTTATGCTCATTAACTGTCTCTTTTGCTGTACTGAGCATTAATAATTTTGTGCCATCGACTTCAATCAAAAAGTGACTGTCTGGATCAGATTTCCACTCCAGCTCGAATATCGACACTTGTGTAAAGTCATGCTTTTCTGGCTCCCATTTCACTAATATGTCTTGCCGCGTATCATCTAAATATGCATCGCCAAATAAATAATAATCTGAATTTATATTCGTGATATTAGAAGCACTGCAAATTGCAATGGGCGTACGACATCGAATAGCATTTAAGCTAACATTATCCCAATTTTCATCATGCGTAATTTCCCAGGCTTCTAGAGTCAAATGACTGACTTTAGGGTAATCCACGGAAGAAAATAGCAGTACCGTATTATTATCTAAAGCAAACGATTTCAGTATATTAACTTGATTATATTGAGCTGCAATAAAGTAATTGACGATGTCACCATTAGTTTCAAAAATCGCGACAAGAGCCTTTCTTAGCCGCAGCTGGTTGGCTTCGCAAGTAACCATCAGCTTGCCGCTGGGCAGTATCACTATTTCGTTAACGGTAGAACACCATATATCATCTTCTGCAACGTCAATTTCTGCCACCCAACAGAGTTGATCATTTTTGATACATGCAATTTTTCCATAGGCGCCTACAAACCAACTATTATTTTTATCGCACCAAGTTGTACATGATCTAGAACCAAAATCGTGAGGAAGTATTAAATCTAAAAAATAGTCAGACAACTCATACTCGTTAGCACTGTATATTTCAGCTTTTCGCTCTTCTAGTTGTCCACTAACAATTTGTTGAGTGATTTTGCTAAAACGTGTTTTTTTTCTTGCTGCTAAAAAACATTCATGACTGAATTCAGGCATCATTACTCCACAATAAATTAGATTCTTTAGTTAAACACCAGGCGATACAACTTTAAACACCAGTGGAAGTTATCTTAAATACCATTAGATAAGAACTCAAGTTACTACACTAGTTTTACCTATCATCATTACTCGCCATTGATCATTTGTCGCTCGGGAGAAACAAGCTGTTGTGGTGGGATTTCTATCAATCAGACAAAACATACCAACAAAAAACTAAAGCGGTAAAATCTTGACTTCATACATCAATTAGTTGAAGTTTTTTATATAACCTCTAAAAGCGCAGCGCCTCATATCCTCTTTGTGAATTTGTCTTAAAAATAAGATGGCTGTGACCAAACGTAAAACATCAGCGAATTAGCATCTCTAATACACGCCGATGTTTATAACTTATTTAAATAAGCACATTACTAGTAAGCTATTAAACCTTAGTCTGCTTTACGGTTAAGACTAATCAAACATATTGCTAATAGTAACGTTGCAATCATGCCTGAAGCGCCAGCAACGCCTGATGGTAGGAATCCATCACGCCCAGCAATAATTAATACTGCATTGGCAAGCATTGCAACTCCGCCTGCTAAGGCAGTAAGCCCGCCAATTGCTTTGCCACCTTTAGCGATAAAAGACAGGCCAAAAACAAGTGCTGCTAATCCCAATAATAATTTAGCTGCGTAGTAAATCATGAATGACAAAGAAACTACGCCACCAATTAAAGGTTGTGCGCCTTCTACGGCACCCGCTACTTTTCCAAATGTTGAAAACAAAGTAAGGCCAATGCTTACCTGTACTATGTTAAGAATTGCGCTAAATGTTATAGCCGACCATCCTAGCTGAGCGTTTTGTGCTTGCACCATAGCAGAACCCGCAAAGGCAACAAGTAGAGTGAAAACTACGGCTTCTAGTCCCCATGCATACTGCCTTGAAAAACTAATTTCTGCACTGTAAAGGGCAGTAAAAACAGCCTGTGTTAACGCCAATACCAACAATAAAGATGCCGTAATTAGAGTGGTGCGTTTATTCATAAATTCCATTATTTACCTCTTATAATTTTATATTTAATGCTTTAAAAAGATTCGACAGGTTTGAATACGTCAAACAGGGAGCTTTTTAGCTAATTAGCTTTTACACTTAGCCTATAAGACAGGTAAAGCTATTTAATTATTTCACTTAAACCTATAAAAATAATAATTAATTACAAATAGGCTCAAATTTTGGTTTTATTCAAAACTTAAATTGGGAAATCGTTTAGGTTCAAGCCATTTATGCCCTCTAAAAGCGCAGCGCCTCATACCCTCTTAGTAAATCAATGTTTAACTATCTTAATTATCAAGAGGGCATTAATTTTGAGTATGTGGTTAAACGGCTTAATACTTACGGCGTTAAGATAAAAACGTAAAATGGGACCAGTCACTTAACGCTGTAATAGTTTGCTTTGTAGGGGGCGCAACATAGATTAAACCTGCAATGGCAATAACTGATGCTAGCGTAATTAATTTGTTATCGAAGTCAGCTATTTTTAAAGCGGTTCCAAAAGAGCGTTTAATTGTGACATTACTTAAATCTACACTGTAAATTTCATCTAGCAATAAATGAATTAATCCGCCAAGTAAAATAAAGCCACCCGTTAACCAGGCAAAGACGGCTGCTTGTGTGGTTGATTGGTCATTCAGTTTCCATGTTACTTGAGTCGTTAATAGCGCGCATAACAGTATAAATATTAAAGAGTGGCAACTACCTCTGTGTACTGTGATCCATTCAAAAATGGGTCTAATAATATATTTCATAAACCCGTACACCAATAATGGCACTAAGATTAACTCGATAAAGCTAATTTCAATAATGAGCTCGGTGGTTATGTAATGCAGTACCAGTAATACAGCGCTCAGTGCAAATAAGTTAAAAATAGTATCGAGTGATGTTGAGTTATCTGAGTCTATGTCGGGCAATAAGCCGCCAATAGAGCCTAAAAACCAAAGCCAGAGTGCGCCCTTTAAATCAATATGGCCTGCAGATAATAAGGTGGCTGAGGCTAAGCCTGTGATGATTACGGCAGTATTAAGATGAGTATTGAAGTTTGCCATTGTATCTCTTTATGGGAAAAAGTAGGGCATTCTATCAATTGAAAAGTTTATTGTTCAATATTCTTTTTAATTAGATTTTTTATTACTTTGATTAATTGCTAATAGTACAATTGTTATTCTGTATTTTGGTTAGTAGTGCAATCAAGTTGTAATTTTTTTGATAAAAATCAATAATACAGATAGTTTTTATTATCTATTGGCCTTTTGTGTTTTTAATAAAAGCCTAGCTATCAACTTATATAAAACGGCTTAACTGGAATCCACATGAACCAAAATAGATATAAAGCATCGTTTCCTGCGCCTGTCATTGGTAGTAACTATTTTGTCTCATCAACTTGGAGCAGTTATGGTTTCTGGGCTTTATTAGCACTGACTCCGCTTGCTCATTACATGATGTACTATACCGAAGATGGTTTAGCGCATGGGGAAGATTTAAACACTTTAGTGTATGTAATACTTGGTGCTATTACCTTGTTTGTTTTAAATATTGCAGCCCAATCTATATGTTGGTTAGGCAGGCTTTTGGCAGTGGTTTGCTTTAGCATTAGTCTGTTTTTTATATTATTGCTTATTTACCTCAGTGTATATTCACACTTTCCAATTGCTTATTTAGGTGCTATTTCTTATTTTGGTTTAGCGGCTTATTTTTATAATAAAGACTATTTGAAAGCCATAAAAACATTATAGCATTTACTATGTAGTTACTAATTCACGCCATCTAATTTTTTATATCGTCATAAAAGGCAACTTTCCCTCGGCCTGTTTCTTTTACGTGATAAAGAGTTTTATCACCGTTGTGCATTAATTGATGTAGTTCATTACCATCATATGGGGCTATTGCAATTCCTATGCTTGCACCTACTGCGCATGTTTTTGTGTTTGAAATACTAACCTGCTGTTGTAGCTCATTTAGTAAGGCGATTGCTTTTTGTTGTGTTGCCGTTTTATCGTAGGTTTTAATTTGCTGCGCAACAATAAATTCGTCACCGCCTAGGCGGATACACATATCGTTTTTTTCGTGAAAAAGTGTTTTAAATCTGTGCGCTATTTCAATTAGCACTTTATCGCCGGCTTCGTGGCCGTAGGTGTCGTTAATGGGTTTAAACTTATCTAAATCAATCATCATTAGTACTAAATGTTCATTATGTTTAATACATTCACGTAGTGCTTTTTTAAGGCGTTTTTCACCGGCGCGTCGGTTTAATAAGCCAGTGAGTGGGTCGTGATCGGCTTCAAAGCGGGTTTGCTGTTCGCGTTCTGCGCGCTCGGTTACATCGTGTAAAATTACTTCTACTAGCTGCTCTTGTTTGGGGTTTCGTTTGGTATCTCTTTGGTCTGTTAACCTTACAAATAAACAATGAAACCATACCGTTTTATAGCCAACTTTACACTCTACATCTAAGGTGGTTTGTGGTGGGTTTTTAGCAGAGCGAATATCTGCCAGTAGGCTTTGTAATTCGTCTACATTGCTAAGTAACTCAGGAAAATGCAAGGTTGGTAATTCTTCTTCACCAGGTACGGTAAAATAATGCTTAAATGCAGGGTTAAAGGTGGTGATAATGTTTTTGTCATCGAGTAAACAAATACCTGCGCTGGCTTGTTCAAAAATAAGTCTAAATTTAGCTTCTAGCTCTTGAGTTTTTTTACGCAGTGTTTGCTCATTACTAATAGTTAAATGTAGCTCGTGCATTAAGGCATTTATACCTTGGGTTAAACGGCTTATTTCGTCCCGCTTGCCTTGCTTGAAGGTTAGCATTTTAAGGGTTTCTGGCTCGCTTGGATTTATTTTAGCAAAGCTGTCGGTTAGGTTTTGAATAGGCTGTGTAAGCCAGCGCTGAACTACCAGCGATACAAAAAATGCGATAACAATGGATTGAATCAGCATTAAGATAAATTCTTTTATAAGCGCTGACTGTGCTTGTTGTTCAATAAAGTTATCGTCAGGGTATATGGCGAGTACACCTATAAAAGTGTTTTCTATAAAAGGGTGAACTAATTTAATTAAAACAGCTTCATTTTTTTTGTTAGTAGAGCCTTTTGCTATAAATAAATCCATCTTTCCTTTAGGGTTTACTTCTCCTTCTAGGCTTGCGCCTTGCACTAAATCGTTACTGAGTAGGCCGTTAATTATTTCTTGGCTTAACTCTTTATCGTTTAAATAAGCAGCTATGGCGGCTGTTTTTTCCATTGTTTGCGCTAACTGTTGTACGAGTAAGTAGTTGGTGTTTTTCTTTTCTTTAAAGCCTGAATAATACGACAGCATTGACGATACTAAAGATACAACAATAGCAACTAACGCAATTGCTATAGCAACGCGTATGTAGAGTTTTTGGCTAATAATTTTAATCAAATGTGTATACCACTTTTACTGCATCTGTAACTTGCGATAGCGGAATGTAGCCAATAGCAAATTGTGATGCTGCAATTTTATTTATTGCATCTTCAACGGATGCCGAAGGTGTAGGGGGCTTTGCACGCCCTGAAAATAACAACCTGGCCCAATACGCATTTATTTTTTGCTCGTCTTTATTGACCAGTTTTAAGTAAAAATCGTTTTTTAATGCTGATTGAGCGGGCAAATCGAGTGGCTTTGAGGTCTCACCATCAGGGAAAGTTAAATACCTGCCCATGTAAATATCAATAATTTCTCGTTTTGATAATGCGTTAATTGCGTTGCTTTTATTTACCACTACAACAAACTCTGTAGATTTAGCATAAAAGCTCACAAAAAGCAGGCATAAGGGGAGCATTACATTAAGACCTAGATTACGAGCGCTTATCATAACTAAAACACCATACTAGCATTTAAACTGAGTATATGTACTTTGTTGCTTTTATTTGCATCAGCAGGATTGCTAAGGCTCCATAGCCCCGCACCTTGAGGCTTTATATCAAAGCGGTCTAACTGCGCTTTAAATACTAAACGATCCGAAAAATGCCATTTTACGCCTACGTTAATAGAGTGCTGGTGAACATTTGTAATTTGAACTGAAGATTGAGTGGCAACCGCGAGTTGTTGTATGGGTACTGAAAACTGCTCAGGAGTACCTGGTGGGAAAATAGGGCTGTTTACTTCAACTACATCATGGCGATTTTTAGCTGCCGTAAAGCCTGTGTAAAATATTGCATCATCTACTCTGTAGCCCGCACTAATATAAGTGCTAAATACAGATGGAGCTATTATCCAATCGGATTCTGAAATACCTAACTCAGATTGAATAAGCCAATTATTATTATCGTAAGTAACGCCAAAGGCTGCGTATTCTATGCTGTTGCCTTTGGTGTTAAATTTGTTAGATATACTTTGTGCTTGCGGCCATACACTTTGTGGTACTAAATCGAGTGCGGTTATAAATTCGTCCAACGCGGTTAGTTTATAATCGCCAAAGTTTGACCTTGATAACGAAAAACGCATTGTCCATGCATCTAAAGAGTAGGTTGCACTAAGGGTTGTTAAGTTATCAAAATCAATAAAAAAGTCGTCATTATAGGCTTGTATCTTTGCAGTAGAGCTACCATAAGCGAGTTTTAAACGTAAAAAACCGTCGTTAATGGCTTTACTGTATTCAACGTCTATTCCATCAAAATTACCTGCAATGTTTGCAAATGAGTAATACGAATGAGGCGGGCGCACCCATAAGTAAGCGTATCCAACGTAAGGGTACTCAGACAGTAAGTAAAGGTCGCTGTTTAACCTACCTGCGCGGATGGCCCAGTTACGTGATGGGCGATAGCGTACAAAGGCGAGTTCTAAAAAATTATCAAAGCTTTTAAAGGCATGATCTTGTATTACTAGTTGAACTACAGAGTCCCAATTTTTGGCTAGTGATATATTAGCCTGACCACCTAAAATTGAATCACGCGTTGCTGAAAAACCAGATTCGTTCACATTTGAATAACTCGATGCAAAGCCAATATCTGAATCGTCCGTGTAGCTGAGTGTTAAGGATGCAAAACCACTAAATTGTACATCTATGTCGTTTGCATAGGTTTTATTAGCAGCAGAAATTGCCAATATTGCTATGGCAATTGTACCTCGGAACAACATGTTAGCTCGTATTTTTATAATGTAGATAGTAAAAAGATAGCACAATTTATTAAATTACCAACTTAAGCATTACAGTGGCTTATCAATTAAATACAAAAAAACATGACATCCTCCTAAATTTTGTACTTTGTTAAGCGAAGTACTGGGACATAAGAAAAGCAAGGCGGAAAATTTGTGTTATCTATTGTTATAAGTGGCGACAATATAGATTATGAATAGGGCGGTTTTTTGATATTACTAAACTTAAAACGTGTTGGTTACTGGATAAGCTTTATTTTTATAAGGCTGCTTAAATTAGGCAGCCATTTGTATTTAAAACTTTAAAAGCGATTATTTAAAATGGTGCATAGCCATCATTTGGTTTGTTTGGGTTAGTCCAGCGCTGTTTAGCATCAACAGGAATGCGTGGTGCGCCTTGTGCTGGTAATCGACCGCGCTCCCCATACAACCACAATACAAAGTTAGTTCGCTCGCCACTGGTAATAGGCTTGGCTGCGTGTGCAATATTGCCTCGATGTAACATGGCAGTACCAGGCTTAAAGGTAAGTGATTTAATGTCACCTGTGTACGGGTGATAAAAGTCCACTTGTGACCCTGTAAACTCTTCGCCTGGTAAATTTAGGTTAATGTTAAGCGTTACAGCTGATGCGTCGGTATGTGGGCGAATTGACGAATCTGTATTTGGCTCATAATAAATTGAAAAGCCAAATGTTTGTGTATCAAACCCCATAACTTCCGGGAACAGCATACGTGAAATAGGGCGCATATAAGTGTTTAGTATTTCGTTATAAAATGCTTGAAAGCTTGGCGCGGCTAAATAACCTTCTGATCGGCTATCAAGCATGGCACCACGGCGATTTAACACTATGCCGTATGGCGGGCGCATAGGGATTTGCGAATTCCATACTTGTTCTAAATATCCGCGTAATACTGCTAGTCGCTCAGGATCAAAAAATTGAAATTGAAACACATCAGGCGCTACTTCGTGTAATAACGTTTTTACGGCTAGCTCTTTTGATGGATCTTCCCATGCTTGTTTTACTGCTTCACGTATGTTTTTATCAAGTAGTGTGTCGTCTAGCGTAAACGTTGAGCTATCTATTGATGTTGCTTCCCATTCGCTCCACGTGTTTGCAATTAGGTCAGTGTTGTTTATCCAAAAGTTTTGTACTGCTGGTTCACGGTAAAGCATGGCTTGTCGTGTTGGTAACTCTAGAGCACGCGCTAGTTGTAATTGGTTGGCAAACATTTTGTGTAACTCCAGCTGTTAAATTTTGTTTATATCAATCTAGGAGTGCAATTTATTGCATTTGATTTAGTAGATAAACAGCCCGCTTTAGGAAACAGAATATACTATTTATTGATAATGAATCCTAAAACTAAGTATCTTTAGTCAAGCAATACTGTCCACTTAAAGCGAAGTACCACGTATCCTATTTGCTATTCAAGCACTTAGCTTAATAACAAAGGCTTTATGAAATAGACGGTGTATAAATAAACCTTTATTATAAATTCCTTGTTTTGCCTATGTTATAGCTAGGATTTAATAGCAATATAAAATGGAGATTAATTGTGGAAGATAAATTAAAAGAAAAAAGTGTGACACAGAAATTTTTTGGTGAATATTCTTGGATGTATCAAGTTTCAGCGTTTGTTGCTTTTATTATGGCTATTTACATTAGCTTTAATGGAGAAGGAAATGTTTGGACACAGCTTGTGAGAGGTGATTTTAATTCTGCTTTGCTTGTTAGCATTGTTGGTTACTTATCTGAATTTAGATATCGATTTATTAAAGAATCTCGCAATAACTAAAATATTAAAAAGCTGATAATTAAACCAGCCTTTTAATATTTTACTGTGGTATACCTGATTTAACGCGATTAATGGGTTGCTCTGTCACCCCAGATTTCTTCTAGGCGGCTGTCGCGACCACAACGCCAACGATAAGTGTTGTATCGGATTGGATTGTTTTTGTAATAATCTTGGTGAAAGCTTTCCCTCCCTTTTATAGGGTAAAAGGTGCTTGCGTTTAGTATAGGTGTAACCACAGTTTGATTAGGGAACTCGGCTACAACAGCTGCTTTTGTTTTTTCAGCTAATTTACGTTGTTCGTCGTTTTGTACAAATATAGCGCTTAAGTAACTAGGGCCTTTATCACAAAATTGGCCTTTGGCATCAAAGGGATCAATATTTACCCAGTAATGATCAAGTATGCCCTGATAGCTAACTATGGCCGGATCGTATGTGATTTCTACGGCCTCGTAATGGCCTTTATGATTACCATTGTATGTCGGGTTTTTAAGTTTACCGCCAGTAAAGCCCGATATTACATCGGTTACGCCTTCTAGCTTTTCAAAGTCACTTTCCATACACCAAAAACAACCTCCAGCTAGAACGGCTTTTTCGGTTTTAGCTGCATGGGAGAATGTACTAAACAAAATAACGGCAGATGTTAATGCAAGCGTAAGTGATTTTTTCATAAAATTATCCATCTGTACTGTGAGTTTATAAATACTTATAAAGTTAGACCCGCTAAGTGCTAATACAATTTCATTGTAGAGGGCTGGCCAACTTATATATGGTGAAAAATATTGCACTTTGACAAGTTTTATAGGGATAAGGCTAGTAACAAGATCACTATTTAAGTTAGTAGCACGGTTTAATTGGGTTAGCCAAGTATGCGTTATTTAATGGGGTGTTGAATTATGCTTACGTGTTCATTAAAGTGACAACATCCGTGATATAAATTAGCAGGTGATAAATGAACCAGTTAACAGAAACATCAATAAGTTGCCCTTATTGTGGAGAAAGTATAGAAGTATTACTTGATGCAGCAGATATTGATGAGCAATACATAGAAGACTGCCAAGTGTGCTGTAAGCCTATTTCGTTTGTGGTATTTGAAAATGATGACGAGCTAAACGTTAATGTTTACAGCGAAGACGATGCATTTTAACTCGTTAATTAGATAGTAGGCTGCAAAATTGCAGCCTTTTTACTGTGTATGTGTTTGGTTAGCTATTTTGCTCACGCGCTAATTGGTTAGGTAGAAGTTCTTCTACTATTTCGCGTGCTGGAAGCGTATAGCGTGTGCCGTCAAACATTACTGAGGTAAACTCGTTAATATTAGTAATGCCTGTTAAGGTCCAGCCTTCGCCGCGCTTTGGGCAATATACTGTGGTAGTGGGTTGTATTACTTTAAAATCGTCACTCATTACGTTCTCTTACTCTTTTTGCTTTAAAGATAATGCTTGTTAATAGGGTATGGTAAGTTAATAATGCGTGCCCATAAAGAGCTAATTTAACTAACCACTTAAATAAAATGTTTAACACCACAAAGCTTGAGCGCGTTACGCTGCGTTTAGTTACCCACAAACACGCAGCGTGTTTATTTAATATTTTAAATCACCCGCACGTGTCAGAATTTAACGACTACGAAACACCACTTAGCAAAACGCAAATCAAACAATTAATACAAGATGATATTAGTGCATATTACGAAGGTGAAGTAATTCGAGTTGCAATTGAACATAATATATCTGGAAAGTTAATGGGTACTTGTGGGCTTTATAATTTAACCCCGTGTAAAAGTAGTGCGTTTATAGGATTTGAGCTGCATCCTGACTTTTGGGATAAGGGCGTAATGTTTGAAGTGGTGACCGGTTTTATTGAAACTCTAGTTAAGCATATTCCGCTTAAACATTTGTCGGCTGAGGTGAGCGCACATAATGCACGTTGTCATAATTTACTTATGAAACTAGGGTTTAGTTTAAGAGAAAATTCTGTCTGGCATAAATCACTTTAACTCAAGACGGCAATTATAAGTGCTTACCTTTTCTCAATCCTTAAAGCTCAGTAAATAAAATACAAAAAATAGCGGCTTTCTATTATAGTTAAGCGTAAGCAAATGAATTTGTTACCCGTGTTTTATTAAACATTTACGCTTAACAAGGATTTTATATGCTAGAAAAACTCTCTCAAGATGCGCTTGTAATTTGGGCGACCATTGACCCTATAGGCACAATGGCGCTGTTTGCTGCGCTTACTTCTCATTTAACTGATCAACAACGTCGTAAAACTGCATTTAAAACGGTGCTTTATGCTGGGGGCGTATTATTAGGGTCTATTTTAATAGGGCAACTAATACTTAATGCGATGGGAATTAGGTTGGTATCGTTTCAGTTAGGGGGCGGAATTATATTGTTTTTATTTGGCCTGCAAATGATTTTTGGAAACGATTCTAACAAAGCCAAACAAGACCCCGATCACGATATAGCCGTGTTTCCGCTTGCTATACCTGCAACGGCGACTCCTGGCGCTATTTTGGCGGTAATACTACTTACCGATAACCACATACACCCAATTACTACTCAAATAGGCACAGCGCTTGTTACACTTGGTGTGTTGGGTATTACCTTAATACTGTTGCTGCTTTCGGGTAAAATTATTAAGCTAATTGGTACTGGCGGCGCGTCTATTTTAACGCGTGTGATGGGGATGATTTTAGCCGCGTTTTCGGTTGAGCTTATTATGACCGCGCTGGAAATAAAGCAATGGGTTAAGCTCGATTAAATAACTCCTAAACATTGAAAGGAATGCCGTATGGCAATAAAAATAACAAAACACTATATTATTAATTTAAGTTTAGCCGTAGTCATTTTTGCTATTGGTATTTTAGCTATACGTTATTATAACCATTATGTATCGGCCTATACAGATGTAACAATTAACTCAAGCGTGCTTAATGAGTCGCGCAAAGTGTTTATAAGATTGCCCGCTAATTACAATCCTAAAAAAGCGTATCCGTTAATTATTAAAACCGATGGTAACTTTAATTTAGATACATGGGATAAAGCACTTACAAAACAAGCTAAGAGCGAAAAAGGGGATAAGGCTATATTGGTGTCTATTCCTAATTTGTTTTTTACAGATACACGTAATCGCGATTTAGTACCTCCTTATGCCCGCCAAGATGTAAATACACAAGCGCGTCCAGAGCATGAAACACTTATTGAACCAAATGGTGAAGCCGACAAGTTTTTAGCGTTTATTGAAACTGAGTTACTCCCTTATTTATCAGCAAAATATAAGCTTAGTAATAACCGTGTATTAAGTGGTTTTTCGGCAGGAGGTAGCTTTGTGCTTTATACACTGCATACAAAGCCTGAATTGTTTAATGGCTATTTTGCTTTTAGCCCTGCGGCTTGGTATGACGATATGACCGTAGTTAATAATTTAGAAGCGTTTTTAAGTGCTCAAGATAACAAAGTTAAGTCGTCTACTTATTTATATCTTTCGGTGGGTGGGGCAGAGCATCCGCTAATGTTAAAAGCGTTTAGTAATTTAGAGGCCGCTTTAACAGCAAACCCTAATAATAACCTTGTGTGGCAAAGCGCTATAAACGAAGGTGCTGAGCATTCAGATAATCCAACACTGAGTGTATCAAAGGCATTAGCTGGTTTTAGTAAGTTTATTAAAAAGTAGGTTAGATAGGCATAACCGGTAACTGTATGCATATACAGTTACCGGTATTTTAACTATTTATGATAACGAATCAGCTTCATAGCACTTTACTTAATTTAATGTTATTAATGACTTACAAAGGGAAATTGTTTTAATTTATCTTTGCACGGTAAATACACTTACTGTTTTTATATACAGCTTGAAGATGTTGAGTTAGAATACAGGCTGTACCTATGAGCATATACCACACCTCTTTGTTACTGCTTTTAATTAGCCTTACGCCTTTGTGATCAGCAATAATCAGTGCAAGCACTTTGCAATTTCAATATAGTTTCACCATTTTTTATACTCTTAATGCAATTATTATATATTAGCTGGTGGCTTTATAGCAAAAGAACACATCATACTAAGCATTGCTATAATGCTAAACTTAGCAATAGAGTCAAATTAAAAAAAATCAAGGAAGTAGTGCAAATAGTAAAGTGGGAAGTTTAGATAAAAAAAGAGCATTTATAAAAATGCTCTTTTGTAAGTTACGACTGCTTTGCTTTGGTCGGTTTAAAAAATAATACCAGTGCAATTATAAATGCTGAAACGCTACAAATTATAAATACGTTTTTCTCACCACCAGGTATATATTCCATAAATGAGGTAAAAACTGACCCGAGAATACAGCCATCGTAAAGTACGATAAGTTACGGCCGCGTACTTTCACATCGCTGAGCTCTACCGTCATATGGTTTAAAAGCGGAATACTAAAACCAAATCCTATACCTATACCTATACCTATTAATATTGCGCCTAAAATTAAAGGTCGGGTGCTTACTTGTGTAAAACAAATATACGATAAACTAAACGCTAAAAAGGCAAATGCCAAAACCTTGGGCTCACCAAGCTTCTTTGTTATTTTAGGCATAAAGCCTGCAGTAACTACAGCCACTAAAGATATAAATGCGAGTAGTTGGCCTATTTGTGATTCGTCAAAGTTTTCCTCGTTCATTACGATGGGCAGTAACACAGTAGACGTAAAAAATATGGTCATCGCGAGTGTTGAAATTACATAAACGCTTTTTAACGTGAGGCCATTATTAGCTTTGTGGTGTAGATGTTCTGACACTTCATCGTTATTACTAGCCACTGAGTTTTTATTTGGCACAAACAATAAAAGCATAGCCAAAAATACCCACGCTATTAAATAAAGTGAAAATGGCAGCGCCCAAAATTGCGAGGCTAATAATCCACCTAAAAATAAAAATATAACACCGCCTAACTCTATCGCCATACCTTGTTTTGCAATCATGCCAAGGCGTGCTTCGCCTGTGTACCAATCAGAAATTAAAACCGTACAACTTGCCATAACCACTGCCGTTATACCGCCGAGTAAAAATCGATTAGCAAATACAAGCGTTGGGCCTTTTAAAAAGTAAGCACTGGCACCTTCAACCCCATATAAAAATAACCCAATTACTAAAAGTTTATAAGCGCCGTATTTATCAATTAATTTTCCTGCGAAGGGCGCAAACACCACAGCTCCTAACGATGGCAACGTAATTAAAAGTACGGTGTTATCGGTTATACCTAATCCTTGTGAAATACTTACTAAACCTGGCGCAAGTAGGGTTCCCACCATAATAGTTAAGCTGGCAATACACAGTAATGTAAAGCTACCCGCTGTTTTCAATGTATTCATTTTTACTCCTTAAGTTTTAAGCGATTACTTTTTAGCAAATGAATTAAAAATGCCACTTAGCAAAATAAATATAATGCTTACAGCAACAACGCCAGGCCATTGATAAAGTGCAAATGCCTTAACACCAACCATTGAGCCAACAGCGCCTCCAATGTAATAACCCAGCATGTAAATTCCATTTATGCGACTTTGCGCAGTGGGTTCAATACTAAAAACACGCACTTGGTTAGCCACTTGCGCACTAAATATGGCAAAGTCGATTAAAATAATACCAATAACCAACGACGCTAAACTGCCATTAAACAAACCTGTAATAGCAAAGCCGATTGCCGCAAGCGTAAGTGCAATCATAATTAGAGCTTTAGACCCTAGTTTGCTGACCCATTTACCCGATGACTTAGCGCCTATTACGCCAGCCAATGCTATTACACCAAATAAACCAGCTTGTTGAGCGTTGTAGTTAAATGGCTCATCACTAACATAAATTGCAAGTGTTGCCCAAAGCACATTAAATGATGCAAACCAAAATGCGCCCGAAAGTGTAAAATGCTGCAGTGATTTATGTTTAATAAACAACGCCAACGTACTTTTAATGAGAGGCCAATAACGCAAATTAGTGTGTGGCTTATTGCTAGGTAAAAACACGCGCAGTAATATACCAAATAATGCTGCGAGTACTGCCGACATTAAAAATACACTTCGCCAACCAAATTGCTCACCTACAAATCCACTTAACGTTCTTGAAAGTAAAATACCGATAGTTAAGCCCATCATTAATGTGCCTAACGTGGCACCTTTTTGCTCGCTCGATACAAGCGATGCTGCAAAGGGTATTAATTGCTGGGTTATATTGGCGCTTACACCAATTAAAAATACCGATATAAGTAATAAAGGTAAGTTAGGTGCAAGCATTGCTGCACTACAAGCCACTACTAATAAGCTCGACAAAATAGTAATTAAACGCCTGCGAGCAATCGAGTCACCCAAAGGAGAAATAAATGATAACGCAAACGCGTAACCAATTTGTGTAAGCGCGGGAATACTCCCAAGCTGTGAATCAGTTAAATTAAATTCGTTCGCTATAAGCGGTAAAATAGGCTGGTTGTAGTATAAGTTTGCTGCTGTTGCGGCAATTGCAGTGGTCATTAGTAATAAAATAAATCGACTTAATGACTGATTTTGTTTGGGTTTGGTCATAGCTGTCTAGTGTTGTTAACTCATGCCGCTATGGTATGAGTTCTTTACCTATAACAAAAATGATATTATTTTATAGAATCTATACAAAAAATGCATTTAAGGTGCGTAATGGATATTAAAACATTAAAAAGTTTTGTCAGCGTGGCTAAGCATCAGAGTTTTTCAGAAGCGGCCAAAGAGCTACACACCGTGCAACCTGCAATAAGTAGGCATATTGCACAGCTCGAAAGCGAGCTTGATGTTGTGCTGTTTATCAGAAATTCACGCGATGTTGCAATAACTCAAGCGGGTGAGCAGCTATTAAAAGATGCACGCGCTATTTTGGCTCTAGCTGACAAAGCTAAAACTCAGGTTAAACGTGCCCACAACGGGCAGGTAGGTACACTTAATATTGCGCACTTAAGCTCGGCATGTTTAGCCTTTATGGCAGCACTGGTTCGAGAATACAAACAGCAATACCCAAGCGTGCACGTTACATTGTTTGAAATGACCGCAACTGAGCAGATACATGCGTTTAAAAATGATTTAATTGATGTGGGTTTTTCACGGCCTTTACCTGATTCGATTAACGATGAATTTGTAAGTCATACTATTTATGTAGATTCATTAGTGGCCATAGTTAATCAAAACCATGCGCTAGCAAATTATAAAAACATTGATTTAGTTAAACTAAAAAATGAGCCATTTATCATTTTTAATAGAGAGGAAGCACTTGGTCTTTTTGATGAAACCATTTTGCAATGCAAACAAGCTCGTTTTTCACCGAACATTATTAGCCAACCTCGACATATGCAAACATTAGTTACCGAAGTGGCTGCAGGCCTTGGTGTGGCAATTGCGCCTTATTGCGTACGTAAATTGTATAGTAAAGGGTGCCATTTTATAAAATTGAGCGATGTATTTACGCAAATTCCGGTGCTATTACAATTTAAAAAAGCAGATACCAATGCGGCTGTTAATGCATTTGTTGAAATAGCCTTAAATGCAAAACCAAGTATTAAAAAAAGTATGGCGGAATAAAAAAGCCCAATTAAAAAAGTCAAAAGGGCTAAAAGGGTTGTGCTTAGGGAAGTTGTAGTCGTTTTTAAACTTATATTTAGAGCTTATATTTAGAACTTATATCTAAAACCAAATGCTATACCGTCGTCTTCCGACTGCTCCATTTGTGCTTGTTGATCGTCGTTATCACTTTCGAAGTCACTAAAGTCCTTACGCGCTTCTATGTAGGCAATAGTAGCTTCGTCAATTAGGTAATGAAGGCCAATAACAGCAAACTGACGCTTAAATACATCGTTAGGATCGGCGTTAAAGTTTGGCTGAATTACGTAATCATCACCGGCATCAAACACGTTGTAGGCAATAAAAGGGCGAAAATCGTTATCAAAGCGGTAAGATGCAAATGTTTCTACACCGATTGCGTCTTTAATTAAGCGACCGATGTTATCTGTGTCGTGGTTTTTGTTTTTATTTACGTTGGCTGCAACGTATAGGCCGGGCTCATCAATGTTGCCCCACATAATACCTGCACCATAAATTAAATCTTCAACATTGCGAGTAGAACCATCGCCAAACGTTAAATCAAACTCACCACGGTTAACACCTGCTGTAAGTGTTAGCATGTCAGTTGGGTTATAAGTTACAGACGCACCAAATGTGTAATTAAATTCAACTTCTTGGGCTGCACTATCGCCAGAGTTCCAAAGTGCTTCACATTCTTCTTCTGAAATGTCGGTGACGTCACAGGTATAAAATTCGCTGTTTTTAAGCTGCGCTTGTACTGCAAAACTAAAATCGTTATAGCTATTGCGGTACTGCACTAATTTATCTCCACGGCCAGTGCCATTAACAGCGCCATCGTCTTTGTTATAGGTGTAAACACCAGCCGCATTGCCATCCCATACAAAGCTATTATTTGTGCCGTAAACTACGTCGTACCATGCACCCCATTGTTTACCAATGGTAAGTTGGCCATATTTTTCGTGCGAAAGCCCTGCGTAACCTAAACGGTTGTATAAAAACTCATCCTGGATAGACTCAAAACGATTGTTATAAATAATATCGCTGCTGCCAACAGGGTTTACACCCCATTCTACGAGTGCGAGTGCGGTCCAGTCTTTCTTAAGCTTTCGGGTAAATCCAAAGTTAATGCGCGAGGTACCGTTAACAACTTCGGTTTCGTTTTGTGTATTAATTACACGCACATCAAGATATCCACCAACTTCAACAGTATTTTTGTCATCTTTGTATAATTCAACTGCCGAAACAGCGGGTGCGAATACAATACTTGCGCTAATAAGCGTCGCTAATTTTTTGCTCATCTTGTGTGTTGCCCTGTGTAAATTGGTCAATTTTTTACGTAGGTAAAAATTCAGATTCGAAGACTAACAAAGCAATAAACGGCTCAAAAGTGAAAAATACTCAATAAAATTAATCGTTAAACTTAACGGATATTCACTAAAGGTTAATTTTGTTTTTCAGGTGTTGCAAAAGTTTATGTTTTTAATGATTTGATAGGTAAATAGGATGAGAAATTAGCGATGTATAAAAATAGTAATTTGAATTATTTTCATCTTGGTTAAAAAGTAGTAACTAGTGTAAAAGCTCTAAAAGTACTTTATTTTCATAAATATAACTTTTTATTATTATAGGGTGAACAAAAATGAGTTAAGTAGACACACAAATACGTTAAAAGTGTTTTTACTCTAATTTGTATCGTAATTTCTAATCTCTTATGCCCGTTTATAAAACATACTTTATGGATTTTAATTAGAATAAGCTGAATAAAAATTAACGAAACCATTAAATCTAATCCGTTATTTTTACTACTAACTACATAGCCATAATAAATGGCTAAAACGCAGTGGTTTGCTTTTAAACTTTCATAGAAAAACAGGCCATTTTGGTTTAAACTGCGCGCAATTTAAATACATCATTACTCCTTTGGAGGGTAGCGCTATTATTAGTACAGCTAATGTCACCATGCAATTTGGTGCTAAACCATTATTTGAAAATATCTCAGCAAAATTTGGCGATGGTAACCGTTACGGTTTAATCGGTGCAAATGGTTGTGGTAAATCAACATTTATGAAAATTTTAAGTGGTGAGCTCGAAGCGTCTGCAGGTAATGTAAGTACTGATCCTAACGAACGCGTTGCTAAACTTAACCAAGATCAGTTTGCCTACGAAGAATACTCAGTAATCGATACCGTGATTATGGGCCACAAAGAGTTGTGGGAAATTAAACAAGAACGAGACCGTATTTACTCTTTACCTGAAATGAGTGAAGAAGACGGTATGAAAGTAGCCGATCTTGAAACTGAATTTGCTGAAATGGATGGTTACTCTGCAGAATCTAAAGCAGGTGAGCTTTTATTAGGTGTAGGTATTGGCACTGACCAACACTTTGGCCCAATGTCAGAAATTGCACCGGGTTTTAAGCTGCGCGTGCTACTTGCACAGGTATTATTTTCAGACCCAGACATTATGCTACTTGATGAGCCTACTAATAACTTGGATATTTACACCATCAAGTGGTTAGAAGACGTGTTAAATCAGCGCGACTGTACCATGATAATCATCTCGCATGACCGTCACTTTTTAAACTCTGTGTGTACACACATGGCCGACATTGACTACGGCGAGCTTCGTATTTACCCAGGTAATTATGACGAATACATGTTTGCAGCAACGCAAGCACGTGAGCAATTACTTAACGAAAACGCGAAAAAGAAAAACCAAATTGCTGAACTTCAACAGTTTGTATCTCGTTTCTCTGCTAATGCATCTAAAGCTAAGCAAGCAACATCGCGTGCTAAACGTATCGACAAAATCCAATTAGACGAAGTTAAAGCATCTTCACGCCAAACGCCGTTTATCCGTTTTGATCAAGAAAAGCAGTTATTCAGAAACGCACTTGAAATGACAAACTTAACACAAGGTTTTGACGACAATACGTTGTTTTCTGGACTTGAAGGTTTAGTAGAAGTTGGCGAACGTATTGCTATTATTGGTGAAAATGGTGTTGGTAAAACAACATTACTTAATACATTAGCAGGGCGCCTAGCACCTAAAGCTGGTGAGTTTAAGTTCTCAGAAAACGCGAATATTGGTTACTACGCGCAAGATCACGCTGATGAGTTTGCAACCGACATGAACTTGTTTCAGTGGATGGAGCAATGGCAACAAGAAGGCGACGACGAGCAAGTGGTTCGTAGCTTCTTAGGCCGTATGTTATTCTCTCAAAATGATATTAAAAAATCAGTTAAAGTAATTTCAGGTGGTGAGCAAGGCCGCATGTTGTTTGGTAAAATTATGATGCATAAGCCAAACATATTGTTAATGGATGAGCCAACTAACCACATGGATATGGAATCAATTGAAGCGCTTAACTTAGCCCTTGAAGCATACGAGGGTACATTGATGTTTGTTTCCCACGACCGTCAGTTTGTATCATCGGTTGCAACCCGTATTTGGGAAATTAAAGACGGTAAAGTTATCGACTTTAGAGGCAACTACGCCGAATACTTAGCGAGTAAAGAAGCTTAATTAGCTATTTACCCGTTAACTCTAAAAAGCCATGTTTAAACATGGCTTTTTTTGTTTTTGTGAGTCGCAATTAAACTTGGTTTGGGTATAATACCCGCCTAAAACCGGACATAAGTCCGCTATTTTTAAAATACATTACTGAGGAGTATTTATGACTGTTGGCATTATTATGGGTTCAAAATCAGATTGGCCAACCATGGAACATGCAGCACTTATGCTAGAGCATTTTGGCATTAAGTACGAAACCAAAGTCGTGTCTGCACACCGCACTCCTCAATTACTTGCTGATTACGCAAGTTCAGCCGCAGAACGTGGTATTAAAGTTATTATTGCTGGTGCTGGCGGCGCAGCGCATTTACCTGGTATGGCAGCTGCTTTTACGTCGCTTCCTGTACTTGGCGTACCTGTAAAATCAAAAGCATTAAATGGTGTTGATTCACTTTTATCTATTTGCCAAATGCCTAAAGGCGTTGCAGTAGGTACGCTTGCAATTGGTGAGCCGGGCGCAGCAAACGCGGGTTTATTAGCTGCACAAATTTTAGGATGTCAAAATCCAGAAATTTTTGCAAAAATTGAAGCGTTTCGTAAAGCTCAAACCGACACTATATTAGCTAATCCAAACCCTGCAGAGTAATAATGAATATTTTAATATTAGGTGCAGGGCAACTTGCACGTATGATGAGCCTTGCAGGCGCGCCGCTTAATTTAAACGTTGTTGCGTACGATGTAGGCAGTAAACAAATTATGCACCCGCTAACCGGTGACATTTATAACACATCGCTTGAGCAAGCAATATCAAACGCTGATGCCATTACTGCCGAGTTTGAGCACATTCCTGATGACGTATTAACCCTTTGCTGTAACAGTAATAAGTTTTACCCAGGAAAAGCCGCTATTAAAACCGGTGGCGATCGCTCGCTTGAAAAGGCATTGCTTGATAAAACAAACGTAACTTGTGCGCCGTACCAATTAATTACTGAAAAAGCGCATTTAGAACTTGCCGTTAAAACACTAGGTAAACCACTTGTAATTAAAACATGTCAAGCGGGTTACGATGGAAAAGGCCAATGGCGTTTAAAATCTGATGATCAAATAGACGAAATTTGGTCACAAATGGATGATTTTATTGCATCGGGCACCGAGCTTGCGCCACATACGATTATTGCTGAAAAAATGATTCCGTTTGATCGTGAAGTATCTATTATTGGTGCACGCGACAAACACGGTAATGTTGCTATTTATCCGCTAACAGAAAACGAGCACACAAATGGTGTATTAACGCTTTCTATTGCCGGTAAAAATAATCAAAGTGTTGAAGCTCAAGCAAACGATGCATTTACAAAAATAGCAAACGAGCTTAACTACGTTGGCGTATTAGCAATTGAGTTTTTTGATGTAAGAGGCACGTTACTCGTTAACGAAATTGCACCGCGTGTACATAACTCAGGCCACTGGACGCAACAAGGCTGCCATTGCTCACAGTTTGAAAACCACATGCGTGCTGTTGCAGGTTTGCCGCTTGGTAATACAGAGCTTAAACACATTACCGCGATGATAAACGTATTAGGCCAACCAAGTATTCCAAGTGAAGTATTAAAAACGGTTGATTTAACGAGCCATTGGTACGGTAAAACAGCTAAGCCAGGTCGTAAAATGGGCCATATTAATGTATCAGCTGTTAATATGAGTGAGCTTGCGGACAAACTTGGTGAACTTACAGAGTACCTACCAGAGCAAGATTATCCTGGTATTTTAAAAGCAGCTGCCAATTTAGTGCTCAGTGAATAGTTATCATACCTTTATATAAATACCGGCTTAAGCCGGTATTTTTTTGTCATAAAAATGGGCTTTGAATATGTAATACTGTTAAAGTCTAATTTTAAATTTGTGAAGTAAAACAATGAAACTAAAAACAATATCTGGCGTGCTAGCCATTACTGCATTATTTAGCTTAAATACATTTGCATCGGAATCTCTTCGTGTTGCAACTTTTAATGTAAGTATGGATGCAACTAATCACACGCCTAAAGGTGAGCAAGTTAAAAGTGATGCTTTAGTTAATGCACTTAAAGCTAACCACCAGCAAATTAAGAACATAGCGGAAATTATTCAGCGTGTTCGCCCTGATATTATTTTACTTAACGAATTTGATTACATCCCAAAAGAGCAAGGCATTGAATACTTTAATCAGCATTATTTAAATGTAGGTCAGCAAAAACAAGCCGCTATTAACTACCCTTACTCTTATATTGCACCAGTAAATACAGGCCTAGCTACCGAGTTTGATTTAGATAACGATGGCAATAAAAATGGCGTGATGGGCGATGCACAAGGCTTTGGCTTTTTTGAAGGGCATTATGGTATGGCTATTTTGTCAAAATACCCAATTAATTTTGATAAAGTAAGAACCCTTCAAACCTTTAAATATAAAGACATGCCAAATGCACAAATGCCTGTAATGCCTAAAACAGGTGAAAACTGGTATAACGCACAAGAATGGCAAGCACTTAGACTCAGTTCTAAATCGTTTTGGGATTTACCTATCAGCATAAATGATAAAACAATTCATGTTATTGCATCTCACCCAACACCGCCTGTATTTGACGGTGAAGAGGATAGAAACGGCAAGCGTAACCACGATGAAGTAAGATTAATTGCCGATTACGTTTCAAATGCTAAGTATATTTATGACGATAAAGGCGAAAAGGGCGGTTTAAAAGTTCACTCTCGTTTTGTTATTTTAGGCGATTTAAATGCAGCCCCTGAGGGGGACAAAGCCCGTACAAATACCACCGACCAATTACTTAAAAACCCACTTATCAACGCAAGCTTTGTTCCAAAAAGCGAAGGTGCTAAAGAGCAGTATGATGTGCCATATGCACAAAATTACAGTGCTAATTGGCAAGCCCGTGTTGATTACGTTTTACCATCAAACTATGGTTTAAAAATTAAGGACGGTGGTGTGTTTTGGCCTACTAAAATGAGTAGTGAGTATCGCTTAATTAAAGATAGAAACGCATCGAGCGATCACCGCATGGTTTGGCTTGATTTGGTAATTGAATAACGCCTGTTAACATGAGAAGCGCTAGTAAACTGAGCTTTACCCTGTTTAATGGCTATTTATCTTAAAAAATTGCAATAACTTAAGTGCTTCTGCTTAAATACGGCTTAATTATAATAACCGTATAGAAGCACTATGATTTTTAATTTTTCTTCATCTAAAACGTTAGTGGCCTTAGCTGTTGCCTCAAGTGTTATGCTTGCAGGTTGTAGCGCTACCGCTAATACCTCTTCAACACAGCAAAGTGCTTTACCAGCAACTAAAATTGCTGCGGTTGTAAACACGCCAGCAGATATCGGCTCACAAAAAATAACGCTAGAACAAGCAATGGCCGATCCGGATTGGATGGGTAATCAGCCAGAGGGTGCTTACTGGGCGAGCGATTCGTCTACTATTATTTATGCTCAAAAAGAGCAGGGTAATACACTACGCGATTTATTTAGCCAATCGGTTACTAGCCAAACAGCAGAGCAAGTAGCTCTTAATAAACTTCATACTGTGGGTTCTAATAAAGCCGTTTATTCTAAAAATAAAACAATGGCGGCCTACACATTTAAAGGCAATGTATTTGTTAAAAACCTAAAAACCGGCGAACTTAAACAAATTACAGCTACATCAGCGGGCGAGTCAAAGCCACAATTTTTAAATAATGGCGATTTAGTTTACCGCCAAGGCAATGTATTTTTTAAAGTTGATTTAAAAACAGGCTTAACGAGCGAGCTTGCTAACTTAAAACTTGCTGATGAGCCAAAAGGTATTGAAGAGCCAAGCACGTATATTGCTAAAGAGCAGCATAAATTGATTAAATTTGTGGCGCTCCAACAAAAAAATAAAAAAGATAAGCAAGCACGCAGTGAGCAAATTAATGAACAAAACGATTCAATTGTTAACACAGCTTATTACTTAGGCGAAGGAAATACCGTTGCAGAAGCGCAGCTTTCGCCAAATGGTGATGCGCTGTTAGTCGTTGTACAAAAGCAAACAGACTGGCGTGGTGATGGCGATATTATGCCTAACTACATTACAAATGACGCCACTATAGAACCTAAAAAAGCACGCCGCCGTGTAGCCGACGCTAAAGAAGAAACCTCAAAGCTTGTCTACATCAATTTAACTAACAAAGAGCAAACATCACTTAGCTTTAATACCTTACCGGGCTTTGACGAAGATGTTTTAGCCGCAGTTAAAAAAGAAAATTATGCACGTGATGGTAAAACATATAAGTCTAAAAAGGCACCTCGTGGTATTAACCTTATTATGGACTGGGGTTTTGAGCAAAGCCCAATAGTATGGAACGATGACGGCTCGCAAGTAGCTGTAATGCTTGAAGCGTGGGACAACAAAGACCGCTGGCTTGCAACGGTAGATTTTAAAAACAACAAACTTGTGTCGCAACATCGCCTGCATGACGATGCATGGATTGCTTACGCATTTAACGACTTTGGTTGGTTACATAACTCAAACACGCTTTATTACCTATCGGAAGAGTCGGGTTACAGCCAGCTTTATAAAAAGCCTGTAAATGGTAGTGCAACCGCACTAACACAAGGCCAATTTGAGGTTTCTAACTTAACGCTTACCAGCGACGACAGCGCAATTTATTACAAAGCGAATGTTGAGCATCCAGGGCTTTACGAAATTTACCGTGTTAACCCGCAAACAGGTAATAGCGAGCAAGTAACTGACTTAAACGGCATGACCGATTACACGTTGAGCCCAGATGAAAACAAGTTACTTCTTAAGCACTCTACAATTACTATGCCTAATGAGCTTTACGTAGCAGATGCTAAAGCCAATACAAAAGCAACGCGATTAACTCATACAGTGTCGGATGAGTTTTTAGCTAAAAAGCTAACTGCACCTAAAATTGTTGCTGTGCCATCGAGCCATACCGAACAACCAATATACGCAAAAGTGTACTACCCAGCTGATTACGTTGAAGGTGAAGTAGGTAAAAATCGCAAAGCAGTTATTTTTAACCACGGCGCGGGTTACTTACAAAACTCACATATGGGATTTTCGGTTTATTTTCGTGAATTTATGTTTCATTCATTGCTCGCTGATGAAGGTTACATAGTAATGGATATGGATTACCGCGCATCTAAAGGTTACGGGCGTGATTGGCGCACCGCAATTTATCGTCAAATGGGAACGCCTGAAACACAAGATTTAGCCGATGGCGTTAAATGGATGGCGCAAAATGCCAACGTTGATACCAAAGCAGTCGGCACTTATGGTGGCTCTTACGGCGGCTTTATGACCTTTATGGCATTGTTTACCGCGCCTGAGTTGTTTCAATCGGGTGCGGCACTTAGACCTGTTACCGATTGGGCACATTACAATACAGGTTATACAGCTAATATATTAAACCATCCTGATGTTGACCCGATTGCGTATGAGCGCAGCTCGCCAATTTATTACGCTGAGGGCTTAAACAAACGTTTATTAATTAATGCCCCAATGGTTGACGATAACGTGTTTTTTCAAGACTCAGTGCGTTTAGTACAGCGCTTAATAGAGCTTGAAAAACAAAACTTTGAAACAGCTATATTCCCTGTTGAACCGCATGGCTTTGTACAGCCTTCAAGCTGGTTAGACGAATACCGCCGTATTCATAAATTATTTAAAGAAACGCTTTAAGCTTTAATTATAAAAACAAAAACGCCGCATTGGTTTAGTTAACTAATGCGGCGTTTTTATTGGGTTGAACAAAATCTAACTTTATTTTTTCTTTTTAAAGAGCTCTATAACCAGTGGTATGGCAAGCAGAGTCCCGCCAATTACACCAATTAAATGTGCATCAATAGCCACAGTGGAGTTAATAAGCTTTCCTATATCAGCATTAGGGCCGCTAAATTGCTCAAACGCTATTTTAATCCATACGCCTATAAATAATAAATAACCCGACTTAAGCCCTACGGTTATATCTTTAACTGCGCCCCAAATAATTACACCATGCAGTAGAGCACTTAATCCGGTGTAAATATGTATGTTTGGGCAAAACCAATAAACACCGAGTCCACACCACAGTGCTAGCGAAATTGCATTAAAAGCGTAGCGAGTAGGGGATGTGTATTCGCCATGTAGTAACCATATTAGTAAAACACCACTGGCATTTAATCCCAAATGAGCCCAATTAGCATGAACAAATTGGCTAGAAAAAATTCGCCACAGTTCGCCATCATCAATTAGGCTTCGGTTAAATTCAAGTAAACTATTTAAATCAAATGCAGCAAAAATGGTACTAAAAAGCAGCAAAATAATAGGCGGTAATATATAACGAGGTTGAATAGGTAAATTAAGCATTTTATTATATTTTTTTAGTCAAAATTTTTGCATATTGTGCCCGTTTAACTTTAAGATGCCAAATACAACTACGTAATTAAGTGTTTTTAGTATTTTTATGCATTTTAAACTTAACTCATTATTTGCCATTGGGCTGTGCGCAGTATCACTGCCTTCATTTGCACAGCAAACAACTCAAATTGAAACTCGCGAACCTGAAGCTGCTACCGGATTAATCCATAAAAAAGTAGTGCAAGGTGATAAATACATGGTAGCTGCGGCAAATCCATATGCCTCAAAAGCCGGTCAACAAATTTTAGCCCAAGGCGGCAGTGCCGTAGATGCTGCGATTGCTACTCAACTAGTGCTTACTTTAGTTGAACCGCAATCCTCAGGTATTGGCGGTGGTACATTTATGATGTATTACAACAAAGCTAACAATAAATTGACTAGTTTTGATGGCCGCGAAACAGCACCTGCAAATGCAGACGAAACGCTGTTTTTAGATAAGCACGGTAAAGCCGTTAAATGGATTGAAGCTGTAGTAGGCGGACGCTCTGTTGGTGTGCCTGGTATTTTACACGCCTTTGCAAGCGCGCATAAACAATACGGTACATTGCCATGGGAAGCGCTTTTTAAACCGGCTATTGAACTTGCAGAGCAAGGCTTTGTAATTTCGCCGCGTTTACATGGCTTATTAGCACGCCAATTAAACCCTGGTGTATTGAGTATGCCCATTATTAACGAATACTTTTACCCAAATGGTAAGTTAATTGAAGTAGGTAGTGTTAAAAAGAATCAACCGCTTGCTGATTTATACAAAGACATTGCAAAGCAGGGCATTGATGCATTTTACAAAGGCGAAAACGCTAAACAAATGGTTAATGCTGTACAGCACTCTAAAATAGCCCCTGGTAAATTAAGTGTGCAAGATTTAGCAGATTACAAAAGTAAGGAACGCGATGCGGTATGTATACAATACCGTGCTTATAACGTGTGTTCTATGGCGCCACCAAGTAGTGGCGGTGTAGCTGTGCTACAAATGCTTGGCCTACTTGAGCATAAAGATATGAGCGCACTTAAACCAAATGGCGAAAAGGCGATTCATTACTTTAGCCAAGCTTCGCGTATTGCATTTGCCGATCGCGATATGTACATGGGCGATCCCGATTTCACGCAAGTACCTACAAAAGAGCTATTAAACAAAGATTACATTGCCTCACGCGCTAAATTAATTACCGAAACAGACCAAAAAGCCGTAGCCGGTAATCCAGTAGGGTACCTAAGTTATGCAATGGATGATTCATACGAGTTACCTTCTACTTCTCATGTCTCTATTGTAGATAGTAAAGGTAATGCCGTTTCGATGACTAGTTCAATTGAAATGGCGTTTGGCTCTACGGTTATGGTTAATGGCTTTATTTTAAATAACCAACTAACTGACTTTTCGTTATCGCCACGTAAAAACGGCAAGCTTGTAGCAAACCGTGTAGAGGCTGGTAAACGCCCGCGTAGCTCTATGTCACCGGTAATGGTATTTAATAAAGATGGCAGCTTACGTTTAATTGTAGGCTCACCTGGCGGTAGTCGTATCATAGATTACGTTGCACAAGTTGTTGTGGGTGTTATTGACTGGAATTTATCAGCGCAAGACGCTATTAACTTACCGCGTACAACAAATCGTAACGATTATACCAGCCTTGAAAAAGGCACAGCTATTGAAGCCATTGCGCCTGCGCTTACTAAACGCGGCCACAATGTACGTATTATTGACTTAAACTCGGGCTTACACGCAGTTGAAGTTAAAAATGACAAACTTTACGGCGGAGCTGATCCACGCCGTGAAGGTGTTGCGTTATCTGATTTAACTGATAATAACGCCACTATCAAATTTTAAATTATGTATAATATGCATGCGGGCAGTGAAGCCCGCATGTATTTTCTCTCAATGGTCTGACTAGCTTAATTGTCGTTGCAATTAAACCTCTAACACTGATAATGACAGATCATAACTTAAGACTCCGTTAAAGCCTGGAAATATGACAACTAATACTGATCCTAACTACTTATATATTCATCATTCTGGCCCTGGCCTAATTGAAACACCGCTATTAAATAAAGGCAGCGCCTTTAGTAAAAAAGAACGCGAAAATTTCAATCTTGCTGGTTTACTTCCTCCTCGCTTTGAAACAATAGAAGAGCAAGTTGAGCGTTGTTATCAGCAGTATTCTAGCTTTACCGACAACCTTAATAAGCATATTTACTTACGTGCGATTCAAGATAACAACGAAACACTTTACTACCGTTTAGTGCGTGACCACCTTGAAGAAATGATGCCAATCATTTACACACCGACAGTGGGCGATGCTTGTGAAAAATTCTCTGACATTTATCGCAGCGCACGTGGTTTATTTATTTCGTATGAAGATCGCTACCAAATTGACGACATTTTACGCAACGCTACCAAAGGTAAAGTAAAAGTTATTGTTGTAACCGATGGCGAGCGTATTTTAGGCCTTGGCGATCAGGGTATTGGTGGCATGGGTATTCCAATTGGTAAATTGTCACTTTACACAGCGTGTGGTGGTATAAGCCCAGCATACACATTGCCTGTTATGCTTGATGTGGGTACTAATAACGAAAAGCTTTTAAACGATCCTATGTACATGGGCGCACGCCATAAGCGAATTGCTCAAGACGAATACGATGAGTTTTTAGATTTATTCATTAAAGCGGTTAAACGTCGCTGGCCAAATGTATTACTTCAGTTTGAAGATTTTGCACAGCCAAATGCAATGCCATTACTTAAGCGCTACCGCAATGAAATTTGTAGCTTTAACGATGACATTCAAGGTACTGCGGCTGTAACGGTCGGTTCTTTACTTGCTGCGTGTCGTGTTAAAAATTCAACCCTAAGCCAGCAAAAAGTAGTTTTTGTGGGTGCAGGCTCTGCTGGTTGTGGTATTGCTGAGCAAATTATTAGCCAAATGGTTTTTGAAGGTATTTCAGAAGCACAAGCGCGTAGCCAAGTATTTATGGTTGACCGTTTTGGTTTGCTTAGTGAGGGTATGGAAGGCTTACGCGATTTCCAACAAGCACTTGCACAACCTACAGGCTCGTTAAGTGATTGGACGTACAGCGGCGAGTACGCATCACTGCTTGATGTTATGCACTGTGCTGAGCCTGACATTTTGATTGGTGTTTCTGGTCAACCTGGCTTATTTACAGAACAAGTAATACGCGCTATGCATGCCGGTTGTGAACAGCCAATTATTTTCCCATTAAGTAATCCATCTAAGCAAGTAGAAGCGCATCCTGCTGATGTGATTAAGTGGACTGACGGTAAAGCACTTGTTGCCACAGGTAGCCCATTTGATCCTGTTGAGTACAATGGCGAGATGTTCCCAATCCCACAATGTAACAACAGTTATATTTTCCCGGGTATTGGTTTAGGTGTTATTGCCGCTAAAGCGACACGCATTACAGATGCAATGTTAAGTGTATCTAGCGAAATGCTTGCAGAGTCGTCGCCGCGTGCAAACACAGGTAAAGGTAGTTTATTACCAGCCTTGACTGAAATTGAAACGCTAAGTAAACGTATTGCATTTGCCATCGCTAAAAAAGCAATCGAAGAGGGCGTTGCTCTTGAGATTACTGATGATGCGTTATGGGCAGCAATCGACAAAAATTACTGGTTACCAAAATACCGTAACTATAAACGTTGTAGTGTTTAATTAGGTTTATAAGTAATTAAAAGTAAATGGCGTAATAGCATTAGTTACAACGCTTAACAAAAAACAGGCAATTGCCTGTTTTTTTGTGCTTGTTCATATTTAATTAACCACGTAAGGTCTTTAATAGCATTTACAAAATTAAAGGATCGACTCAATGAAAACACTGACTCTTGTTTTAGGTAGTGCACTGGCTTTAAACGTACTTAGCTTTGATGCACTTGCGGCAGCGACTCCCGATGCTCCTCATATTTATGTTAAGGGCGAAGCGACTCTTACTACAATGCCAGATTACGTACAGCTTAGTGTAGGTATTACCGAAGTTGATAAAGACTTAATTGCTGCTAAAAATAAAACCGACTTAACTATCGCCAAGGCAATTAAGCTCGTAAAAGAGATTGGTGTTAAAGAGGGAGATATAAACGCAGGGCAAATTTCAATAAACCGTGATAGCCAATACAACCGCACTACCGGTAATCAAGAATTTAAAGGCTTTAAGGTTTCTCGTACGTTAACAGTAAAACTCAGCGATATAAATAAATACCCTGAGTTACTACAAAGCTTAGTTAACAACGGTATTAACGAAATTAATCAAACGCAATTTTTAGCAAGTAACTACAACGAGCTGCATAAAAAAGCGCAAAAGTTAGCAATTAAAGACGCACGGGATGCTGCAAAAGAGTTTAGTGAAGATTATGACGTTGATTTAAAAGGATTATACAGCGCGTCACTAAGTCCACTCAATGTGCAGTCGCAGCCTTATATGCGCGCAGAAAAAGTAATGATGGCTGATAGCGCACCAAGTAACTATGTACCTGATGCCTACCATGCTGGAGAGATTAAAGTAACAGCGTCAAGCTACGCTGTTTACTACATAGATTAAACTATGTTTTAAGTTTTTATTTTTGGTGGTGCTCAAAACGTGCCACCAACTTCTCACCTTGCTCTTGGCTGATACGCGCTATAGAGTTGAGCATATTAGTCACTTCGCGTCTGTCGTATTCATTAGTTACATGCTCATTTATGTCATCAACAATCGCATTTAAATAATTAAATAAACTGTTTCGTGCATCGGTATCTTTATGGGCTACAAACAAAATATTTTTGAATGCCTCAAGCACGTTTGTCATTACGTATGCATCGCCTTTGGCGTAATTACGCAGCGGTGTAAAGTTGTCATGTAATAACTCATCAAAGCTTGTTTCATGAAGGTACAACAATGGGGCATTATCACTGTGCTTAAACGAGTAGTTAATATCGTTAATTGA
Source organism: Pseudoalteromonas sp. SR43-5 (assembly GCF_014163835.1). Lineage (NCBI taxonomy): Bacteria > Pseudomonadati > Pseudomonadota > Gammaproteobacteria > Alteromonadales > Pseudoalteromonadaceae > Pseudoalteromonas > Pseudoalteromonas sp. SR43-5. Next base: position 38,226 of record NZ_JACJEA010000021.1, read on the forward strand.
AAGTCGTTGAATAAGTAAAATACTCAGCATATCAATTGATTTAACCGCAGTACCGGGATCGTTTATGCCCGGGCTCATTGCCTTAACTGCAATTTCTGATATTTGCGTTAATCCATAACGGTAATGATCGCTAATGTACTCTTCTATATAAAAAATAAAGCAGTCGAGAATTTTATTAATCAGCTCTTCATCGTTTGCTATCTCTTTATTACATTTTAAAAACGGGTAACCTTTAACTGTAAAATAGCCTTGGTTTACAGATATATACACCTTTATATCTTGCTCAGCCAAAATGGCACACAGCTTATCGGTATGTACGCCTTTATAATATCCTTCTGTTTTACTGCTAACCGAATGCCATTTGCTAAAGTCTGGAAAGTCCTCAACTGGGTTCTCTTGTTGTCTTTGTATTATTGTTTTAATTTCGTTTTTAGTTTGACTAAACAAGCCATTTAAAACGTTATCAACTTGAATAGCACGTGAGATTGAGTGTATAAAAAATACAAACAAACCTAATGAAATCAATCCAAAAACAAGTGCAAACAACACACCTATTGAAGGAATTGCTGTACTGCCACCATCAAGCTTATTAATATTTATAAGCATAATAATAGAGTAAATTATGCTGCCTAAATAAAACCCCAAAACCATTTGGTGTGATTTGCGCGTAATAAGCCCTGGCACTACGCGGGGCGATAAACTCGCGCTGGCTGAATTTAAAACCACCATTACCATCGAAAAACTAAACACGGTAAGCGAAATTATACTCCCCGCTAAAGTGCTTAAAATAGTCCGCGCGTTTTCGGCGCTATCTACAAGTACAACCGATATAAACGATTTTAGCTGCTCAACAGGGGCTAAATATTCAACCGACATTGTAATAATGGCAAATACCAAAAAGCCCACTGAAAGCATCGAAGGGTAAAAGCCAATACTGTTAATCATTTCACGGTAACTGTCGGCTACTTTACGAGGTACAAACATAAAATCCTTATGTATTTTCTACTAACTTAATACCTCTAGCTTAGCATAGGCAATTATTAAACTTCTGATAATGCTGCTCAAATTTATGTGTTATTATCACGCCCACAATAATAGAGCGCATATTTATGCGATAAAAATAACAGGAAAACGCCGTGATCATTTCAACTTATGCTGCATTACTCGCATTCTTTTACATTTATTTAAGCTTTAACGTAATAAAAGTGCGCCGTGCGGAGCAAATATCGCTTGGTGATAACGGTAATGCAACGCTGCAACGTGCTGTGCGTGCCCACGCAAATTTTATGGAATACGTGCCATTTGCTTTAATTTTGCTTTTTTTAGCAGAGTACCAAGGGCTTGCTAGCCATTACTGCCATATATTAGGTGGTGCGTTATTAGTAGGGCGTGTGTTTCAAAATTTAGGCATAGTAGAAAAAAGCCTTAAATATCGCCAAATTGGTACTATTACTACATTTTTAGTCATGATTATCAGCGCCTTTGTATTACTAGTAACACGCGGCTAATTAAAGAAAAGTTAATGAGCAAAATATTTATAATAGGTTTACCACGTACCGGCACAACTAGTGTGTGCCATGCATTTTTAGAACTTCGCATTACAACAGCGCATACCGCGTATACTAATGCCTGTTTTCAAAATGCCAGCGCAATTGCCGACACTCCCATATTTAACGACTTTAAAGCACTTGATATTCATTACCCAGACTCTAAGTTTATTTATTTAGAGCGCGAATTGAGTGCATGGCTACCTTCAATAAAGCAGCTTTTAACGCGTATGCACACTAATTTAACGCGCGGCGACGGGGGCTTTAATATTCATATAAAGCGCTGTTATTTAAATACGTTTAGTGAGCTTTCGCTTAATAATATTAGCGACGATAGTTACTTAGCTCACTGCTACGAAACACATTTGAACGATGCTCACACGTACTTTAAGAATCGTGACAACGATTTTTTATCCATTGATATAGCAAAGCCTGATAGCTACAAAAAACTATGCGATTTTTTAGCATTAAAAAGTGACAAAGCTGATTTTGAAAAAATGAATATGGGCGGCAAAGTCACCGCATGGAACGATATTAAACACCTGCTAAAAGTCGAATCCACCGCTAAAGGGCGCATAGATAAATTGCTGCCTTACAAGATTTTTTAAAACAAATACGTTAAAATCCCCGCATTATTATTTAAGTTGTACAGAACATGTTTGAATTAAAATACCACACCCCATTTGAATGGACCGAAGTTGTCCTTGCTGACTTTAATACTTTTTTACAAGATCATGCCGCTGCAGAAAAAAAAGCATCGGGTATGGCTATGTCTATGCTTTCGCATTACCCAGACAAACGTAAATTAGTAAAAGCCATGACCGACTTAGCATTAGAAGAATTAATACACTTTAAACAAGTGCTTAAGTTACTTTTAGAGCGCGATGTAAACTTAGGTGACGACAAAAAAGACCCGTACATAAAACAAATACGTGCACTGTTTAGACATGGTCGTGATGGTTTTTTAATGGACCGATTACTGGTTGGCGGTGTAATTGAAGCACGTGGTCACGAGCGTTTTTCTTTAGTTGCACAAGCACTTCCTGAGGGTAAAGAAAAAGACTTTTATGTTGCGATTGCCAAGTCAGAAGAAAAACATAAAAACCTTTTTGTAGAGCTTGCTTACGAATACTTTGATAAAGAAGAAGTTGATACTCGCCTAGAAGAGTTACTTACAGCAGAAGCTAAAATCTGTGAAAGCATCCCATTTACAGCTGCTTTGCATTAACTAAAATTAGCGCAGAGCCTATTTTATTCGCTTTGCGCCACCTGCCTCTACTCTCATTTCTTGGTTAAACCCTTCATGAATTATTGATTTGCAATTTGCGAATCAAAATAATAAAACACACTTTCACACATCTTAATGCATTGATAATAAATACAAAAGCGTTTGGTCTCATACTTGCTACCTATACACTAAGCAAATAGAGGGAAAGGCTTATGTTAAAATTTACTTTTATACTATTACTAATATCTTTTAGCGCCGTAGGCAGTGAAAGTCATTTAGATTATATAGAAAATGCAAATGGTGAGCGGGTACAAAAAGTATCACACTTAGTTAAATGGACACATACTCGCTTTGTGTTTACCCGTGATATTTCGCGTATAGCACTTGGCCACGAAACAACGCTTGATGTGAACGTGGTTAATGGTCGCGAGCTACTAATTTTAGCTAAAAAGTTAGGCCGTACATCTATGATGGTGTGGTACGACGATAAAAGCTCGGAAACATTTTTACTTGGTGTTACCGAAGACTATAGCGTACTGGAAAATGCCTTAAACGATATTCACCCTGACGTGCAACTAACCATAGCACCTGATCGCCATGCTGTTGTATTACGCGGTGAAGTACCTACTATAAATTATCGTCATGCCGCTTATGAAGCTGCAAAAAACTATCTATACGCCAGTAGCTCACAAGCATCACAACCCGTTATTACCTCAAACTCTAACCAAGGAATGTTTAATTCTCTCGCTCAACGCTTGCAAGGATTGGGTAACGCAAACGGTGGTACCTCTCAAAACTCGAGCAAAGTCGCTATTATTAATTTAATAAAAGTAACTCAAGCACCCAAGCCAAAAGAAGAACGTATTAGCGAAGTAATTAAATCAATGGGCGCAGATAAAGTGACCATTAAACGCATCTCGGTTGATGAGCTATCAAATGATGATAGCGATGTATTTTTACTGTCAGGCTCTGTAAAAAATCAAATAAAGCTAGTGCGCTTATTAAATACAATTAATAAATTATTCGAACCAGAGCAAGCATTACAAACTCAGGGATCTCCTCTTGATCCTAATAATTTAATGGGCGGCGCAACGCAGGATAAAAGCGCAGGTATTGAAGTGCTTGCCAACGAGTCGGGTGGGTTAATAAACGATGCTACATCAGGGTTAAACTTAAGTAATGTAAGTTCTAATATTGCCAGAGCAACGTTGCTTTCAGTGGCTGGCGGTAAAGTTTTGTCGAGCATTGAAGTTGAAGATTTACCTCAAGTGCGTGTGTCGGTGCAATTATACGAAGTAAATCAACGTAGATTAAAGCAATGGCGCCCAGATATTAGCGTGCTCTCTAATGGGTATGAAAAAGAAGCGGGATTGTTTGGTCGTGACGGTATGACTGAACGCGAATCAGGCTCTGCAACAATAGAAAATGCGCTGCAATTAATTGGCGGTCAATTAACTAATAACTTACAGCTTTCTACCTCACAGTTTGCCATTGATATGTTGTTTTCATTACTTGAACAAGAAGGTATTTCTCGAACGCTTTCTCGCCCTACAATAACGGTTTTAGCTGGTGAAAGTGCCGTATTTAAGGTCGGTGGAGAAGTACCCGTACCTACAAGTTATAGCCCTTCAGGAATTACAAGCGGGCAGCAAGGTAGTAGTGGGTCGGTGTTTAGCGGCACAGAATTTAAATCATTTGGAGTTGAATTAAATGTACGCGCCATGGTTGACGACAAAGACAGAATCACACTTGATCTAAACCCAGTAATTTCGCTACCCGATACCACGTTAACCGCCGAAATTGCACAAAGCACAGGCAGCAGTTTGAACAGTAGTGCATTTAATACACGCAGCATGCAAACATCAACGCGTTTAAAAGACGGACAACCTCTTATTATTGGTGGCTTAATTAGCACCGATAACAATGCAAGCCACGACTTTGTACCTGATGGCAACGGCAATAGCATGCTAGGAAAGTTAAGCGAAACAACCAGTAAAAGTGAAAACAACCGCGAGCTTATAATTGTTGTAACTCCAAACCTGGTGCGTGAGCCAATTAATACCTTACGTTCGTGGGAACAGGCAAATATAGACACCCAGATACTTAGCTATATACAGGAGCAAGGGCTATGAAAATACTTTATATAATTTTACTGCTTACTTTATCGGGTTGCGCTCATATTGATTACAAGCCAACAGTAAATCCTTACAACGCGCTGGGTGACATAGTTAAAAAATACCAATTAAATGCCCAACCATTAAAGTGCGAAGGTATTAATGCAAGTGACTGTTTGAACCTTGTGCATGAGGTTAATCAGTTAATGCTTGAACACCCCGATAACACGGCAATACTTTCAATATCGGCATATGTACTTTATAAAAGTGGCCGTGCTAATCAGTCTCAACAAGTTATAAATACTCTGCTTAATAAAGCTAACCCGCCGTTAAACGCAATTACTTTAGGAGTCACTTTAGCAATTGAGCAAGGCAATTTAGCTAAAGCGAAAAGCATTGCCCAATACGGCGTAGATGTTTTTGGTACACATGCTTCACCATACCTGCAAATGGCCTCTATACATTATGCCCAGGGTAACTACGTTGTAGCTTCAAACTATTTAGAGCTTTCGGTTAAGTTTGGTTTAAATAGCACCGCCTATTTTTACCATAAAGGCCTAATTGAAGAAGCTAATACCAATAATTTATTGGCCTGTGGCTATTATGAGCAAGTTTTACGTGCAGAACCCACGCATCAAAAAGCACTTGCTAGGCGCGGTAAACTCTCTGTTTTAGGTAATTGTTATTCTTAAGGCCTTCGGGCCTTTTTTTATACCTAAAATTTGGCATTATTAAGGAGCCAAAACCACTTTATTATTTATCAAAAATAGTAGTAGAGCTTACGCTAATCATACGTTTTATAAGTTACCCCACAAGACTGCTTCTAATATTTAACCCTTTTTGAATACCTATTAGTTTTAATAATTTAACAGAGCGTTTCTAACATTAAGTATCTAAAAATTATTTTTTAATATTGATTTGCATTTTGCAAATCAAAAGTAAAAACAGCTAAAGAACAAATAATCCAAACAAACTAACCATATGTATTTAAAGGATTTAATTAGTTGGCATGGTCCTCGCTATATATAAAGTGAGCATAAGCTCTTCTAATTTAAAGGCTACGATTATGAAAACTATTAAACATAACTTAAATAGCAAAAAGCAAAAAGGTTTTGTACTAACGTCAGAGCTAATCATTCTTTCTACTTCAATGGTAGCGGCACTTGTAATTGGTTTATCTACATTACGTGACTCGGTGACCAGCGAACTTGAAGATGTAGCTGAAGCAATTGGCTCACTTGACCAAAGCTATGTATTTGACGGCATGATTAACGCCGAAGGCACAGCTGAAGTGTCTGGCTCTGGGTTTGTAGATTCAGTTGACGTGTACGCAGGCGATGGTAGTTCATTCACTTTTGTTGCATCAGACTTTAGTGAAAGTGCCGCACTTGTTAATGCAACACCAAGCGGCGATGCTGCAACACGTACAGCAGCAGGCGGTTCACAAGGTAACTAACGCAAGGTAACCAGGTTTGAATACCAAGCTTAAGGCTCACTGCCACAAAATTGTGGCAGTGAAAGTTACTCCGGAGGAATATTATGAAAAGTAAAAGTAACAAAGGCGCAACCACAGCGGCTCTCACATTACTCATCACCTCTGGCATGTTAGCTTCGGCTTTGGGTATTAGACAGGTAAACGATGAAAATAGCGTAACAGCTTGGGTAGTAAACAAAAATATGTCGGCCGGTCAAACAGTAACCGTTCACGATGTTGAGCAAAAGAGTATAGATCCAAGTAACTATTCAAATATTGCACTGAGCGTTCAAAACCCACGTGCATTAATTGGTCAAAAATTAGCAACTAATAAAATTGTTGAACAACCATTATTTGGCACAGATTTTATCAGAGCGAAAAGCCAAAATTTATCAGAAGCCATACCGGCAGGGCGTGTTTTATATACTTTAAAACTAAACACCTTGGATATTCCGCTTTCGCGCATACACAAAGGTGACCGACTCGACATAGTCGCTAAAACTAATCGTCTAGTAAGAACAGTTGCCCGTGATGTACAGCTCATTGGTGTTTCAAAAGGCCCTAAATCGCAAGCCGAAAAAAATGGCGTAATGGATAACTTAGCTAAAGAGTCTAATTCTGCTACAGGCGGTGTTTCGTTAGTCCTTGCGGTACTTCCAAAAGATGTTTATTCGTTGGCGGGTATAGATAACGCCGACAAAGTTTCAATTATTGTGCATAGCGCTCATGACATTGAACAAGGTCGTTTGCAAAACTTTTCACGCTTACAAACCAGTCGCACAATCGAAGTGGTTAAAGGCGTTAAAAATGAAGCTGTATATGTAGCTAAGTGAGTTTTTATGTTTAATTTATCAAGCAAACATGAAGAAGTTCAAACCAGTTTAAGTACCCTTGAAGAGCTTAAAAAGCTATTGCACGATGCCGTTATCGAAGAGTACGAACAAGAACCAACCGCGCTTTTATCAAGTAATGTTCTCGAAAAAATCTCTGCGTTGTGTAGTGAAATTCCACAATTTAATCAATCTTCATTTAACCAACATCAACAAGAGCAGGTTGTGCAGGCTGTTTTTGATGAAATTCAAGGCTTGGGACCTATTGCACAGTTTATGCTGGACGATCAGGTAAGTGATATTTTAATAAACGACACGCAAGATATATGGATTGATAAGCAAGGCAAACTACTTTGCACAGCCAGTAAGTTTGATGACGAACGCCATTTACGCCGATTTGTTGATCGCTTACTTGATGGCTGTGGTCGCCAGGTAAATGCGCTTATGCCAATTGTTGATGGCAAATTAAAAGATGGTAGCCGTGTTCATATTATTGTACCGCCTGCGTGTACCGGCGCCGCTATTGTGTCTATTCGTAAGTTTAATCATAAAAAAATAAACGATGACTTTTTAGTTAATAACCATTTTTTAGATAAAAACATCTTATTATTTTTAAAAAGTGCAGTTAAAACAGGCGTTAATATTTTAGTCTGTGGCAATGCGGGGGCTGGTAAAACGTCATTATTGAACGTACTTGCCAACTCAATTAATCCAAACGAACGTGTTGTAACCATTGAAGAAAGCGCTGAGCTTAATTTGCATCACAACCATGTTGTGCAATTGGAAGCCCACGACACTAACAGCGATGGTAAAGGTGCAGTAAGCCTAAGAGATTTAGTAAAAGCAGCCCTTAGAATGCGCGCAGATAGAATACTTGTAGGTGAGGTACGCTCAGGCGAAGTAATCGATATGCTCCAAGCAATGAACTGTGGCCACCAAGGTTCGATGACGACCATACATGCTAACAGTGCAAATGATGCCGTTATTCGTTTATCTACCTTAGTGCAGTTACACAATGCACAACTGAGTGATACCCATACAAGTTCGCTAATCGCGTCGAGTATTCAGCTCATAGTTCATGTTTCTCGCTCAACTAATGGCATCCGCACTCTAAAAAGTATTGGTGAAATTAAGCGTGTTAATGGCGGCGCACAATTTAGCCCGCTTTATAGTATTAACGAAGCAGAACCAGTACAAAGTGATTTAATAGATAACTCAAGTGTTATTGAGTTTATGAAAGGTCAAGGCGCAAATGCACAAGAATTGAAAGCATTACTGCACAATAACCCGGAGGCTAACAATGACTAAACTTGATTATTTATTAGCTATTGCGGCGGTTATAACTTTTGTACTGGCTGCGAGTGTATTGGCTTCTTTGTATGTGAATAATAAAAGCAACCAAAGCACTAAAAAAGCAGATATTTTAGAAGAAAAAGATGTCCTTACTCTGTCACTACGAGTGCTTGGTTTAAATATTAGTAACGCCTGGTTTATAAGCATGGCGTGCTCGCTCTCTAGTAGCTCCTGGTTTTTAGCTAAATTATATTACCCAGAGGCATCAACCAGCGCGTTTATTATTTCAATCGTGGTTTTTGTAACCTGTTTTATAACTGTGATTGACTTGGCTCATTATAAATTAGCAAAATTTGAGCATCACTTTTTAGAATTTATTGAAACCGTACAATCGTGTTTAAGCACAGGGCTGTCGCTACAACAATCAATGCAGTTTGCTGATGAACATGCAGACCCATATATAAAAAAACAAAGCACCTTACTAATACAACGCATGAGCATGGGTAGTGATGCCGAAACGTCGTTTGCCCCATTAATTGAAAGATACAACTGCGAAACCGTAAGATTATTTGCTCATAGCATCATCACACATACACAAAGCCAGTGCGATTTGACCGACATGCTAAAAAGCGTATGCAACATGATGTCGCTTCGGACCCTCGACCGCCAACAGCTAAAAGCAAAGCTTTCAGGTACTAAGTACGCTGCTGTATTTAGTGGTTTTTTACCTTACGCACTAATTCCTTTATTTAGCTATACCGATCCAACCTGGTTTGAACCTTTATTAAACGATCCTAATGGGATTGCATTTATAACGGTTGCGCTTCTTTGTCAGCTATTTGGCTTTTTATGGCTACGCCTTAGCTTAAGGGTAACATTATGATTGATATACTTTTACTTATCGGACTTTTAGTAAGTATGGGCTCGTTTATCCATATTCATAGGCAATCTCTTAAAGTCGAATTAGATAAACCCGATACTAAAAACATTAATTGGTATCCGCTAATCATCATCTCTAAACGTCAATTAAGGCAAGCAGGAATTCAAGTTAATAAAATATTAATAAGCCTGTACTGCTTTAAAGTGGCAGCTACTTTTAGTGCATTTACAGTTATAGAACTAACAGGGTACGAGCTGAGCCAATCGATTAAATTATTACTGTGTTTTGTGTGTTTTTTTGCACCCGAATGCTGGTTTTTGTTACGTAAAAATCAACGTAAAACTGTTATAAATAATAGCTTAGAGTTTTTTTTACGGGTGTTACTGGTTTACATGCGCGCTGGATTTTCACTAGAGCGTTCATTTGCACTGGCGGTTGATCATGGATTGAGTCAAAAACACCCATTATACAAAGAGCTAAAGTTATTTTTATTCGAACTAAGTGCAGGTAAAGATCGTGAATTTGCATTTAATTCACTTTTTGAAAGAACCGGCGTATTAGGAATTAAAAAACTCGCAAACTTAATGTTAATAGGGTCAAAACTTGGTACGCCACTTATCCAAGCAGTAGAGGCTCAACTTGAAGGCCTAGCTTTAAAAAAGAACATTTTACTCGCTAAAAAGGTAAACAAAAAAGCGATGCACACAACCTTTCCCATTATCTTAATTTGTTTTCCGATGTTTTTGGTATTGGTGTTTTTTCCCGCAGCATTACAAGTAATGAACGTACTTAAAATGCTTGTAGAAGTGTTATAGGAGCCTGATATGAAAAAGCATTATCAACAAGGGTACATACTTACTATTGAGCTTATATTAATTATAACTATTTTAATTATTGGCTCAATTGGTGGGGTGATTTTAGTAAGGGATGCCCTTATTAAGCGCCATCAAACTAAGGTAGATAATCAAATTACTGTAGTTGATGCTAACAATAGACCACTCGGTATTGCAGTAAGTTTTGATGAGCATCAAGCACCACTTATTTTTTATACAGATCGTGGAGCAAACAACACGTACAGGGCATTAATAGGCATAAGAGATGATAGGTTTACCTCGCGAGAAGCTGTTTATTACGATGCTCCAAATTGCCAAGGTAACCCGTGTTTAAAGGGCTTAAGCGACGAAGCAACAGACAGCCAAGGTGTCAGCAAGTTAAATAATACCGGTAATGTAAGTTATATAAATGCGCTGCAGCAAGGTCCAAATTACGCAATAGGGCAGTTAGGTAACAGCGTTATTGGTCAGTTATTAAGAAGTACGCCACAACAATGCCCTGCTAATAGTGAACAAATTCTATCTCGTTATGTATCGCAAAAAGTGGTAACAGGCTCACCTTGTGAAAGCTTTGAAATAGATAAACAACCGGCCGATAGCAGTTGTTTAGTTGGGGTAACAGCTTTAGGAAATCCACTTTTAGGTACAAGTGACCAAGGTTTATCGCAATCGTGTGATACATGCCAAGCAGGGTACGAATCGCAAGGTGACATACTTGATTTATATTTACCCCAGGTAGAACCACTTTTAAATACAGCCCTTAATGCGCTGTCATTAGTTGGTATTGGAACAAGTGTTGATATAGAGCTGGGTACAATATGCTGTCCAGAAGGTACACGCTTAGAAGATGATGAAAACATTGTAGAAACGCTTGTTTTTACTGTTTTAAAAACAACGTTTGAGCTGGTCGGAATCGACTTAGTCAACAACCTGATTATAAGCGAAACACTAAGCTTAATAGGGATTGAGCCAGGCGTTACATACTGTAAAACATCACTGAATTTAGTTAATGCAGAACAAGTAATTAATATCACCACAGGCGAACCTGCTCTTAGTAGCTTAACGCCACCATTTAAAGTTTTACTGCCAGTACATAGCGGCCAAAACAGTACAACGTGGATACATACTCCCCCAAAAGGGGAAGGAGAACGTCAATGAACGCCTCAAATATATTTACCTCACATGCTAATTTAGCAGATACACCAACTGATGAAATATCAACAGAAATTAAAGAAACGCTAACGCTACTAAAACAGTTTTATGATGTTCCAATTGTTAAATTTATCGATTTTAGAGAGGTTTATTCAGAGCAGTTAATAACCTGCAACGATAAAGAAAGTGTCGAAAATGAGTTATTAAGCTATCAACAACGCTGCACACAAGAAAAACTATATTTATTTGAAGATACCTTTTTTGATGATGTATCAAACAACACGCACAAATTAATTCGTTTTTATGCACAATATCCAATTTATAGTGTCACTAATAAATTCATTGGCGTAGTGCTGATGGCTGATTTAGCACCTAAAACATTAATAGGTTCACAAAAAAATCAGTTTATTTCATTTGCTCAATTATTGCAGACACAGTTAAATAAAAATTCAGATTCAGTAAGTAATCAAAGTACTAATCCTGTGAAAAAAAATTATGGGGAAAAGTATATTCATGTATTTAGTTTAGCGCCCGTTGCATTCTTAATTGCATTAGTATTATGCTCATTCACTGTATTACTGCTTTATACTATAGAAAAAAAGGAGCTGCAAAGTAATTACAATGAACAAACTCAGCAATTACGTAAAACGTTATTTAATGCTCTAGAGCGATTTGATAATCAAGGATTATATATATCGCAAAAAGATTTAGTTATCGCAGGCTTTTTACAAAGCCAAAATAGCTATACAAAAGAGCAGCTTAATGATTTAGTACAGAGTCAGGTTTCACAAAGCTTAACTTATAAAGGGTATGTTGTGTTTGATTCTGAGTATAACCAACTTGCACTTTGGTCAAAAAATAATTTTGATTTAGCCGCGTATGGATTTAAAAACTGGTTAGAAAAATTCAATAATAGAGCGAATAAACAAGCAGTAGAGGTATTTACTGTTGCAGATACGGCCTTCTTAATTTCTGAAATAAAAATTAAACAAGGCTCTATTTATACACTTACAGCATTTGATTTAAGTAAGTTTTTAAAAGCCGTTATTGGCAAATTAAACACTGAAAATTATAACGTTTTTATAGCAACACCACAGTTTACTTTAGGAAAACAAGGAGAAGTAAACCCCAGTATAATTAAAAATAGTATTAGCGCTTTGAGCAGTCGTTTTCCACCTACTTGGCGTTTACATGTGCAACCAATGAATAAAATAGTACGTCCACAAATAACTAAATATAGCCTAATTAGATTAGGACTGATCGCCTTTTGTGTATTCGCATTCGTGTACTATTTTTTACGTTTGCCTAGGCGTTTACACAATGAAATAAAACAAAAAAATCAGTTAATACTTAATAGGGAAGAGCTATTTTCAAGTTCTCTTGATGCATTGCCACATGGGTTTGCTATTTTTAATAGCCACGAATTTCCTGTGATTACTAACAATGCATTTAATCTTTTATTTCCACAGGTGAATAAACAAAACAGTCAGCTATCGTATAGCCAGCTGATAAGTATTGCGCAACAGCATAATATTATAAATCATTACCATGAGCATCATAAGCTTGATGATGATCGTAACCAATTAATAGATATAGGTTTTACAGACGGGAAGTGGATAACTGTATTACAAAGACATACAGAATTTAATGGTTTTGTTTGCTACTTTAGAGATGATACAGAGGCACATCAAAAAGAATGTTTACTCGCTGATGTTCTCGAAAAATCTAAACAGACAAATCAATTAAAAGAAAAATTTGTTTCAAGGCTTAGCCGTCAATTAAAAACGCCTTTATCATCTTTAAAGTCATTAATTGAAATATCAAAAGATCCTATAAGCTTTAACGAATTTAAAAACAATGTAGGGAATATTTCTGATGTGTGCGACCAGCTTGAAAGTGTGATTCAACAGCTCGTAAATATAAATAAATCAGAGATAGGTAAGTTAAAGCTTCAAGCCAAAAACGTAAATCTAAAGAAACTGATCAATAATAACATGTCAATTTTAACGAAAGAGGCTGAAAATAATAAAATAGTTTTGAAAAATAATATTACATCAGAGTTAACGGTAGCAAGCGATGAAAAGTTAATTTCTCAACTGGTTATTCAGTTAGTGACTGAGGTTTTGGATTCATCAAATAATACAACGCTTTCAATTGACGCTCAGATTAAAAAAGAAAGTCCTCGTAATTACTTAAACCTCGACTTTTCATTAAGTAATTTAATCAACACTAACCATTTTATAACTGAACTTAAAAGCATTTCGGGTGATAATATAACACGCTTTATAGATGATAAAGACTTATCATTAGAGTTAAAGTTTTTTATCTCGATATTTAAAATGCTTGGTGGGAAAGCGATAATTATTAGCAGTAATGCAAATAAAACGACGATATCACTTTCTATGTTGGTAAACCTAGCGAGTAAACAAAACAAAGATGATGAACAAGAAGTATTAAACAGTCCATTAATAACTACCGATTTAGTAAATATTAATCCATTAACTAATGAAGAACAAAACACGCTATTACTGGTTGATGACGATCCACTGGTTGAAATTGTTATTAGGGCAATGCTAAAAAATGAGAGCATTAAAATAGATTACGCGCGCAGTGCTATAGAAGCAATGTTAATGGTATCTCAAAACAGTTACGACATTATTTTAATGGACATAGTAATGCCAGAATTATCAGGAACTGATGCTATGTTAAAAATTAAAAAACACAGTGATAATTCTAAAACTAAAATAATTGCACATACATCGACACCCGATCCAGAATCTAAATATGTAAACCAGGGCTTTGATGACATGCTATTAAAACCTGTAAAACAAGGCATATTAATAAACCAAATAGCACGTATTTTAAAAAGATAGGCCGCTATACCAACCGCCTTAATGTAGATTTTATGTAACGATAAAATATTAATGCCGGTTGGTGTTACATATAGCGTAATATATTCGAGGTAAAAAATGAAAAAAACGATTGAAGATACGATGGAAGTTATCGGATTTAATACAGTAAAACCTATAAATAAAACTAAACGACTACTTTTAGTAGATGATGACTTACTAATAGAAATTGTAATAAGAAAAATGCTTAAAGAAGAAAACATATTAATAGATTTTGCATCCAGTGCAATAGAGGCGCTATTAATGGTTTCTCAAAATATTTACGATATTATTTTAATGGACATAGTCATGCCACAGTTTACGGGCACAGACGCAATGCTAAAAATAAGAAAGCACGCTGATGCATCAGCAACGAAAATTATTGCGCATACATTTAGTGAAAACGAAAATAGTAATAATAAATATATAAAGCTTGGGTTTAATGGTTTGTTATTAAAGCCTGTTAAGCAAGGTGTATTAATTGAAAATATTAGATCTTTCTTAAAGTGATTAATAGCAATAGTAGGGCGGTTCGCTGTTTATTACTTATTACTTACTAAAAACTATTTAATAAGAATAATTTCTTCAAATTAGTAGCAACTTCGCTTTTGTAATTGTTGCATATTTAAGAGCAAACGCTTCACACTTCATAAGGTTTAACAATCACAATTATCAAACTCTATAATAATAAAAAACAAATAAACTTACTTAGCCTAGAGCCCAAGTATTACAAGGGTTTGGGTTTGACTTTAAATTATTATAATTTTTGAATAACTAAAAAATACTCATCTTGGGATGGAATTTGCTTTATAAGGTTATATTCTAATTTTATAGTTTATTAAACATTATAATTTTTAAAGTTAACGAGGCAAAATTATGAGCAAAACACAGTACGTTACAGTAGAAGGTCATCAAATTGCTTATCAAGAAATGGGACAAGGCACACCTTTATTATTAATACATGGCATACCAACCAACAAATTTCTATGGCGAAATGTGATGCCCAAACTCGCATCAGAACATCGAGTAATAGCGCCTGATTTACTAAACTTTGGTGAATCAGATATGCCAATTAACACCGATGTATCTATAAATGCGCAATGTAGAATAATGTGTAAGTTTATGGAAGAACTCGGTATTTCTAAAGTTAATATTGCTGCACATGATATTGGTGGTGGTGTTGCTCAATTAATGGCGGTAAATCATCCTGATAAAGTAAACGGATTAGTTTTAATAGATAGTGTATGTTTTGATTCTTGGCCAATACCAGAATTTGAACCTTTGCTAGAACCTGGTGTAGAAGAAAAGACAAGTGTAGCTGAATTTGTTGATACATTAAGAGATTTCATGCCTAAAGGTGTACACGATTCTAGCGTAATGACTGAAGAGTTAATGGAAATATACTTGAAACCATGGAGCAATGAGCAAGGAAAAGCCGCTTTATTTAGCAACATGCGCAGACTCAATAAAGAATATACACAAGCTATTGCAGGCGATCTTAAAAGCTTACCTCATGAAACACTTATATTATGGGGTGAAGAAGACAAATTTCAAAAGCCAAAGTATGCACCAATGTTAGAAGAAGCAATTCCAAATTCATCATTGGTTTGGATAGATAAAGCCGCACATTGGGTTGTTGATGAGTATCCAGATAAAGTATCTGAACTTATTAGTGAATTTATGAATGATAAAAAATTCTAAAGTCTCAGCAAGTACATCAGTAGGATAGTTAAAAAGCCATTAAATTCAACATCTTGAATTTTACTGGATGAAATATCTACTAGGAAGTTATTGTTCATACCGCTTGGATATATTAATAACCAAGCGGTATTTTTATATGTTCAAGAAGCTAATAGCGTAAATGGGAAAAACATTAACTTATTAAGATAAGTAGGTTAATGCTTATTAAATAGTCAAAATGTCGCGTTTATACGTTAATTAATGAAGGTGAGTAACTTAGTTATGTATTTATTATGCTATTTAACATAATATAAATTATAGGTAGTTAATGTATATATAGAAAGAGCGCTTAAATGCGCCCTTACTATGTCCAATACTAGACGGTATCGGACATTAAGTGATTTTATTACAATAACAGGTATTACTGAAACAGATACTTTATTTCTCAATTTGTTTAATCAATACTTAATAAACGCTCAGCTGTATATTCGTTAGTGATTAATCCACTGATCATGTTTGACCTTACCGCGCCCAAAATGGCTAACACTTTTTCTTCACCAGCAGCTATCGCATAAATCTGTTTGTTAGCATTTGTTTTTAATGGCGTACTTGCTACACGCTGATTAACTGTGCAATCTAAAAGCTTACCGTTTTTATCAAACACCCAACTAATCATTTCACCAACAGCACCAAGATCTTGTAGCTCTTTAAGTTCTTGCGCATCAATAAAACCATCTATATGTAATGGCGACTTTTCACCTAAGCTACCAATACCCACAAATGTTACATCGGCATCTTTAGCGAGTTTTAAATTACCGGTAATATTTTGTTGTGCGTGTAATTGTTCTTTTTCTTCAATGCTTCTTGGTAAAACTGGCAATGGCATTGGATAATGTTTTGCATTGGTGTGTTCGGCCATTCTTACTACAACATCATAAGGTGAAGCCGATCCATCCAAAGCCATATTGCCTAGCATTGCTACAATTTTATGTTGCGGACAATCAACGGTTCTTAGCTCATCTACACATGAACGTAAAACTCGACCGGTTCCCATAGCAAGTACTTTGGGTTGTTCTGATTTTAAATGACGTTCTATTTCTGCCGCGCCAGCTTGAGCCAAACCTAATGTAGATGAAGGTTCAGATGGATCGCTCGGTACAACTTCACACGAATCTAACCCAAAACGGCTTTTTAATTTTTCGGCCAAATCCATACATTTAGCAATCGGGTGGTCAAGTCTAACTTTAATTAATCCTTGGCTCACAGATAATGCGACCATTCTTTGTGCAGATTGACGAGATATATTTAGCTTTTTGGCAATTTCATCTTGTGTGTTACCGCCAACATAATATAACCACCCTGCTCTGGCTGCATCATCTAGCTTTCTAATTTCTGTATTTGATAGCTTTACCACGTAAACCTCTTAAAATAGAAGGAAAACTAAGTCCTTATTTTCATAACATAATTTTAATTATATGTGCTGCTATATAAATTATTTTATTAATTTTGGATTATCTATTTATCAATAACGTTTTTGTTATTTATAGTTTTAAATATACCATTCCTTAATAAAAAATACCTAGGTTTCATAGGATTATGTAATTAGAATTTAGTTAATAGCACCCTTATAAAGGTGCTATTTAAGGTGATTAAAGATTGGCTTTAGCGAATTGTTAAACCGTTATTATCAAACTTTAATACTTTATCATCCGGTGCGCTTAGGTAAATACTGTCGCCATATTTTAACGGACAATCACCATCTGCTTTTACTGTTACGGTCCCTTTGCCTTCAATATTTATATGTAAAAAGCTCTCCGACCCTAAATGTTCAATTACACCGACAGTACCAGCCCACGTTCCTTGCTCAGTAGAGAGTGTTATATGCTCTGGTCGTATACCAATACAACTAACATTCGCATTTTCATTTTGTGGAGCATCTATAAAATTCATTTTTGGAGAGCCAATAAAACCAGCTACAAATTTGTTTACTGGGTTTTTATAAAGCTCTAAAGGTGTGCCTACCTGTTCAATAATACCGGCATTAAATACCGCGATTCTATCTGCCATTGTCATAGCTTCAACCTGATCGTGCGTAACATAAATCATTGTTGTAGCTAAACTTTTATGTAATTCAGATATTTCTAAACGCATATTTACACGTAGTGACGCATCAAGATTTGAAAGTGGTTCGTCAAATAAAAATGCCGAAGGCTGACGAACAATTGCGCGCCCTATCGCTACACGCTGGCGCTGACCGCCCGATAATTGCCCAGGCTTTCGGTCTAAATAATCGGTCAAATTAAGAATTTTAGCGGCGTTAGCAATTTTACTTTCGATTTCTGTAGGGCTAACTTTGGCTCTTTTTAAAGGAAAAGCAATATTGTTACGCACTGTCATATGCGGATATAACGCATAGGATTGAAACACCATTGCTAAGCCTCTTTTTGCAGGCGGTGTTTTTGTAGCGTCAATGCCGTCAATTTCTATATTACCACTGGTGGTATCTTCAAGACCTGCGATCATACGAAGTAATGTAGATTTACCACAGCCTGATGGCCCAACAAATACGATAAACTCACCGTCTTTAATTTCTAAGTCGAGCGGTTTAATTACGTTAACTTCATCAAAGTTTTTAGTGACTTGTTTTAGTGTGATGCTGCCCATGTGTATTCTCCTATTTTACTGCGCCGAAACTTAATCCACGCACTAATTGTTTTTGACTAAACCAACCAAGTATTAAAATTGGCACAATGGCCATGGCAGATGCTGCCGATAACTTAGCGTAAAATAACCCCTCAGGGCTTGAGTAACTGGCAATAAATGCCGTTAAAGGTGCAGCATTTGCAGCGGTTAAAATAAGTGTCCAAAAAGCTTCGTTCCACGACAAAATTATATTTAACAATAGCGTTGAGGCTATACCCGGTAAGGCTATTGGTAATAAAACATGGAATATTTCTTCACCAATTGTTGCGCCATCCATACGTGAAGCTTCAAGTATTTCGTTTGGTATTTCTCTAAAGTAGGTGTAAAGCATCCATACCATTATTGGTAAGTTAATGAGTGTCATTACAATTACTAAACCTAATTTTGTATCGAGTAGCGCAAAGTCTCGAAACAATAAATAAATCGGAATAAGTACCCCTACTGGCGGTAACATTTTGGTAGAAAGCATCCACATTAATAAATGCTTAGTTTTTTTAGTTTGTACAAAAGCCATAGACCAAGCTGCAGGTACAGCAATTAATAACCCCAGTAAACTTGAACCTAGTGATATAACTACAGAGTTCCAAAAATGGTTAAAGTATGGCGAACGCGACAGTACATCTCGGTAATTTTCTAGCGTCCAATCAAACGCATATAAGCTTGGACTTGCTGAAATTGCTTCAGCTTCCGTTTTAAAGCTGGTGATTAACGTCCATAAAATTGGAAAGAAAATCATGCCGCTTATTGTCCATGCAGCAATGGTATAAATTAGTTTGGAACGATGGCTATCTTTTATAGTCATAATTAACCCTCCAAGTTTTTGCCAATTAAGCGCATTAAAAATATAGCGACAATATTTGCAATAATAACTGCAACTATGCCCCCTGCCGAACCACCGCCTACATCAAATTGAAGTAGTGATTGCGTGTAAATTAAGTACGTTATATTGGTAGACGAATAACCAGGACCACCACTTGTTGTAACTAATATTTCGGCAAAAATTGACAGTAAAAATATAGTTTCGATTAAAATAACAGCGGTTACAGCGCGCGATAAGTGCGGCAAAACGATGTAAAAAAACTTACTAAATGGCCCAGCTCCGTCTAAATCAGCCGCTTCTAATTGTTCACGGTCTAATGATTGTATTGCTGTTAGCAGTATTAATGCTGCAAATGGTAACCACTGCCAAGACACAATTATGATGATTGAAAATAGCGGCATTTGAGCAAAAAAGTCGATAGGTTCAAAGCCAAGCCAAATCGCGAAATGTGCAAATAAGCCATTAACTGGGTTCATTAGCATGTTTTTCCATACTAATGCCGACACAGTTGGCATTACAAAAAATGGGGCTAGTACCATAATGCGAACGTAATTTCGTCCCCATATTGCTTGGTCTAGTAAAATAGCTAAGCCAATACCACCACAAATAGTGATAAGTAAAACCCCAGTTACTAGGTAAAGCGTGTTAAAAAATGATTCAAAAAAAGCCGGATCAGTTAGGAAAAATTCATAGTTTAAAAAGCCTACAAACTCTTTATCCCCTGGAACGAGTAAGTTGTAATCAATAAATGAGAAATACAGTGTCATACACAGCGGAACTATCATCCAAGCAAGTAATAAAATTACACTAGGAAGAAGCATAAACCGAGCAAGCGTGCGCGAGTTAGTTGTTGCCATAAAGGTGACCTTAAAAAAGCCAATTCTATTTACTTGTTAACTATCAAGTGAAAATCAGAAACCCTTGATAGTGTTTATAACTAACAAGTAAATAGAATTGACATAAAATATTGGGTAAGTTTGAGTACTTACCCGCCCATTACATGCTATTTAGGATAGCGAGCTTTACGCATTGTTCGCTCAACGAGGTGCTGAGACGTACTAAGCGCTTGCTTAACGGTCATTTGGCCAGTTAATGCTGCTGAAAATTGTTGCCCAACAGCTGTACCAATTCCTTGAAACTCAGGAATAGCAACAAACTGAATACCTACATAAGGCACTGGTTTAACTGTCGGATTTTTAGGATCTGCAGATTGAATAGAATCTAAAGTAATTTGCGCAAACGGTGCTGCGTCCATGTACTTTTGATTACTGTAAAGTGATTTACGTGTACCTGGCGGTACTTTTGCCCAACCTTTTTTATCGGCTACAAGTTGTGTGTATTCTTTAGATGTTGCCCAGCTAATAAATTTCATTGCGGCATCTGGTTTTTTGCTGCTTGCCGGTACGGCTAAAGTCCAAGACCATAACCAGTTACCGCGTTTACCTAGACCGTTATCTGGCGCAAGTGCAAACCCTACTTTATCGGCAACTTCTGAATCTTTTTTGTTAGTAACAAATGCGCCTGCAACGGTTGCATCAATCCAAATACCACATTTTCCGGTTTGAAAAAGTGCAAGGTTTTCATTAAAACCGTTTGCAGATGAACCAGCAGGACCAGATTCTTTCATCACATCGACATAATACTGAAGGGTATTTTCCCACTCTGGGGTATTAAACTGAGGTTTCCAATTTTCATCAAACCAACGCGCACCAAACGAATTTGCCATGGATGTAATAAGCGCAACGTTTTCGCCCCAACCTGCTTTACCACGTAGACAAAGGCCATAAACACCTTCTTTTTTATCTGTCATCGCTTTAGCAGCTTTGCGTATAAAGTTCCATGTTGGGGCTTTAGGCATTGTCAGCCCTGCTTTTTCCATTAAGTCAGTGCGGTACATAACCATTGAGCTTTCGCCATAAAATGGCGCAGCATAAAGCTTGTCGTTAATCGTTAAACCGCTTCGAATTGCCGGAATTAAATCGTCTAAATCGTAGTTTTCACCTAAATTATCCAGCTCTTTTAGCCAATTTTGCTTGCCCCAAATAGGTACTTCATAAGTACCTATGGTCATAACATCGTATTGGCCGCCCTTTGTTGCAACATCGGTTGTGACACGTTGGCGAAGAATGTTTTCCTCTAGAGTAACCCATTTTAGATCTATATCCGGGTTTTGGCTGGTAAAGTCACTGCTTAATTCTTTCATGGTGATCATGTCACCATTGTTAACAGTCGCTATTGTGATTGTTTCTTTTGCCGCAGCGCCCATGCTTATAAAGCCACACGCGAGCATAATTAATTTATTTTTCATCGGGTATTCCCCATACACGTTATGTTTTAACAAGTGCTATTAAATTTCAATCTATTACCAATTCTATTTATGGCAGTTTTAACGCATAAAACTGCCCGCAAAGTGCCTTTTTAGGTCCTTTGTTTAAATAGTTAGACTAGTTGGATAATGATTTAAAATTTAACAGATATTTCAGAAGTGAAGCCGTCAAATCCTTTACCGATTTGGCCGCCCGAATTAACACCTTCTTCTTGGTTAACATACTCAACTTTTAAAAGCGTTTTATCGTTAAACCAGTAACCTGCGGCTACTTGAATACGCTCTACTGTGTTGTCTGTTTGTTCAATTAAGTCGGAAGTGTTATCGGCTTCTGCATAACGAGCCGCTACATATAGCTTTTTAGGGATTAGATATTGTTGTGCTTCAAACACGAAGTACTCAACCGATGAGTCGCCTTCTATTACACTGTTTGAATCAAAAGTAGTGCCATTTTCATCAGCTATGCCGTTTGTACCAAAGTAGGTAATACCGGCAACTGCATTACCAGCGGCATCTGCAAATGTGTAATCATCAGACGATTTACCAACCATAAAAATTAAGCTAGTTTCGTCAGATGGTTGATAAGCTAAGTTAAGCTGGATGATTGATTGCTCAAGCCCTGGCATTGCGCCAACGTGAGTGTCACGCTCGTTTGAAGGTGACGCTGAGAAATTATAGTTTTCACCATCGCCAAAGCGATAGTTTGTTGTGGTTACACCATCAAGACTTGCTACGCCATTTTCAAAACGTAACTGGTCGCCTTGATTGGCTTTTAATAAGTTTAAACCTGCTTTAAAGCCACCTTCAAATTCTAAAGTACCTTGAAGTCGGTAGTTATAACCTCTGTCTTCTTGAAATGCTTCACCGAAACTTGAAGTCGTAATGTGACCTGTAACATTATACGCACGTACTACACCACTATCGAAAGTTTCGCTGTAACTTAGCTGTGCACCGTTTTCTGCGGTTGCGTAATCGGTAATACCATTACCAATTAATGCATTACCTTGGTTATCTGCGCCGTCTTGAAAGCCTTTAAATTGAAAAGGCGACCCACCAATGTTACCAAAACGTAGTGTTAAATTTGCGTTTTCTTTTGGTGTGCCATAAAGACCTAGTAAGTCAAATTCAACACCTGCAAAATCGTTGTGAAATGAGAAGTCACGATCTTCGCCACCAAAGTCATTAGGCTCTTCTGCAATATCTATATCGGCAGTGATGAACTCGTTAATATGAAATTTAAGCATTAGATTTGCTCTAATACGGCCAAATCCTGATTCTTGTTCTTCATCTTCTGGACGAAATGCACCATCTTTAGCCTGAATTGACTGAAAGTTTTGCATTAGTAAAAAGTCTACGTCAACGCGATCTAAATATTCAGAAATATCAGCCTGTGCTGGAGCCGATGTAGCCATAGCTGCCGCTATGAGAGAAATTGCAAATTTAGTCTTTTTATTATTCAACATAATAAGCTCTTTATTTAGTGTGGTGTGTGATGCCAACTTTATTAAATTGCATTTTCATTTAATGAAATTGGTATTAATTCAGTGTGTATAGATGAGGCTGACTGAGCAAAACATTAAGTGGTTAATGAAACTGCATTTGTGAGCATAAGCCCATCTGCTGAGCATAATCACAGAATGAATTTAGAAGGTCAACGATTTTTTATTACAAAACGTTTACAAAAAATCGAATTCATATGTAAATATTTTTGAATCAATAAGTTAAGTAGCAAATTTGTTACATCAAATTTTGATGGAATGATGTATTGGATTAAGGAATTTCTTATGAATACGTCATTATTGTTCAATACTATTAATAAAAATATAAGTTAGTAGAAGACATAAAAGCAGGTAATCCTTTAAAAATAGGCTGTTGGGCAACCTATAAACAGTTTATTTATTGGTGTTTTTTAAGTAACGTTCTTGAGCTTATGATGGGGTTAGCTTAGTATTAAAGCACTTAGATGTATTCAAAATAGAAGTAACCTACATATGGAATTTGTTCGCCCGCTAGAGCCCATCCTCATTATTGATGACGTTAAGGAAATTCGTGATTATCTAAACCAAATTTTAACTGACTTAGGGTTTGAAGATATATTAGAAAGCGCCGATTTTAGCTCTGCTAAACCTATTATGAACAATAAACCGCCAGGCGTTATATTTGTAGATGTAGATTTACCTGACTCTAACGGTGCAGAGATATTGGAATACATTAATAGTGCTTACCCGCACACTCATGTTGTTATGTGTTCGGGCCACAATAGTCTCGAAAACGTACAAAACACGTGGGAAATGGGCGCTAAAGGTTTTATTGCAAAACCTTTTAATACAAAAAAAGTAGACACTGTAATGAAGCGTCTTGAAATAATAGAATAATAATAAGGTTAGCATGCATAGTACTGTTACTGCGATTATAGAAGATCTTTCGAGTGTTATATTTGGTAAACAACAACAAATAAAACTGGCACTTACATGCTTATTTAGCGAAGGGCATTTACTCATTGAAGATTTGCCTGGCATGGGAAAAACCACTCTTTCTCATGCATTGTCAGCTGTTTTAGGTTTATCGTATCAGCGTATACAATTTACCAGTGATCTTCTGCCTGCTGATATTTTGGGTACTAACGTGTTTAATTCTACTGAGCACAGTTTTACATTTCATAAAGGCCCTATTTTTAGCCAAGTTGTTTTAGCTGATGAAATAAACCGCGCAGGGCCCAAAACACAAAGTGCGTTGCTTGAAGCAATGGAAGAGCAACAAGTGACAGTTGATGGAAAAAAATATACGCTGCCAAATCCATTTTTTGTGATAGCAACACAAAACCCGCTTTATCAATCAGGTACCTACCCGTTACCTGAGTCGCAATTAGACCGATTTTTAATGCGCATTAGCTTAGGTTTTCCTCCTAAAGAAGCCGAAAAACGCTTAATTTTGAATATGCAAAAACGAGATTACAGCCAATTACCTAAGCGTATTAACCAACAAGAGTTAGCGGCAATTCAAACTCAGATAAGCCAAATTTCTTTAAGTAGCCCGGTTATTGACTACATTATAGAGCTTGTTAATTACACACGCACAAGCAACGCTTTTGCATCATCGTTATCACCTCGTGCTAGTATGGCTTTGGCTAAAGCAGCTAGGTCGTGGGCCTTTATTGATGGTCGTGATTTTGTAATGCCAGAAGATGTTCAAGCCGTATTTGTAAGTGTGTGTCAGCATCGATTAGGTTTGCATAATGAGTCAGGTGAAGCACAAGTAAACGATATTTTAAAAAACGTATTAGTTCCGGTATAAACTTTTATGCCAAAAAAAACAGCTAAGCGCCCTTCTTTATTTAAGTCATTTAAGCAAAGTGTATTTAATAAGTTATTAAAAAATAAACATTTAAAAAACTCAATTACACTTGAACACAGAACAATTTATGTATTGCCATCATCCCTTGGTTGGTATTTTATAGTTGTAGCTATTTTAAACTTTGTGATGGGCATTAATTATCAAAATAATTTAATTTTAATAATGTCTTATCTTATGTTTGTGGTAATGATTATTGCTGTATTAATGGGCTACAGTAACGCTAAAGGCTTAACAGTTAAATTTAAAGATGCATTTAACAGCTACGCTCCTCAAAAACCGAGTATTGTATTTGAATTACAAAGCCCTTCTGTTACCCAATCTATTAATTTAACATATCAAGGTAGTGAGCAAACTCACAAACATACCGGCCAAGTTGATAGTAAACCTCAGGTACTTACACTCAACTTACCCTACAGCTCACGCGGTAAGTACTCAGTGCAACGTATTAAAATAGCGAGTAACTATCCCTTTGGTTTGATAACTGTTTGGAGCTACATTCAATTACAAGAAGAAGTATTTGTGTACCCGTCACTTGAACAGGTTCACTGTGATGCGCATGTTTCTATGCTTGATGAGCAAGCCGATAAAGGTATTTCTACACAATTTGGTAGCGAAGAGTTTGAGTCTCTTATCCCACATTTACCTGAGATGGGCTTGCAAAGAGTGTCGTGGAAGCATTACGCAAAAACACAGCAGTTGTTAGTTAAAGAGTTTGTAGACTTTAAAACAGCGAATGCGCTCTTCGATTTTACGTTAATGAATGGAGATACAGAACAACGGTTAAGCCAGTTATGCTTTTTAGTGTGTGAAGCAACCGAGAAAAACACCCCTTTTATGTTAAAGCTACCGAATAAAACAATAAATACAAATACCGGACAGCAACATAAGCAGCAATGCTTAGAATTCTTATGCTCATTTAATGGTGATGTGTAATGGACATACTTAAAAACGAAAAAGTAATAAATTATTCGCTGTCTTTTATATATGCATGTTTGATTGTATTTTTTGTATCACATTTACCGCTTGTTTTTGTTGGTGTACTTTCACTTATTTGTGCATGGAACTTTTACATAACGCTAAGTAATAAACCAAAGCCAAATGCTTGGCTGGCAAATATACTCGCAGGTGTGTCACTAGGTTTAATGCTCTACACAGTAGGCATGTCGGATACGGTTATTTTATTTGTGGCCATGCTGCTACTTGCTAGTTTATTTAAGCTGCTACAGGCTAAAACCAAAAAACACTATCATGTAATTACAACGCTTACGTTTTTTTCACTCTCATCTGTGTATTTATTTAACCAAAGCATTTTAACGACTTTAACTGTTAGTAGTTTATACATATTAAACTTTGCAGTACTTGGCCTACTCGAGTCCAAACATAATTTAAAAATAGCCTCTAAGCAAAGTGGTAAATTGCTACTTTTAGCGCTTCCTTTAGCTATATTTTTACTGCTTTTTTTACCAAAAATGCCCGCCTTTTGGCAGCTTCCTGGGCCTAAGCTTGCTAAAACAGGGCTTTCTGAACAGGTCGATCCATTCGATATTGCAAAGCTTTCAAATTCTGACGAGCTTGTATTTAGAGCTAAATTTAACGAAGAAAAACCTGTAGCGCCTTATTATTGGCGAGCAATAGTTCATGATGAATTTAATGGTAATGCGTGGCTTACGTCTGACTTTTTAAAATATAATAATGTAAAAACAAATACGCAGAGCGAAAATGATGAGCAACTTATTGCAAGCTACTCAGTTATTACAGAGCCTGCTACACAAAAATGGCTCTATGGTTTAGCGTATTCCAGTAGTAACTCACCAAATGTTGAAGGTAATTCGCTAGGTTTATTGCGTAAAAAAAGTCGCCAAGCTAAAAACTTACAATACGATGTAAATAGCTTTAACTTCACAACTTTACCGCTTGGCGAATTTGAAGAAAAACGCTACAA
Source organism: Pseudoalteromonas sp. SR43-5 (assembly GCF_014163835.1). Taxonomy (NCBI): domain Bacteria; kingdom Pseudomonadati; phylum Pseudomonadota; class Gammaproteobacteria; order Alteromonadales; family Pseudoalteromonadaceae; genus Pseudoalteromonas; species Pseudoalteromonas sp. SR43-5. Next base: position 65,290 of record NZ_JACJEA010000021.1, read on the forward strand.
ATACCTCTCCAATAAAAAGAATGTAAAAACATCATCACTTGCTAAAAACTTAAAGCAAAATACACACTCTGACCGCGATTTTTATAATCGCTTATTACAGTACTTTGCAGGTACGGGATTTACTTACACATTAACACCCACTCCTATGAGCGGCGATAACACCATAGATCAATTTTTATTTGATAATCAACGTGGCTTTTGTGGCCACTATGCCAGTGCCGCTGCGTACATTTTTAGAACCGCAGGTATACCCGCTCGACTAGTAAGTGGCTATTTAGGTGGCGAATTAAATCAAGATAATAATACGCTCACTGTTCGCCAATACGACGCACATGCATGGGTAGAAGTATATCTACAAAACGAAGGTTGGGTTATTTTTGATGCAACCGCTGTTGTAGCTCCGGAGCGTTTAAATGGCTCACTTTCGCAGAACGAAGAGCTGAATGACGAATTTAAAAGTAACCTTGATTTTGGTTTAGTGAGTTTAAGTAATTTCCCCGCTATTAATTGGTTAAGGTTGGAACTTGAAAACCTCGATTATCAATGGTCTAGCTGGGTACTTGGTTTTGACGAAGAAAAACAAAATGATTTTTTAAAATCGATTTTTGGTAGTAAAAACATTTGGCTTGTACCATTAATGGTTTTACTAACAGCTGGTTTTTGTTTTATAGGTTATTTTATTTATTTAAACTTGCCAAAACGCCCGTCTAAATTAGCGCCTATGGTTAAAGAGTTTTATGAAGTAAAAGCATGGGCTAAAAAACAAAAAATAAATACACCCGATAATTTAACACCGAGTCAGCAGTTAGACTTTTTTGCTGATCAACTTCCTCGTTCTGCACAATCTATAAACACTTTTAGGCAGTTATTTAACCAAGTACGCTATGGTAAAAAACCTTTTACGAAAGAGCGTAAAACTCAGGCTAAAGATCTGATAAAATTAATTAAAATTTCCAAATAGAGAATACTATGAATGCTGTTGTTATAGGCGTTATTTTAATGCTCGGGCTATCTCTTGCTCGCGTTAACGTCATTGTTGCCATGATCATAAGCGCGTTAGTTGCAGGTCTTACTGCAGGCTTGGGCATAAAAGAAAGTGTTGATGCGTTTAATTCTGGCCTTTCAGCTGGAGCTGAAATTGCACTAAGTTATGCTATGCTCGGCGCGTTTGCCGTTGCTATTTCTAAGTCGGGTTTAACACGCATTCTCGCTGATAAGCTACTTGCTAAAGTAAATGCAAAAGGCAGCGGTAATGAAACATTTTTAAGTTACTTCATTTTATTAATTATTTTAGGTTGTGCAATTTCTTCGCAAAACTTAGTCCCTGTACACATAGCGTTTATTCCTATTTTGATCCCGCCGTTACTTGTTGTTTTTAATCAGTTAAGATTAGACAGGCGTGCTATAGCGTGTATTTTAACATTTGGATTAGCAACGTCTTACATGGTGCTTCCTTATGGTTTTGGGGGTATTTACTTATATTCGATTTTGCACAAAAACCTAGTTGATAACGGCCTAGACATTGTAAATACCCAAGTCCCTGTGGCGATGATAATTCCTGCATTAGGTATGTTTATTGGATTGCTTATTGCGGTATTTATTACTTACAAAAAACGCCGCGAATACACCGAGCTCCCATTAACAACTGTGAGTAAATCTGCTGAGGTAGAAAACCCTAAAAAAGTAATGATTGTGGGGCTTTTTGCAGTACTTGCCTCACTTGTTGCACAAAACCTAAGTGGCTCAATGATTTTAGGTGGCTTAGTAGGTGTAATGATATTTAGTGTTTTTGGTGTAGTTAAGTGGGAAGAAAACGGCGACGTATTTAGTAAAGGCGTTGCGATGATGGCCATGATTGGCTTTATTATGATATCGGCACAAGGTTTTGCATCGGTTATGCAAGCCACTGGCGATGTAGCAAGCTTAGTACACAGCGCAGCCGCCCTTTTTGATGGTAATAAACCTTTGGCCGCCGGTGTTATTTTGTTAGTCGGGTTATTAATTACAATGGGAATTGGCAGTTCGTTTTCAACAGTGCCTATTATTGCAACTTTGTTTGTCCCTTTATGTTTAGACCTTGGCTTTTCTGTTATGGCTACCGCTGCGCTTGTTGGTACTGCGGGCGCTTTAGGTGATGCAGGCTCTCCTGCTTCAGACTCAACGCTTGGCCCAACATCGGGTTTAAATGCCGATGGCCAGCACGACCACATTAGAGACTCTGTTATTCCAACGTTTATTCACTTTAACATACCGCTGCTGATATTTGGCTGGATTGCAGCAATGGTACTTTAAAAAGTATTTATGTAAGTATTAATAAATGTAATTAAAAGCTAAATATAACCAAAAAGGTATGTTAAAAGCATACCTTTTTAGTATCCAAATCCAACAACTCTCACCCCTATCAATTCCCTTCAGTTTGATTACTTTTTTAGTTAATACTCACTCTGTTGTTGAGGTTATACTTTATGAATATTTAGTATGATGTGTTCTTTTAATGGGGTTATATAAGCACCAATTAAGGTGCTTATATAAATTTACTTTAGCGCATATTCAAAGCTTTAAGTTAATCAAAACCATAAATCATTTTATCGCATACTACCGGAGTCGGTCTGTGGTTATCATCAACTGCAACAAAGGTAAAGCTGCCACTAATGGCTGAATGCTTATCGTCTTTGTGCATAGTTTCTAATAATATATCTACGTCAACTTTTAAGCTGGTGTTACCTACATGCACTACTTTAGCTATTAACTCTGCAAAAGTACCTGCAGGTATGGCTTCTTTAAAGTCGACTCTATCAGAAGATATAGTTACCAAAGGCTTACGGCAAAAACGAGTCGCGGCTATAAATGCCACTTCATCCATCCACGCCAGTGCATCACCACCAAATAAAGTATTGTGATGATTAGTACGCCCTGGAAACACGGTTTTAGTTACCGATGTGGTTGAGTCTTCAATACGCTGAGCAATTATTGCATCGCGATTTACGTCAGTCATAATCTCTACTTTTTGTTTGCTAATGTATCTTGCATTAGTAATGCAGGATCAAGGCGTTCGCCTTTCCAGTTAAAACGCCAATCTAGGTGAGGACCCGTTACACGTCCAGTTGCACCAATTTCAGCCACTTTGTTACCTTGCTCAATTTTATCATCCACTTTAACATCAAGCTTACTTAAGTGAATGTAAGTTGAGGTAATACCATGGCCATGATCAATAATTAATGTTCCGCCAGAGTAGTATAAATCAGGTTCAGCAAATACCACGGTACCACTAATAGGCGCGTAAACAGGAGAGCCCGTTTTATTCGCGATATCTAAGCCAAAGTGCGGACGACGAGGCTCGCCATTAAAATAGCGCTGACTACCATAAACACCCGATATGCGCCCTTCTGCAGGCTTTAAAACCGGGTCTAAAAAGTACAATAAATCAGAGTCTACTTCTCTGGCTTTTCGCACAGCAACTGCTTCGCGGCTTATACGCGCACTAACTTCTTTTGGTGGAGATACATATTTTTTAGCTACGCCGGTAATTTTATCAATTTTATATTCGCGCTTTGTGATAGCTATTGGCTGTGAATGCGATTTACCATTGTTATCTACCCATTTTAAAGTATGAGTAGTTTCAGCGTCACGACCAAAACCAAATACAAAGTCACCCTTTGGTGAAAGTTTTAAGCTTTTGCCATCTAAGCTTACTGATTTAGCGTTTTCTAGCTTTCCAGTAACTAAACCGCCTTGTGTTAAATGTCCTTTTAACTCAAGCGCCATAGCACTAAAGCTAGCAGAGGCAACAAGCGCTGTTGCTAAAAGTGTTTTAAACATAACTAATCGATCCTTTTCCAACACCTTCATAAGCCGTTACTTTCACTGCTTTTTCTGGGTATTGGGCTTTAATTTGGCCAGCTACATGTTCAGCAATACATTCTACAGTGGTATCTACTGGCAAAATGTCGCAACGAGACTCGCTTATAGCCATTTCAAAATAGCCTTGTGCCGATATATAAGCAAAACATACATCACCCGCTTTGGCTGTTATGTGTTTCAAATCAGCTGCGTTAATTTGATCTTCACTGGTGGCTAAGTAAATATCTTCCCACTTTTGAGACCATTCTTTTTGCAAGCGCGGCATAGAAATACCATCTAGGCTAATACCAATTTGAGAACGATGCCCATGAATAATACGCTGGCAATTACCGTCATGCTTTTTAAGGCCATGGCTGTAATGATAGTAAAAACTTTGGCTGTGTTCAGGCTTAAGAGACAGCTCAATTTTTTCGATGTTATCTGGTAGCTTCGGTAAAATAGTCGCAATTAAAAATTTGGTAACCGATTCAACAGTTACTTCATCTGCGTTAATCATGCAATAAGCTTGATGAGGAGCGCTCATAGCTAAGTGATTATTTTCACCAAATGTACAGTCGAGTGTTTTATGCTCGTCAAATTCAGATACAGTACCATTAAGCCCTGTAGGAATTGCTAAACGGTGATCAATACACTCATCTATAATGCCTTTAATTTGCTTTTTAACTAAACCAAAGTCTAAAACCATAGACTCTTCGTTAAGTTTACCGTGCAAAGTTAAATCAACAATCCAGCTCTCGCCAACGGCGCCGCGTTTGTTACATAAGTAAGAAAAATCAATCACAGTTAGTGAGTTAACAAAAAGGATCATAAACTTCCTTTAGACTGGTTATAAGACAGCGTTAATTATAATGATTTCTGATTGTAATTGCGCGGTTTTATAGTGCAAAAACCAATCGCGTTGATTGATTGATGATTTAATATGCAATATTTTGATTTTTTAACTGCTCCGAGTTGTTTAGCGTACAAGTGTACGCTAAAGTACTTGGCAATTTCTAAGCGAAGATAAGTGTTATGGAACCTAAAAATAGCTATACAAAAGAAGAGTTGATCCTGTGTGGTCAAGGTGAAATGTTTGGTGAAGGTAACTGCCGTTTACCAAGTGACAACATGTTAATGATGGATCGCATTACCTCTATTACTGCTGATGGCGGTATTCATGGGAAAGGCGAAATTGTTGCTGAGCTTGATATTGACCCTAGCCTTTGGTTTTTCGATTGTCATTTTAAAGGCGACCCAGTAATGCCAGGTTGTTTAGGCTTAGATGCTATGTGGCAACTAGTTGGTTTTTACTTAGGTTGGTCTGGTGGCCCTGGTCTTGGCCGTGCGCTAGGTGTGGGTGAAGTTAAATTTACTGGCCAAATTTTACCAACTAATAAAAAAGTAACTTACCGCCTTGTAATGAAACGCGTAATTAAACGTAAATTGTTTATGGGCGTTGCAGATGGCACTGTAGAAGTAGATGGCCGAGTAATTTACGAAGCAAAAGATTTAAAAGTGGGCTTGTTCCAAGACACTAGCGCGTTTTAATTTTTAAATGCGTACAAAAAGGCCTCCAACGTGGAGGCCTTTTTGCTTAAATTCGATTATTGATTTTAGGTTTTGTACATGTTGCGGTTTTCAATCGCTTCACGCCAACCTCCTAACCACTCTGATTTGGGATCTACTTGTTGATAAGGGCATAGCTCTTTTGAGCGACCTGCTAAACCTGCTTTAAAACCTTGAGAATGAGCTCTTTCTAAACGATCTCTTTTCTGTCTCTTCATCGGTAATATCCTCACCTTTTTATTTGTATATTGTGTAGCATTAGTGAAATCTACATTTAATGAATAGTTAATAAAAATGTAAAATTCAAATCGTAAAAGCAATTAAATTGTTTGACTTTAACTAAGCTGCTGATGCAAAAATGAATTAACATTTAAAAAAGTAAGTGGTCATACAACATTTAATTTGACCGGTTTTATGCTAAATAAAATGCGACTCAATAATCGCTAAAAAGCACTTATGTGCTTTATTTGTGACCGACTAATATTGACTAAGTTCCAAACAAAAATGTAATCGTGACACTTTTATTTCATTAATCTTAAATTAGTAGCCCGCCCCTAACTTGAAGTATTTTTAAACAATTTAAATTTATGCTTGATTATTTAAAGTCGATCGGTCTAATATATGTGCATGAACAAAAATACATCAACACCAATACGCCGTGGTCGCCCACCTAAAATAGCCAGAGAAAACGCCGATACCAAAGCGTTACTTATTCGTACGGGCCTAGAAACCTTAACTGAATTTGGCTTTAGCGCCACGGGGCTCGATACTATTTTAAAAAAAGCGGCTGTACCTAAAGGCTCCTTTTATCATTACTTTAAAAGTAAAGAGGCCTACGGCATTGCCCTAGTTGATGCATACGACAGTTACTTTATTGCAAAGCTTACCCATTACCTACAGCAAGAAGATGTTCCCCCACTTGAGCGAATCGTTAATTTTACCCAAAGCGCAATTAAAGGAATGAAAAAATACGATTACAAACGTGGCTGTTTAGTAGGTAACTTAAATCAAGAGCTTAATCATTTAAGTGATGAGTTTAAAACCAGATTAATGCAAAGCTACACCGCTTGGCAAAACCATGTAGAGGTTTGCTTAAACCAAGCTAAGCAACAAGGCACTATTGCAAGCCATGTAAATACAAAATTGATGAGTGAGTACTTTTGGATTGGCTGGGAAGGTGCGGTTATGCGCGCCAAGCTCACAAAATCAAATACTCCACTTACTTTGTATACAGAAATGTTTTTACGCGCATTACTAACCTAATGCGTTTTTATTTACCAATTAAAAGACGATCGGTCTAAAAGGATATCCCATGAGTAACCCAATTAAAGCCATTGTTATTAATAAAGAAGATAATAACCACAGCGCCTCATTATCGACTATCGAAAATAGTGATTTACCAAACGAAAACGTCTCTATCGACGTGCTATACAGCACACTTAACTATAAAGATGGTTTAGCAATTACTGGTAAAGGCCCCGTTGTACGCAGTTTTCCTATGGTGCCAGGTATTGATTTAGTGGGTACGGTTACAAATTCCACCAGCGATGAATTTAAAAATGGCGATAACGTAATATTAAATGGCTTTGGTGTAGGCGAAAAACATTGGGGCGGGCTTGCTCAAAAAGCGGCACTTAATAGCGATTGGCTAATCCCCTTGCCTGCAGGTATTTCTCCAAAACAAGCGATGCAAATAGGTACAGCCGGTTATACCGCTATGCTAAGTGTTATAGCTCTGGAAAAACAAGGCATTACGCCTGAATCTGGCGAAATACTGGTAACAGGTGCCAATGGTGGCGTAGGCAGCTTTGCTATTTATTTATTAAACCAGCTTGGCTACAACGTAACAGCAGCTACGGGTCGATTAGATCAAAGTGAATATTTAAAAGAGTTAGGTGCTAAACAAGTAATTGACAGAAACGAGCTTTCAAATCCGGGTAAGCCTTTACAAAAAGAGCGTTTTGCAGCGGCAATAGATTCAGTAGGTAGCCATACACTTGCCAATATTTGTGCATCACTAAAGTATGGGGGTGTAGTAACCGCCTGCGGACTTGCCCAAGGCATGGATTTACCTGCCTCAGTTGCCTCATTTATATTACGTGGTGTGTCACTAATAGGCATTGATAGCGTAATGCGCCCTAAAGCCGACAGAATTGAAGCGTGGGATCGTTTAGCAAAATTAGTTAGCGCTGATTACCTAGATAAAATTTCGACAGAAATATCACTAGAACACGTAATTGATAACGCAGAGCTACTTATGCAAGGCAAAATTCGCGGTCGTGTTGTAGTTAATTGTCAAAGTTAAGCTATTTACTCTGTTAAAGCCTCGTTATTAAATTTATAATGCAATTTGTATTTTAATAACGAGGCAACACCTATGAGCAACCAAGAACTTTTCAGTAATAATCCACTGCAAGGCGTTAAATTAGAACAAGTGGTTGAAGAGCTGGTTGAACAATACGGGTGGGAGCTCCTACACGCTTATTTACAACTTAACTGCTTTAAAAACAATCCTGATATAAAGTCAGCGGTTAAATTTTTACGTAAAACACAATGGGCACAAGAAAAAGTAGATAACTTTTACCTTTATCGCCTAAAAAACTTACCTAGACCTGATGATGTGCAATACGAATTACCGCCACGTGATCGCGTGATCCCAGCTGATCATAAACCTGGTGAGCCATGTGAGTTAAGTTTTAGTGATGCAAAACGTATTATGGAAAAAAAAGCATCAAAGCAACGTGCTCGTGATCGCAAACAACGCTCTAATTCTAGTAACCCTTGGGGTAACTAAACACGCTAATTTAATTTTGTAGAGCTATTTTAAATGGCTCTACAACTCTCTTTTATTAATTTTTATTACATCCACACCATATAGCTAACAAATAGAAATCAATACCCTCGGTTTTTCCAAAAATCTGTTTCAGTACGCTCTACCTCTAATGCCACCTTAAAAGTTTTATCAGCAATAATTTTTCCATTTAGCTCAATCGTCATACGCCAATCACCCAACTTATTCTCTATTGGTAACCAAAGCGTGTCGCCTAAATAAAAGTTCCAATCACTTTTTTTAACGTATACGTCGCCTTCAAAGGGGTCCATTACATCACCGTCACTGTCTGGAATATCTGGATGGTATATACAATAGTGAAGCTTTTCGCCTTTACCCTTTTTAATATTTACGATTAAGCCAAACTCAACATCTACCTCAGCTATTACATTTGTTGTAAATTGCTCTATTTGTGGCAATGCTTTACTTTCGCTATCCCACTTAGAGTAAATACCATGACTTTGTAACGTCACTACAGGTTTTGTTTTAGCCATTAAGGTAACCTTTTATATTAGCTATTTTTGCATTAGTTTAACTTTTGAAATTTTAAAATAAAACACAATCCAATAAAGTTAAATCTCAACTTAGCTTTAATACTTCGTCTATTTACATCATTGCTAATTTGTCATCATTGTTTACACACTATTTGCACAATTGCTGATTATTGTTTGAGTAACTTAATTGATCAGGTAAGCAGCAATGAAACTACACGCACTTAATATTAAAAACTCAAATCGGGTAAATGCTATAAAGCTAAGCACCTTGGCTCTAGTTGTTTCATCGTTAGTTGCTTGTGGAGGTGGAGAAGCCATAGTTGATACCTCAACAACTACAGATTCATCTCAAAGTATCACAGATAACGGTACAGGTACGAGTAGCTCAACCCAAGGCGTGTTTTGTGAATATAGTTACAGTGACTATAACGAGTCAGAATCAGTACAAGCCACCAGCGCTGCAGATTGGTCATGCACAGGAACTACACGCGACTTAGTCGCTAATGGCATACCTGATCACAAAGTAGGTACATTCCCTAATGCCGATAACCCAAATACTATTTCTGAACAATCAGTAAATGAAAGCTACACACTTGAGCCTGTAGAAACAACACAAGCAACCATGCTTGGGGGTCCTCGTGGAATGATAGGCGTTGTACTTAACGGCATTAAAATAGACGCAGGCACAGGCGGTAGTTGCGATGATTCTGGCACCGATTGCGATTTAGGCGACAACAGCGGTAATTGGAATATAGAAGCCTTAAGCCAAGACACGTTTAGTTTTGGAACAGACGACAACAATGCACACGTGCAACCCGATGGTACATACCACTATCACGGTATGCCTGAAGGCTTTGTAGCACTGCGAGGTGGCAATAGCACCACTATGACTTTAATAGGCTGGGCAGCAGACGGCTTTCCTATTTATGCACGTTACGGCTATTCGGATTCAAGTGATGCAACGTCAGCCCTAACTGCAATGACCGGTAGCTACCAACACGTAACAACCGTAAGCGCAAACCGCCCTTCTACCGATATATATCCCTTAGGTACATTTGGACAAGATTGGGAATACATAGCAGGCTCTGGTGATCTAGATGAATGTAATGGCCGCGTTGGTGTAACACCTGAGTTTCCCGATGGGATATACCACTATTACGCAACAGACACTTACCCGTTTTTTCAACGCTGCGTTAAAGGCGAAGTTTAGTTAGGAGTAAGCTATGCCTTATATAAAATCACACCTGCTAAGCATGACTACCTTGGGTTTGTTGATTATGCCAAATTTAGCAAACGCACATTTAATGGTTGCAGAGCACGGCACGCTAAACTTTGTTGATAATAACGTGTTTATTGTACTTTCAATCCCTATGCCGGCTTTTAAAGGGGTTGATGAAAACAAGGATGGCAAAGTATCAATAGTTGAGTTTAACGCTCATAAAAAGCTAATAACTAAGCGAGTTAAAAAGAACGTTTATTTAGCGGATCATCAGTATAAATTTACTATTGACGGGCTTTTGCTAAACCCAGAAGCGTCGCATAAACATAAAAGCGACAATATAGACCAAGTAACCATTACTGGGCGCTACTCTTTGCCTAGTAAACTAACCAAAGTTAACTTTAACGTTAAGCTATTTAGTAACAATGAGCACAAGCAGCACTATCAAATTACAGCGACTAGTAAAACGCAAAAGCTAACTCATCAATTTGAGCTATCACCAACGTCGCCCTTTAGTAAGGTGTTTTAAAAAATTAAATTTTTATTTTAAAGGTATTGTTTGTCCCTGAAAAAAAATGTTATATTTGTTTCATAGGATGCACCATAAATGATAAGGACTGTCATGTTTAATACTTCTACAAATACTAATACCCCATTAAAATTACTTGAGCGTATGCAAAATAGTAAAAATGACTTTAATATTGATTTTAAAGTCTCAGTATTCGACCAATTTGGTAATAAATACTCTGGTATTTTTGATTCATTAGATTCTAATTCAAGCCTCCTAACCTTGATTGATAGCTCAGATGATATTACTTTTTTCAACATGAAATACATCACTCATTTAATTCTGCACGATTCTAGTACCCACTCTAATTTCATTGCAGGAAACTTACCTCAAAAAAATAAAAATAATAAAGAGCTAATTAACATAGATGAGAAAACAGATTTAATAAAAGAAATGTTAAACAAAAACTACTCTTTAGAATTTGAATTTAAATATGATGGATTCGATAAGATAAATAAAACTGAAACAGAAAACATTTCAACTTTGTTAGATTTTTTAACTGAAAATATAAAAGATTTAGCTAGTGATGATTTTTTTATGTCTTCACTAAAAAAAGTAAAAGAGTTTCATTTTCATGATAAAAAAGATGTTAAATTTTCTATGAGACTTTCTGGAGCAGAAATTTACATTACTATGGATTTTAATCAACAACTACCGAAAAACATTAATAACTTAATAGAGAAAGGTTTCAATAAAGTATTGTAACCAATTATATATTTTAACCTGTCAAATATAAAGGAATGACAATGGGACTTAAAGAGAAAAGAGCTGCAAGAGAATTTCAAGAAAATCGTCTAGATTCTTTGAAAAAACAAATTTTTAAAGCCGCTAAATTTGAATTCGAAATCGATGTTAACTGGGATACGATTGCTATAGATGATTACGCTCATTTATTTGATCAAACTTGGCCTTTGGTATACTTTGAGCCAACTATCAAAGCTTTCAAAGAGTTATGCTCGGATGACTTGTCTCAAGAAGCTATTCAAGAAGATTTGAAAAAAATAATTATACAAAATTACGGTGATGTACATAACGCAAACAACTTTGCTACTTATAATAAAGGTGTACTGACATTAAACCACTCTCCAATTTTGAATGCGGCCAATCAAGTAGATGATCGCGCATATTCTATTCAAAATGCTATAGAAAAAGAGCTATAATTAAGTTTGTATAAGAGGTGTTACTTAACACCTCTTATTTTCGGATTTTTAGGAAAGTAATGCTCTTGTTGCTGCTCACATAAACTAAACTCACGGGTGTTTTTATATGGCAACTTCATAAAGCCCGCAACACCCACGTCCGTAATATTTACCGCGTATTGCATTAGTTTATTTAGCAAACGTTTAAACTCAACCTCTTTGCTCGAATCGAGTAAGCGGTAGTAATGGTGAATCTTCATTCTGTCCGGCAGTGCTTCAAAAATAATACACCCCGTATGATGAATTTGGTTAAGCTCAAATACGCATTTAATAACTTTTTTAGGTAGCTGTAGTTGCTCATCAGGGTCTTTACCGTCTTCAAAGTATGAATGCGGGCGGGTTATGTCGTTTGCTTTCATGCTTACAACTTCGTATTCAAGCTCTGGTAGGCTATCAAACTTAAATGCACCGGTGCCATCTCGCTCTAACTGAATAGTTTTACGGGCATCAAACAAACAACACTTAAATAACCCTTTTTGATTAATCGCTTGCGCAAGCATCACTGTGTTATTAATCGCATCACTAAACGCATCACCCAATGATTCGTCATGCATAATTAAAGATGATTCAACAAACATTGACTCATCCTTCCAATGAAAACTAAGCCCACCTACTACAGGGTACTTAGCTAATCGGCTTATTGATGCCAAAAATGCTTTTTCGGTATCGCCTGTATCAAACAAAAACTCTTTATAATAGCGGTCAAGTTGCGCGTCGTTTATATCTAGTAATTGCTTGTTATGATCGGCTTGGCGTAAAAACTGTTTTCGTGAACTATATACCACTGTGTCGGGCTGCTCGTCGTTGCCATACCAAAAAGGAATATCTGCTTTTTTTTGTTTTTTATCAAGCTCAGGTAAATACATTTTGGCCATAGTTGTAATGTTACGCATAAAGTAATCACCAGCACCATCACGTTGTGCCTTACTTTTAGAAAGCATGCCATCAATCACCTTAGCCAGCTCTTTTGGGAGCCCTAAGCTGCTTGCAGGGATGGCTTGTGCACCAAAGCGACACGACTGCGCCGACGCTAGCGCATACAACGTAGCGGCTACACCTTGTTCGTCAAATCGTGGGGATGATTGCTCCCCCGACATTTGCGCTTCACCAATAAAGTACACATCGCCCATACGAGCATTCGTTGTGCTTAAATCGCCCGACATTAAATCCATAAAGTTACTGGCAACAGGGTTACCGTCACTATCGAGCTGTGCATACACAGAGCTGCCCCAATCCACTAACGAAAGCGCATCAGTGTTTGCATCCCAAACAAGGTTTGAAGGTTTTATATCGCCATGCACTATAGGTTGTGGGCTAACGCCGTTTTTGTGACTACGTAAATCAATTAATACATTACGTAACCTAACAGCTAGCGCCATTATTTGCGCGGCACTAAAGCGCCCTGTTTTAAGCGATACTTTTTCAAGGTCCTCTCCAATGGCGCGAGCCATCATTAAAATCCCTTGTTTTTTAATTCGCTCAAATGCATAAAAGGTAGGCACTAAGGGGTTATTAATTTGCGAAAGCATATACGCTTCGTCTTCTAGACGGTCGCGTACACTTTGGGCAAGTGTAATACGCGAAAACTTAAATACCCAAGGTAAGCCGTTATCGTCATCACCTGCAAACACAAAACCAAAAGCACCCGAGCCAATCATTTCAACGTTTTTGTAGCCCAGCAGTGTTAGCTGCTTAATACAAATATTAAGCCACTGGCGGTGTTTTTTAGCATCGCGGTGCGAAAGCAAATAAACAGATTGCTCTTCGTTGATATAAAAATTGCGGATTTCTTTGGCTTTCAATACGGGCTCTCTGTCTTGTTAGTGTTATACAGTCATTTAAAGCACTCGATTATTAGTTTTATGTAATAAGATTACAATAGCGTGCGGCGTAGTTTTTAAGTTACCCATCTTTACTCACCCCTAAATAATTACAAATAACCAACAAATGTTGCATCCAATAAATTATCTAAGCCGTATTTAACATAGCTGCATTAATAACAAATACATTAGATAGGGATTTTAGTCATGAGAACATTAGCAATTTTAGCGCTAGGCACTTTGTATAGTGGTTATAGCTATGCAAACATAGAAAAATTAACCATTTATGGTCACAGAGATGGGCTAATTGGTGAGTCAATCAGCGCATCTAGCGGTATTATTGGTCAAGGTGAAATTCAGCAGCGCCCAATGTTAAGAAGCGCCGAAATGTTAGAGTTAATCCCAGGTATGGCGGTCACTCAACATAGCGGCTCTGGTAAAGCTAATCAGTACTTTATTAGGGGGTTTAATTTAGATCACGGCACCGACTTTGCCACCAGCATAGATGGCATGCCAATTAATATGCGCAGCCATGGCCACGGACAAGGTTACACCGACCTAAACTTTATAATCCCTGAGTCTATTTCAACTATTAACTATCAAAAAGGCTCATATAGCGCAAGCCAAGGTGACTTTTCAACCGCTGGTAGTGCTCAATTTCAACTTGCTGATAACCTAAAACATCACCAAGTTGAACTCAGTATAGGAGAAGATAATTATAGACGCGCTGTTGTACTGGGATCTACTAACATTGCAACAGGTAAGCTCACTGCAGCGGCAGAATGGCAAGGCTATGACGGCCCATGGGATGATATAAACGAAGATGTAAATAAAAAGAATGCCCTACTGCGCTATGTTGGTAAAGCTTTTAATGGTGACTTATCAATAAGTGCCATGGCATACGACAATACATGGAATTCAGCAGATCAAATTCCACAGCGCGCTATATCACAAAATTTAATTACTCAATTAGGCTCTCTTGACACCACACTTGGCGGTAGCTCTAGCCGTTATAGCTTATCGAGTAACTGGCAGGGCGAGCATATAAAAGCCAGCGCTTATGTAATTAATTACGATTTAAACCTGTATTCTAATTTTAGTTATTTTTTAAATGATCCAATTAATGGCGATCAGTTTAATCAGCAAGATAGCCGAAATATTTATGGAACAGATATAAGCTACCAGTTTGAAACCAAAACATCAGATATAAACATACAACATACCGTAGGTATTGAGCTTCGCCACGACGACATAGATAACGTAGGGCTTTATAACACACAAGCAAGAGAGCGACTTAGTACGGTTAGGCAAGATGAACTAAAGCAAACTAGCTACTCAAGCTTTTGGGAGTCTAAACTTTTACTTACTCCAAAACTTGAAGCAACCGTTGGCGTTAGGTACGACTATTTTGATACAAACGTGACTAGTATTACCGCCGTAAATTCAGGAAAAGCAAAGGATGATTTAGTAAGTTTTAAAGGGAGTTTAAATTACCGTTTTACAAATTTAGTAGCTGCATATGCTAATTGGGGACAATCTTTTCATTCAAATGATGCGCGCGGATCTACTATTAATATTGACCCTGTTACCGGTGAGCAAGCAGAGCAAGTTGACTTATTAGTTAAAAGTGAAGGCGCTGAAATAGGCGTCCGATTTGCTGATGAGCAAAAGTTTAATCTATCAGCTGCACTTTGGTGGCTAACACTCGACTCAGAGCTTTTATTTGTTGGCGATGCGGGTAACACAGAACCAAGTGATGCATCTAAACGTTACGGATTAGAAATAAGCGCTTATTATTGGATTAACGACAGCTTTAGTATCGACGCAGAAACCTCGTTCACGCATTCACGTTTAGATATTAATGACAATAATCATTATATAGAAGGTGCTGTTCCTGTTGTTGCAAGTACAGGTTTAAATTGGCACTTAAGTGAGCAATGGCAGTCATCAGTTAGAGTTCGCCATATTGGCAAACGTACATTAACTAGCGATGGTGACGAGCGTTCGGAGCCTTTAACAGTAGTAAATAGCGCAATTAGCTATGAGCAGACTCACTGGAAAGTAAACTTTGAATTTCTTAACTTATTTAATAGCACCGACCACGATATAGATTACTATTATGCATCGCGTTTACCTGGCGAATCAGCACAAGGCGTTGAAGATAACCACTTTCATCCAATAGAGCCAAGAACAGCGCGACTAACATTAAGCTTGTTATTTTAGTATTCATTGAGATTTACAGGGGTACTGTATATAAAAACAGTACAACTGTAAAACATACCCTTAGCCAATAAGTATCTTAGTAATTAATCCGATGCCTCAACAAGCTGGCTGATGTTACTCAACAATGCGAAGTTGATTTATTGAGTTAACAGCAACATGTGTTTGATAGTAATATTTATTGGTTTTTCTGCCTTTACTTAAAAAATAGATAGTTACCCGCTTCGCTTCACCTGTTACTTCAATTGTTTTACCAATAAAAAATGTGTCTGCTGGTTGTCCGTATTTTTCTGTGAGTTTAGCAGCTACTTTTGAATCAATTGAAATTGTAATAGCACGTCGATCACGATAGTCAGCTTCGGTATTTAAAAATACGTCACCTTACTGAGAGCCTGCAGTTTTAATATAAAACTTAAATGTACCGCTAACACCTTGTGGCGCGCTCTGCTCCGAAAGAGCTATTAAATTCATATTAGCAATAGTGCCTTCGCCAAGCGCCGGTAAGTGTTGTACAGAGCTGCAAGCACTAAGTGTTAATACACTAAAAAGAGTAAGGTATTTCAAGATATAACATCCTTTTTTATAAGTAGATGTTAATAGTAACATTTATATATTTTAAGTTTCTATAAAAGAAACAAATTTAGCCCAATTAAGGGCTAAATTAGTTATATTTTAAAAGTATTCGTTATGGGGCATTTCGCTGCGATGGATTTGATTTAAAGCTTTTTAGCATCTGCTCAGGATCTTCAACGCCACTCTGATTTTTAGCCGCTTGCGCCCACCAAACCAATTGCCCAAAAGTACGGTGAAAATAATTAAACCACGATGACTGCTCTTCACCAACTTGCACAGAGCCATTATCATTAAATACTTCTTGTGCTTTTGGTACGTGGATCATTGCTGATACAGGCAAACAGCCAAGCTCTGATAAAAACGAGCGCATACTAATTGCCGCTCTGAGTCCACCCCACTGCCCAGCAGAATAAGTAACAATAGCACTGGGCTTGTACGAAAAGAGTGAGCTACCAAAGTGATTAAGTAAGTCAGCGAGAGCTGGGCTCATACTGTGATTATATTCAGGGCTAACCATTACATATCCATCAGCCGCTTTAATTTTATCAGCTAAAGTATTTAGCATTGAAGGCGCCTTACCCTGAGCATAGGCAAAATGCGGTTTAAAAACTTGCTCACTTGGGTAATCAAGTACATCTATAAGCTCAAACTCATGTTCGGAGAATTGCTCGTTTAAGCACTCCATGCAGGCTTTAGACACTCTCTCACCTAAGCGAGCAGGTTTTGGTGGCGTGCTGTTACGCACTGTCCCTAAAAACACTAAAAACTTCATATGTAATCCTCATATGTATTTGAATAACATCTAAACACTAACACTTTTAGCTAATGTGTATTACACATATCCGTTTTTTATTATTTTAAAACACTAATAATTAAATTTAAAACTGCGCTTTAGCAACCACACACTGTTAAAGGTTTTGTATCATGTGCTTATTTTGTCGTTCTCCATACTTTTTGCACATTTAGCCAGTAATATGCCACAGTATAAGTACACCAAAACCTATACTGAAAAGGATACAAGTAATGGGCTCAAATAATTACAGCACGTTTGCAATCATTATTACCGCAACAGTTTTAACTCTAAGTGGCTGCGACGACTCACCAACGAATAAAAATACTAAGCAAGTCAGTAGCTCCCTTAGTGAAGTACAAAAAACGAATCAAACAATAAATTTATCTATGTTTAAAAAAGGGGCCTTTTTATCTGAGCCTAACATTGTTGATTGCGAAACGGCGCAAGGAACTAAAACTAAGTGTTATGAGTTAATTACATCAGGCGCACCTGCAGGTAGAGAGCCGGGTCCATTCTGCCCGCGCACATCGACCGATGGCGCTGATGTAACTGGCAGTTGGTTTAGTAAAGAAGGTACTGGTGATTTAGTTGATTTAACAGGCCAATTTGTCCTAAAGCTTGATGAATACTACGGCGATGAAAAGTGGGTACTTTACGACACTAAAACAAATAAAATTAGATATACAGCTACAAAAGAGTCCTGCGCTGGTGCAGCTCGCCCTGATGTTGAAGAGCAATATAAACAAAATTGTATTGAGTGTGAACTTTCGTATTTAGAAGATAATTTTTCATTAACGTATTTAATTCCTGTTACACCTATTCCAGCATCTGATACTGGCCGATTAAGAACAGTAGGTATAGCACTAGACGGTACTGAGCTATCAGGGCCTGCTCCAATTAATGCAATTTTAGAGAGCTATACCATTGCGGCATTTGATGATTGTGGTGGCCATATAAATTTACACCAAGGTTATCACTATCACTCTACCACTGGTTGTACTGACTCAGCTGCTACAGAAGGTGGACATGCACCTCTTATAGGTTATGCAATAGACGGTTATGGTATTTATGCAATGCGTGATACAAGCGGTAAAGAAGAGTCACTTGATGAATGCCGAGGTAATACAGATGAAGTAAGAGGTTATCACTACCACGCAGCCAGTCCTAGTGAAAATATGTTTATAGGGTGCCTACATGGAGAATCAGTTAGGCCTGCAGGTGGGCCACCAGGTGATCACAACGGTCCACCGCCAGGCCATGATCCTGAAAAGCATTAAAAAGGAGTTGTTATGTTTATAAAAAGTAGTTGTTTAAGCGTGTTTGGTATGGCTTTACTTGCAGCACCCACATTTTTAAATGCTCATTCAGGGCCGTTAAATGATGTTGCAGTTAAAGCATGCGCAGATAAAGTAAAATCTCAATCATGTAAATACGAAGGCGGCCATAACGATTTATATATTGGCAGCTGCCAGTATATGGCTGATGATTTAATGTGTGTACGAAGCCAACCGATTCAAAAAATCGATAATGAAATTTCCGCCCCTATAAAAAGCCACACTCACGAAAAAGAAAAGAGTGATTTAAAAACCAACGTTAATAAAGCTATGTAAATTTAGGGCTAATTTTTATTGATAAACTCTTAATAAGCAGCACAACCATTTTATTGTGCTGCTAACTTTTAACGATATAGATAGCTCAGACCAATACCACTCCATAACACGTTTTTTAAGGTTTGATCACCCACAAAACGCTCAGCGTTTTTATTAATTGCCATGGTGTAGCTAGTATATGCGTATACTTCAAGCTGCTTAATAACTTGATACGACACGTTAGCTGTAAGCTTAAGGTTGTTAATACCATTATGGCCATCACTTACATAACCTGCATTAAACCCTAGCCCCGTTTGAAAATCGATATTAACAGCTTCATTTATCTCGTAGCCTTTATTTATCGCAAGCTCTATAAATATGCCTTGAGAATCAAACGAATAATATGCGCTGCTAGTGAGCTGAAATTTATCATCGTAAAAATACGAAAAATCTAAGCTAACCTCATTGTCGTGAGCATTAGAGGTGTTTTCACGCGATCTTAAATGGTTGTAACCAATAAACATATCAACGGTATTAAATAACTGAGTTGCGTAAATAGCATTTAAGTTAAACTCGGTATAATCGCTATCAACACCCGTTGCAACCCACGGAATAATAGCTATTTCATTATAATTGAATTCAGTTGCGATTGAGGCAATACCTTTACCCGCTAAGTTGTCACGGCCCTCACTTACATATCGGCTTTCCCAAAGTGGATGCACATGAAAATCAAAACCGTCATCAACATAAGTTGTACTTGCCTCATCTAGCTTAATATTTCCGCCAACACCTAATTCAGGCTCAAGTGCATGAACGTCTTGGGCCTGCACTTTAGCTAAAAGAGATGCACAAATAAGAGCTGCAAGCAAAGTACTCAATAACGTTTTATTCATTTATAGATACCTAAAGCCAAAATATATGCGCGTAAAAAATAGTCGCACATAGTATTTCGCAATATAAAAATAAGCTATCAGTATTTAATAATTTGAATTTAAAAGATCAGGAAATCTAGCATTCATACATTTTTTATTCGCCACAATTTAAGGGTACCAAATAAGTAAAATGACCCATAAATGCAGCAGATTATCGAGCTTATAATCCAAAATTGAATAGAATTCTGTTGAACGATTTGGCTTGAAGTTAAAAAAGGAATGATTAAACCCGCAATACCTCGTATTAAATACACTGCGGTTATTAATACGAGTGCAGTTTTTAAAAATGGCAGTTTTAAAATGGCGCCTGCACCAGAGAGCGCATAAAAGCCCCAAATAGCAATAATAACTGAAATAGCTAAAGTTACATAAGTAGGATACATACTGCCCTGCTCTGCCATTTGAGCCATTTGCTCACCAGCACCCAAAAGGCGATACCAATCAGGCCCTCCAAAAACACAGGCTACATGTAAAAGTGATGCTATAAAGCTTAAAATGCCTGCTGTAAATAACGTATTGTTATTCATGTAATTATAATTTAATGACTCATGTAGGCAACAAAGCCAATTAATAGCACGTAAAAGCTAAACCCGAGCACACAAATTAAATAAACATTTTTAGCTTTATTCGCCTTAAACGATACGTAATCGGTAATATCACATTTAAACTTACCAAAGGTAACTATTTTTAAAATAGTACAACCTGTTGAGTAAATAAAAAAACCTAAAATAGTCTCTACCATTAACCAAATAAACAGATCAAATGCAAAACTCATAACGTTCATCCAATAAACACTGTAAAAATAGCCTATCAAATATTTATTAGATTACAAACCTATTACCATCATTAAGGTGTAACAGTAAATTTCGTTAAACCTATTAACTGGCCTGATTCGGTGACTACTTTTACCTGCCACTTACCAACAGAGTCGCTAGGAAAATTTACCTTGTGGGTCCATGCTCTGTACCCTAGCTCTCTCCCGCCGTTTATATTTAACGTGATCCGATCAACTTCCTTTTTATTATGAAGCCACACATGAAATATTTTTTCATTTAAGCCTCTTGGTGCTTTAACAGCGGTCCAACTATATAAACCTTGATGATGCAGTGTATAGGAGTCTAACTGTTTAATACTCCCTACTGGCTTTTTATGTTGTAAATCAACTTCATGAGCTAACGTAATATCGGTTAAGCGCAGCGCAGCAGGAGGCACATAGCTTCTTAACTGCCACACAGCAGTGCTCAAAGCACATAAAATCAATACAAGAATAGGAAAACGCCACCAGCGTGCATTAGGCATTAAATTGTTTAAACTCGGTAGAGTAACCACTACAGCCGTTACAAGGGCTGCAGCTAAACTTTGGCTCGTTGTAAGGTTTAACAAAATAGGTAAGGTAACAAGTAAAACAACGAATAAAGCAAAGTTATGAAACACACTAAATAACGTTCGGTTTTTAGCAAGCTTCTTATAATAAAAGGGATCGATAACCGATATAACCGCACATAACACAATGAGGGAGGTAAAAAATGCTTGAGGATGGTCCCACTGCGTAACCGCTAAAAAAAACGGCAAAGCAAAAAATAGACTTTCTTGTTGCACCATTTGTAGAGCAAAACGCATTACATTAGGAGATACAGCCACACCAAATTTTTCTTCTACTTTGTCTCGTAGCCAATTATCAATAATTAGCCACAACCAACTAATAAGTAAAAATATCGCAATAACTTGCGAAAAAGACTCTTTTCTATCTACAAGTGCAAAGCTGGCAACGCCCGACAAAAACGCCAACACAGCCAATAATCCAGGCCGCTTTTGCATCGCGCTTATAAATTTAGAGATTATATTTTTACAGTAATCCATGTATGAGTGTTTCCGTACGGGTACGTACTTTATTATTTTTATTCAGAGTATGATTAGTTTAACCAAGTTTAAATGAACAACAGATAGACGGATGGATTTAAACGCGCCATTTAACAGTACATCAAACTAACCATTTTTAATTAAATAAAAGCTCTGCATAGCGCGTCATTGGTACGTTTATTAATTTTTGTAACGCGTGAGCTTTTACCAGTAATTCATCCTCACTAAGTGCAGGCATTTTATTGTTAAAAGCGAACACAATTTTATTACAGCCTTCAATAATAAAACTAAGAATCTTTCCTGCAAATTCTTTCTCAAGTAGTTGATCAAACACTTCCCTCTGCCCAATTTTGGTATGGCAAATATTAAGTACTAAAACACCATCAAAAGTGAGCGCATTTTTACAATCACGTAAGTAGGATGATTGCACCTGATCTGTCTCCATCCCTTCTGAGCTATATAAATCAGAAAAAATAACATCCGTTTTTATCTGCGTTTTTTTCATGTAGTTTGCCGCATCATCAATATGAATAAACAAACGTTCTGACACAGGAACTTCAAAATATTTTATAGCCATATCAGCCACGGCTTTACGGTATTCAACGGTATGTATAATCAATGCAGGAAACGCATGATAAAGACTTTTTGCTATAGAGCCCGCCCCAAGTCCCATTATCATCGCGGTTTTTAAATTGGGTATAAAAAAAAGCGCAGCCATCATCGCTTGCGTATAGGCTAAACTTAACCCGTTAATATTATTTAATTTAATACAGCTTTGATAAATTTTTCCGTCAAAGCTGAGAATAAGACTCTTTTTTGTTTGATATACATAAACAGGGCCATGCTCATCAATAGTTGATGCAATACAAGTGCCTTTGATATCCACGAATACTCAATAGGTGAGGTGATGAAAAACGAGTATAACTTACTTAACGCACTGGCATTGCCATTAATATGGTTTATAGCCTTTTATTAATTTACAAGCATTTATATACGTACTCAGAAAAGTCGGTTTATCTTTTGAGATTAGATTAGCTAAGGTATCTACTTATATAGCTAGATGGAACTTACCCGTGACGACATTTATTATAAACAGCGACGCAACATGCTAAAAACTTAACTAACATACTGATATAGCTACAAAAAATATTTGAATATTCCTCATGTTCAACATGAATAAAGTACACGTCAGCACTAAAGAAGTCTAAACGGCTAAACATCCATGCCTTATTTTTATCGATTTGTGCCTTTTTTTCGTCAATTACTACGTAATCGAATTTAACAATAATGATTAATGAATATGACTCATGTTTTATGTGAAATTAAACCGTTTTTCTTCATATACCAATCAACGTATAAATTACTCATCCCTTAGCGCTAAACACTATTTAACAACTTAAAGCCGCTGAATACCTAAACCAGCTAAGCCAGCTAAGTAAGTTGCAAGGCTAATAGAGCGCAGAGCATCAATCAGGTTTAAATTATAAAATTGGATATAAACACGATGAAAAAAGATTTTACATTTAATATTAAGAGCGTTTCACTCGACGAAAATTATCATCCATCAACTAATACGCGTATCACAACCAACTTTGCTAATTTAGCCAGAGGTGAATACCGCAAAGCAAACTTGCGTAACGCCTTAAACATGATTAACAACCGTTTTAATGCCCTAGCCCACTGGGATAACACCAAAGGTGAGCGTTATGCTGTAGAGCTTGAAATTGTCTCTGTTGAGATAGGTATTGAAGACGGCGGCGAAAGCTTCCCATCAATCGAAATATTAAAAACAAATATTGTTGACCATAAAACTAATAAGCGAATTGAAGGCATTGTAGGAAACAACTTTTCATCGTATGTGCGCGACTACGACTTTAGCGTACTCCTACAAGAGCACAATAAAGGAAAGCCTCAATTTAGTATTCCTGATGACTTTGGGGTTTTACATGGCAAGCTATTTCAGTCATTCGTAAATTCGGATACATACAAACAAAACTTTAAAAAACCACCGGTTATATGCCTAAGTGTGTCAGATAACAAAACCTACAACCGCACCGAAAACCAACACCCGGTACTTGGCGTTGAATACGAACCAAATGAATCGTCTTTAACTGAGCAATACTTTAAAAAAATGGGCTTACAGGTACGTTATTTTATGCCACCAAATAGTGCCGCGCCTTTAGCATTGTTTTTCTTTGGTGATTTACTTAATGATTACAGCAATCTTGAGCTTATAAGCACCATTAGTACGATGGAAACGTTTCAAAAAATCTACAGACCAGAGATTTATAATGCCAACGCAACAGCGGGTAAATCATATAAACCAAACTTAAAAAACTTGGATCACTCACTAACGCAAATTGTGTATGACCGAGAAGAGCGCGGCAAGTTAGCAAACGAGCAAGGCAAGTTTGCGCAAGAGCATTTTATCAAGCCGTACCAAAGAGTTCTTGAGCAATTCTCTACTAGCTATCTGTCATAACAACTAATAGTAACAAGCAGTAATAACGCGCTTAACAATACGTTTAATAATTAACTAAAATATACGGCATTATTTATTATGAAAAAATTACTACCTACATCTACCGCTGGCAGTTTACCAAAGCCTTTATGGCTTGCAGAGCCAGAAACACTTTGGTCACCTTGGAAATTACAAGGTGATGAATTAACCCAAGGAAAACACGACGCCCTACGCTTGTCATTATTCAACCAACAACAAGCAGGCATTGATATTGTTAGCGATGGCGAGCAAACAAGGCAGCATTTTGTAACTACATTTATAGAGCACCTAAATGGCGTTGACTTTGAAAAACGTAAAACAGTAAAAATTCGTGACCGATACGATGCAAGCGTACCCACTGTTGTTGGCCCTGTGAGCCGCCAAAAGTCTGTGTTTGTTGAAGACGCTAAATTTTTACGCCAGCAAACCAAGCAACCAATAAAATGGGCATTGCCAGGCCCAATGACAATGATTGACACGCTTTACGACGATCATTATAAAAACCGCGAAAAACTAGCGTGGGAATTTGCCATAATTCTAAATCAAGAAGCAAAAGAGTTAGAAGCCGCCGGCGTTGATATCATCCAATTTGACGAGCCCGCGTTTAATGTATTTTTTGATGAAGTAAACGACTGGGGAATTGCCTGTTTAGAGCGCGCAATTGGAGGGCTCAAATGCGAAACCGCAGTGCATATTTGCTATGGCTACGGCATTAAAGCCAATACAGATTGGAAAAAAACACTAGGAAGCGAATGGCGACAGTACGAAGAAGCGTTCCCTAAACTTCAGCAATCTAAAATCGATATTATTTCACTAGAGTGCCATAACTCGCATGTACCAATGGATTTACTAGAACTCATTCGCGGTAAAAAAGTAATGGTAGGCGCAATTGATGTAGCAAATCATACTATCGAAACGCCAGAAGAAGTAGCTAATACGCTACGTAAAGCACTGCAATTTGTAGATGCCGACAAACTCTACCCGTGTACAAACTGCGGCATGGCTCCACTAACTCACCATATAGCTAACGGCAAGTTAAATGCCTTGAGCGCTGGAGCTGAAATTATAAGAAAAGAGTTATTAGAAAAGAACTAGAAAAGTAGCTTTAAAATACAAATTGTAAACAATAACAACTGTCGCACCATGTCATAGTAAAACCCATAAACATGGTGCGTTAGCTTAAACCGACTAAAGAACAAAGTTTAGGTTAGTTATTTAATTTTTTTATTTAAAAGCTCTAACCTATTTTTTGAAAAATCAATAACTGCTTGGTATTGAGTAAAAAAGGGGGAGCCTAACAAGCCATGTACTCCCTTTTCACCACCCGCTACCTGAACATGGTCAAGATTAAGTGACACAAAGTCAGGACTTTCAAACAAGGCATTTCCAAACTCAATTGAATCAACTTCTATATCTCCCATAGCGTGATCCGAAGTGCCTAAGCCTGCTGCATTCTCAACATTGAGTTTTTCTTCAATGCCTAACTCACTTAGGCATCTCCTGTCTAAAACAGATGTCCCAGCGCCAGAATCTAAAATAAAACGTAACAATTTACCGTTAATTTTAGCTTCAACAATTTGGTGGCCTGTTTCTGATATTTCGAACTCAATTACAGTTTTGCCTTCAGATAAATTCATATACGTTCCATGTTATAAAGTTTTTAAAATCTTACTTACTATTTTCAGCTTCCCACAATTAATAGCCAAATTTTACTAGTCGCCCACATCAGCGCGTTTTGTTAGGTAACGTTTATCACCTGAGGCTCAATATTTGTTAAAACATGAATGATTTCATTTGTAGTCATTACTGAATAATGAAACAGCTTATTGTTGTTTAAACTGAAAGTATTCGTTTTAGTTTGAGCATACTCCAATAAGCTTGAATCAGAATACACGCCGATTACGCCCGAATCACGGTTTTGATGATAGTCATGAAAATGGCTACTTTCATCATAAGCTTCAAATAAAACGGTATTTGTAAACACAACCATAAACCTTACGGGATCATCGCCTTTTATATAAGTTTTAAGGTTCAGTGTTAGTAACCCATCAACATACGATAATTTGTCTAAGCTCCAGTCTTGGTAATTATTTGTGACTTCATCGATGGCAGTATTCATTTAATTACCTAACGAGCCTGTAGATTAACTCGTTTCTATTTGTTTTTATTGATAAACAAACCATAGCTGAGTTCCTATTTTGGTTCAATTGATTACTGTATTTTTACGCAGAATATAAAGAAGTGTTTGCTGTTGGTTTTAATTGGCGTTTTGAAAAGGATTACTGGTGTTTATGTGCAAAATTTAGGATGAGTGCCTTTGTTATTTCCTCTAAGAAAAGAACTAGATAAGTAAAGTCGCGTCTAAATCTACATACGCCCTACGATGAATCAACTTACCTAACGACATTGAAAAGTAAGGGATCACCGCTGTTAAAATTTGCGGTGGAAAGAGAACTTTAGCGCTTGCTGCCCACCTCAGGACATTTTGTTGTATGTACATTAATTCAAGTCTATTTCAGGGTGTTCTTTAATCCCGTACATTTTTTCCATTATTTTTAAGTAAAAATCTAAAGAGGGCATATTCATTTCTTCACGCCGTATATCTACATTAGTTTCATCTTCTATAGGGCTAAACACAACTTTACCTTCACTCACGTCAGCTTGAGTACCATAGATTTGTTTCTTTCCTTGTGCAATAAGAACTCTATCAGTTAAAAGAGCAACTTGTTGTCCGCTAACACCTTCGCCATTCAAATATGATTGCTTTAAATAAGGAAGCATTTTTACTTTAAATGCAACATCAGGTGAATGCTGGATGACTAAAAATGCTGCTCCAACTCCTTTAACTCCGACTAAATCTCTTGTTAACCAATGATGCTTTTTAATGATAGCTTTAAGTTTTCCTGTATTACTTTCATCTATTTTCATCATTTGTTCTAGGAGTGCTTTAGGCGGGTTTTGCCACCCAGCTTCTCCTATTTTGTTTCGAATATGCTGATCTTCAATTTCCATTTCAATTAGTTCTTTTTGCAGAGGAAGGTTAATTTCGGCAAAAGAATGAAGAGGTATTATCAACAGTAAAAATAGGTAACGCATCAACTAAACCCTCCTTGTACATATAACGAGTCTTTAGATTAACTCGCTTTTTTATTTATTTTTATTGATAAACAAACCATAGCTGAGTTCCTGTTTTGGTTCAATTTATTACTGTATTTTTACGCAGAATATAAAAAGAGTTTGGTGTTGTTTTAATTGACCAAACCAAACAGCCACTTTGATTGAACAAACAAAACTGTGCCACAAAATTAGCCCTTCAGATTCAAAATTGATCTTTTATTACTGGGTCACTTTCATTTCATCTATTAAATAAGTCACTACATTCTTAAACCCAAATTACACGCATGAAAATAACTCCGTAATGGCAGTTTTAACTTTTACTGAATGGTTTTTAATTTATGCTAATAGCTTTTCGCAGTTACTGATATTCGCTCGCCGCTTTCGCTTTAAGTTTTCACAGTAACTTGCTTGTGAGGTCGGCCTGCCTACTGCGCCGTGAAATACGCGCGTAAATTGCGTAGTGAGTTTTAGCCAGTTATCTGGGGATATATTAAGCCTTTCTAGCAAAGGTAGGTTCATATTATCAATATGCCCGCACTTATCCTCTCGTATTATTCGCCCTGTTAGCTCAACGAGTTCAAGGTACGATTTAAGCTCAAACGGCAGCCCTTTAGGCATAATCTGACGTGGCATGCCTGCAAAACGTAGTAACTGCTTAGGTTGTTTACCTTCTGCCGGGCATGTTAAGCGATTTTGTACACTGGTATGGTCTGACTCTTCTGGTGTGTTAGCCATTTTAGCTCTAATGGGATTTAAATCAACATAGGCCATACAGGCTGCAAGTGCTGCTTCATCTAGTAATGCTTGCGATTTGAATCTACCCTCCCAGAACCTCCCTGTGCAGTTATCTTCTTTATTTGCTCTGCGGGCAATGTCTTCATTTAACACCCGCATAAACCAGCTAATACTTGATAGGCGCTCTCGATATTCCTTTACTGTTTGATTAAAAAAGATAAGCTCAACTTTACTTAGCCTTTCACCCTGTATGTACTTTTGCGTTAACAATGTGCCTTTGCACAGCTTGTGCCAGTGAATAACAATCGCTTTATCATTCAGCCTGTTTGCTTTCTTATCATCTACATACAGTACTAAATGGGTGTGATTACTCATTACGGCATAAGCACATACATCAATACAAAATACTTTAGCTAATTCAAGCAGCTTATCTTCAACCCACCCTCGTCGATGCTCATAAGATTGACCAGTAAAACGATCTTCCCCACATAAAAATGCACGACGAACACAGCGTGAAATACAGTGATAGTATTTTGTATCAACCAAACTTACTTGACGCTTTCTTGCGATAGCCATAAGACACCCTGCTTATTTTTTAGACTAAACAAAACGTAGTCCTTAATTTTAAAAAGAGCAAAATTAACGATGGGTGTCACTGTTATTTCTGGTATGCGGCAAATATATCGACAGATATGCAAAAACGACAAGAAGGTTTACCAAAGGACATTATTGATATTGCGTGGAAAGCACAACTTAGGCTCTGCAAGCGCTATAAAAAAATGATAGCCAAAGGGAAACATTACAACCTGGTTGTCACCGCCATTGCTCGAGAAATGATTGCATACATATGGGCAATTGCAAAAGAAGTGGTGCTAACGCCAGTAAATACAAAACTTAGATTGGCAAGAGTACCTGCATGATAAACGAATTAGAGTTAATGCATAGGATCAAGCATCGGGAGTGGCACAACCACCGACGGCGTTAGGATGGCAATGTAGCTAACGCTTCATTGAACCACGAACATAGACTGAAGACAGGTGCCACGACGAAATAAGTAAGGTCTGCTCTGTTACTAGAAATAGTAATAACCAACGAATATCAGCAAGATAACCGACGACATTACTTGCTTCATCCTATGTATTAACTCGCTCTAATTCGAGCTAAAGTAATTATGGCTTAAAAAAGTTAGGCAGGGATCAGTGCGTTTAACTTGACAGTGGGAGTCATACCAACGCCCAATTAACGGGCTAAAAATTGTGGGCTAATATGGAGCGAAGCGAACAGCCCACTGTTTTTAGTCCCGTTGAATTTCTTATAGTTCGACCAAGCCACTTAATTTAAAAGTAACTGACTATTATATTAAGTGGAATATGCTTCTGTTGGTTACGAATATTGAATGACAAACATCCAATGTTTTTAACAAGACGTTCGAGCCA
>NZ_JACJEA010000022.1:0-92136 GCF_014163835.1 Pseudoalteromonas sp. SR43-5
GGGCTCGATAACTGCTCCTGCGTTATTCTACTGGCTTACATCCATGTAAGAATAAGTAAAAACCGAGCAAAGCTTCCGCGTCCTGCTCACGCCCCTTACCTACATCCATGTAGGCAACAAAGAGTCAATCGTCCCTAGAAAGAACCCAAAGGGCAGCGCATGTTTGGCATCTATGCTGCGTTATCACCTATTAATGGGGAATAACCACACAACATAGGCTCTGCCTAGCCTAAATACCAAGCACACTGCTGTAAATTCAACCACCAAAGAACAACACGCCCTAGAGATACTTCTTTATAATAAAAAAGCCAAGTAAATATTTACTTGGCTTGTTTAGTAAGGGACTGTCTAAATAGTTAAGTCTAAATATTTAAAATGCTGATTGAAGTGTCGCATCTAGTGATATTTCGGTATTTAAGAGTTTTGAAATAGGGCAGCTCTTTTTGGTTTGCTCACATAAAGCTTGAAACTGCTCGTTTTGAATATCATCAATACGCGCTTTTACCTCAAGGGCAATATGCGTCACCGAAAAACCATCATCTACTTCATCAAGGCTTACAGTGGCTTTAGTATCAATTTTATCTGCGGTAAAGCCTGCATCACCTAATGCAAGTGAAAGCGCCATACTAAAACATGCACTGTGCGCTGCACCTACTAATTCTTCAGGGTTTGAGCCCGCCTCATCTTCAAAGCGGGTATTAAAACCATAAGGTTGTTTATTAAGCGCGCCACTTTGAGTTGATATGCTACCTTTGCCTGTTTTAATGTCGCCAGACCATGTTGAACTTGCCGTTTTTTTAATCGTCATCATCTTCTCCTTGCTAGAGTGTAAGCTTTTCAGGTTATCTAAGCGTTATTTACAAAATAAACTTATATAAAGCCTTAAAAGCACTAATTACTGATGATGTTGCAAAATAGGCGCCAGTTAATTGTTACCCCTGTTTATTTCGCTTACAGCGCTCTGAACAGTAAATAACGTTATCCCAGTCGCGCTGCCATTTTTTACGCCACGTAAAAGGTTTACTACAAATAGGACACATTTTTTGAGGTAAGTTTAGTTTTTTGTGCGCCATGCTTACTTAGCCTTACTGTTATTTTTAGTATCCGTTTTACTTTTTGTTCGAGTAACTTTTTGAGTACCCCCAACGTGCTTTTTAAGAATTTTCCCTATGGCACGTTTAACATCGGCTCGCTCACGGTATTGCCATAAGCGTTCGCGTGCTTCTTTTGAGGCCGCTGTTAAATCAAGCATGGGTTCAGGGTAATCCTCCCCTAACTTAAAGTCGTTAAAGAGTGCTTCCATTGGAGTTTGCTCCCAAGGCTGATGTAAATATTCAATAGGGAGTTTTTCAAGCTCGGGGCACCACTTTTTAATAAACGAACCTGTTGGATCTTGATCTTCTGATTGCTTAATTGGGTTGTAGTGCCTAATGGTATTAATACCTGTGACCGAGGCTTGCATTTGAATTTGCGGATAATGAATCCCTGGCTCAAAATCTAAAAAGTAATTAGCGAGCGGAAAGCTTGCTTGCTGCCAACTTATATTTAAATGATGCGTTACAAAGCTTACAAGCATGGCGCGCATTCTAAAGTTTATATAACCGGTGGCTTTTAAGCAGCGCATGCAAGCGTCAATAATTGGAATACCTGTTTGACCTTGCGCCCAGCGTTCAATATCGTTTTTCACACGTTCATCATCACGATACGGAAATACGTGATAACCCGGATTAAGAGCTAAAAACTCCATAGAGCACTCGCTTTCAAACTTTTGCATAAAGTGGCAGTGCCAATGCAAGCGCGATACAAACGCTGCTAGTGGGCGTTTCCAACCTCTTTTGTCAGGGTGTTTTGAATGATATTCATCAATGGTCATTTGATACACTTGCCTAAGGCTAATGTTCCCCCATGCTAGATAGGGCGAAAGCCGAGAGCAGTGGGTTTGGCTTAAACTTGGGCTCGATATTCCCTTTTGATAACCTTTACCGCGCTCGGCAAAAAAACTCTGCATTACAATTCGCGCATGCAGTGGGCCACCTTGTTGAAAGCTGTCGTGATCTTGAGTGTAAGCGCTTGGCAGCTCAGGCGCTTGATAGTTATTAAGGGTAATTGTTTTTATACTCTTCCAATTAGGAACAGCAATAGGTGCTTGCATTGTTTGCTGCCAGCGTTCGTTCCAATTATTACGATTTTTTTTGCCGCGAATTACCGCGCCTGTTTGCGACTCTTGCCAATTAATGTGGTTATGCTGGCACCATGCTTTTATTGCCTTATCGCGCTCAAAGGTGTTGTTTAAGCCTATTTCTTGATGGCTAAAAATATTAACTATTTCAAACTGCGTCTTTATTGACTCAAGTAAATCGTTCATATTTAAATTAAATATATAAACACAGGCGTTAAAACGCGCTAGCTGATTATTTAACTCAACTATCGATTGATACACAAAGCGCCAGTGCCGCTCATTGTAGTGTGCATCTTCGAGCAGTAATGGCTCAAAGTTATAAAATAACAGGGTCGGTAAGCCATTACTAAATGCATTTTTTAATGGTTGATGATCGCTAAGACGTAAATCACGTTTAAACCACACGATGTTTATTTTTTCTTTCATACTGGCAATATTAAAACCGTGGCATTATAAATAATAGGACAAAACCAATACGTATTAAATGTAAAAGAAGACTAGTGTAAAAACGATTTTGATATAGGCAACTCATGTTAAGGTGATACTAAAATGAGTCGCCAATAAAAGAAGTATTATAAATAGGGAGAATTACCGTGATACTTAAGCAATTTTGGCACTTGCAGTCATGTGAGAGTACACCTATTAAAGCTTCACCAATTGCAACTACTTCCATTATCTTTTCCTAAAACTTGCGGGGGTATCGCTTTGTATGACGATACCCTCAGTTAGGGTAAAATTAAAAACGCTTACCAATAGTAAAGCTAAAGACACGAGATATGACAACGCGCGCATTAAATATAATTGATTGATCTGCTACCGTTTCGCCTGAGTGAAACTTCCCTCTGATAAGTTTCCTGAGTTATTTAGGTTTTTAACATCGACACGAAGATTTAAGGGTACTCGCCGAGATATCATGGTATGTAGGTAGGGCATCAAAGGCTCCAAACGTTGCTACTGTTTTGGCTCCGCATTTAGTAGCAAAGTCGATAGCCTTTGAAACGTTAGTAAAGTTATTTGCCCAGTCAGTAAATTCTGTTTTATTACTCACTAGCGAAGATATTTGATATAAAAAACCACCTACAAACGCATCGCCTGCAGCTGTGGTATCCACAACATATGCCTTAGGGCAAGGATAAGTACCACTAAATGAGCTAGATGAAAAAGTAATAGGCTCGCCACCATCGGTCATTAAAACTAAAGCTACGCCACTATCTACCCAACTTCTAATAGTGGTATCAATATGCTCTATTCCATAAAGCGAGATCAGCTCATCTTTACTCGCTTTAATAACATCAACTGTTTTAGCAACATCCTCAATAACAGATTTAGCTGTGAGTGGTTCATCCCAGAAGGCTGAACGAAAGTTAATGTCAAAGCATGTAACCGAGCCTGATTCTTTAAAGTGTTTTAGCGCATGTAAGGTTGTATTTAATACTAAAGGTTTTGCAAAAGAGCCTGAACAAAAACTCACAATTTTAGGTGTTGAAAATAAAGAGGGCTCTAAATCGGTTATTTGTAAATCGTAATGTGCAGCATCTTTATCGTAAAATTCAAATGTACGTTCACCGTTTTCATCCAACGATACGAACGCGAGTGCCGTCTTCCCTTTTTTTGAAAAGCCAACATAAGATGTGTTTACATTATACATTTTGAGTGCATTTATTAAAAAGCGACCAAATTTATCATTGCCTACTTTACCAAGCAAATAACTTGAACCACCAAGCTTTGCTACGGCTACAGCAACATTAGCGGGTGCGCCTCCGGCAAACTGTGTGAAGTCTAGTTCGCTATTTGATGCCTTATTGTGCATGCAGTCATGTGAGAGTATATCTATTAAAGCTTCACCAATTGCAACTACTTCCATTATATTTTCCTAAAAATTGCGAGGGTATCGCTTTGCATGACGATACCCTAGATTAGAGTAAAATTAAAAACGCTTACCAATAGTAAGGCTAAAGGTACGAGGTAAGACAACGCGCGCATTAAATGTAGTTGCTTGACCTGCTACCGTTTCACCTGCGCGAGGATCCCCCTCTGATAAGCCTTCTGAGTTATTTAGGTTTTTAACATCGGCACGAAGGTAATAACCGTCTTCGTTTTCAAGGGATAAACCAAGGTTTAACATGCCATACATAGGCAGTTCTGCTGTGTTGGCGTCGTCGGCATAACGTTTACCGCTCCAAGAGTAGCTACCATGAATAGCTGCCATACCCCACGAAAAATCTTCAAACTGATAGCTACTAGTTAATTGGCCAAAGTGCTTAGGCACACGTACAGGTAAGTTGCCGTTTATATCAATAGAGGCAGAGCTTCCATTAGCATCTAAGTATTGCGCCGCTGGTGTGTTTACAAATTCGGGTGATTGGTACGTTGCAGATACACCAATGCGCCAGTCTTGGGTGATTTGCAGGTTAAATTCGGCTTCTACACCTAAGGTTTCTGTGTTTCTAAAGGCTTGACGTTGCACTACTTGACCATTTTCAACAGTAGGTACATTAAAGAATAAATCATCCGCAGCGGCGAAGTAACCGGTTACAAATGCTGCGACATCACCTTCGTTATATTTAATGCCCACTTCGGCCATTACCGTTGAAGCTGGTTGTGTTTCGCGTCTCTCAGAGTTATTAAATTGATTAATTTCCTCTTGACTAGTTAGGTTGGTAATCGCCATGTATTTATCTACATCAGGCATACGAAAACCATCTGCATATCGAGTGAATACCGCTAAGTCGTCGTTAAATTTGTAGTTAGCTGCAACTGTCCATGCCATTTCGTTGTATTCAACATCAAAGTTTCGGTAAGTCCCATCACCAAAGGGCAGGGTAATATTCCCATTGACGGTATCAGTATCGCTGGCAAAACTGTCAATTGTGTAATTAGCTTGGTTTTGCGCTTCCCCATCTGCTTTGAGGGTTTCGTACCTTAGGCCCAGATTAAACGACACATCTTCAAGCTCGTATTCAAAGTCAGCAAAGGGCGCAAGGGTATTTTCACTATAAACAATATCGGCAAAACCATGTGATCCAGCCTGAATACCTTTGTAAGTACCGCTGGCAATGTCAAGACCTTGTGCATCTGTAAATACAACATCTAAGCGCTGCGGCAGGGGCTCTACTGATTGCAGTGTATTAATTCGATAGTCGGTAACATGGCCATTAATATTAGAGAAGAATAAGCCAAAATTAGCATAAAGAGTCCCTTCGCCTACATCATCAAAGGTGTAGTTGAATCTGGTTTCGTTTTGAAAGTTATCGCCTTCAAAACGTCTATGCCAAAAGCCTGCGTTTATTCCGTATCCATTGGTGTTGTAGGTATTTACGTTGCTTGAATCAGCCAATACAAAGCCGTTTCCTGCATCGCGTATATCGTAACTTAGGTTACCATCAACCATGGCACCTGCAAGGACATCAGTATTTGCAGCATATATAGCTTGTGCTTTACTAGCTAACGATTCGGCGTTACCTACGTTAATGATGCCGGTAAAGGTTGTTAGCATATCGGTATAACGCATTTGATTTGAAAAGACTAAGTTTTCGTTGATTTCAATTTCGGTTGTATTGCCAAAGTAGGTCACATTAGCGTAGTTACCATCTGCAATATCCAAATCAATGTCGCCGCTTGGGGTGTTATTAAGAGTTAATAAACGCGCACCTGCTGAGTTACCGGTGGTGCCATCTCTGATATCCATCCCGCCTGGGATTGTTTTAGCATTGGTGGTTGAGCCTATTAATGGCTGAGGAATAAAAAAGAATGATCTATCGTTTTGTTTATTAAACTCAAAGCGGGTAAAGCCGCTGCCATCTTTAAAAAAGTGCTTAATATTACCATTAAGCTCACCACCTTGGTTAGCTGTATACCCCGGATCGCGTGCGGAGTCATCCTTGCGATACCAAGCGCCAACAGCATAGGTTGTCTGATCGTCTATTGATCCGCTAACCCAACCTTGTCCACCTAGGCGGTTGTTGCTGTTGGTTTCAAAAAACACATCACCTTGGGTATCATCGGAGCCTTCACGAGAAATAAAATTAATAAACCCAGCTGGCGCGCTACCAACAAAAATTGACGAGGCACCACCACGAATAGCTTCAACGCTGCCAACAAAATTAGACAAACGGGTAAAGCGATCATTTTGAGTAAATAAAATATCTTGATTATAAAACACGGTCATACCATCACGAAGTAGTGCTGTAAACTCTGTTTGCGTTGATAACGGAAAGCCTCGTGGGGCTACGTTGTTACCGGTTTCTCCACCGGTGTCTTCGGCATGAAAACCAGGAATACTTCGCACTAATTCAGCAACACTGTGCGGAGCCAATTGCTCTAACTTTGCTTCGTTAAAGGTAGTTATTGCATTAGTTGATTCGATTTTCTCTTTTGGCCGAGATGTTCCCGTTACAATGATGCGCTCAAACCCTAAATCACTTTTTGCTACTTGTTGCTCTTGTGACAAGACGCTAGGGGATATGGATAGACCTACAGCGACTGCAATTAGAGTCATTTTTGCTGATACTTTCATTTTTCTGTTCTCTCTTTGTTGTGTGTGTATACAAATTTGCGGTTTTATTAATCAAACATGTCAGTGTTATCAAATTTGTAAATAGAATGTAGAGAACTTAAAATAATAAATCAACTATTATTACTTATTATTTTTTGTACAGCTTTTTGATTGTTTAAGTGAATTTTTTACCTCTGATAAAAAATAAATAAGCAGCCAACGTTACCGATGGCTGCTTTTTAACTTTAAAGTATATTAGTGGTGTGAAAGGCTTGCGTGATCTTGAGAAAAGTTGATAAGTAACGGAAGGTTAGCGCAGCCTACTGATTGAGCCTTGGCGCCAATAGAGCCACTTTGTACTTCACAGCGATTAATACCGCGATGATCAGCCTGGCTCAATTTTAACTTTGTTGCCAAAACTATTTTTTCTCTGACATTGATAGGAATGGCGCCATCAATGACAATTGCCTCAAAATCAAAAATAGCTAAAGAACACAATGCCGCGTAGGCGAGGCCATCTGCAACTTGGTCTATCCACTTATCGAGTACGGGGCCTAAGTCTCCCCAATACTCTTTTGAACTCCATAGTATGTCAGTATTGTAGCCATCACCTTTGAGCATTTTTTCGAGAATATACAGTGATGATTGCATAATAAGTTGTTGGGAGGTTAGTTGTCCTTCACTATTAAGCATAGGCCTAGGTAATGAACCTATAGCGCCGGCATTACCTTTTTTACCAGTAAATAAGGTTTCGTTTATAACAACTCCACCACCAATAAAAGTACCAATAAAAATATATAAAAAATCGCTAAAACGAGCAGGATTACCAAAGCTTAATTCAGCTGAACAAGCAGCGGTATCATCATTACATACATACACGGGAAGATGTACAATTTGATTTATTTTTTCTTTAAAATCAAAAGACTTCCATTCATTCAATACTGTTTTTGGAGCGCCGGCTTCTTCTGTCCAGTTCCAAATTTCGTAAGGGGTTGCAACACCCACACCTAAGATACGCTTGGCTAATTCGTCACTTAAGCTCATTTTAAGTACGCTGATCCCTTTCTCTAAAAAGGTTAGCAAGCTCTGTACTGTGGGGTAAGCGCAGTTTTCGTGCAAAGTTGCGCGTATATTTCCTACTAAGTCAATCAAGGTTAAATCAAAACTGCGACGACCTACTTTTAAGCCAATTCCAAATGCACCATCTGGATTTAACGCAAATGGGATGGTTGGTTGGCCAACCTTACCACGCTGAGGGTCTTTCCGTATTAATAACGATTCGGCTTCTAAACTATTGATAATTACTGTGACGGCCTGTGCTGAAAGCCCTGTTTTTTGTGCAATTTCAGCTTTTGGAGCACTACCGTGTTGGCGAATTAATGACATAATTCGGCGTTCATTATGAGCACGCAGGCCAGATTGGCTTCGGCCTTCTTGTAAAGAGAGTCGAGGGTTTTTAGATTTGATAATTATTCCTACCTAGTTGTTATTATCTTGAATAACCTGATTAATTGTACACCGAGTGTGTGTAATTGGCGACTATATTAGCTTTATTGCCGGGTTCATTTCTTATTATTAAATTTACGACAGAGTATAAATAAGTCACAGGAGGTTAATAAATAACTATAGTTGATTTATTGACGGAATGATATTTAACTGGTTAAATGCTTTACTTAACATTAACAACTGAGACACGGCAATGACCACACACACACACACACAAACACCTCTTGTCTCCAAGGAGATGGTGGTTCCCTTTATTTTACTTGTTCTGTGCTTTGCTGCATGGGGAGCTGCGGCAAACATGACTGATCCGCTAGTAAAAGTGTTTAGTAAAATTTTTACTATGTCGTCAGTGCAGTCTGCATTGGTACAATTTAGCTACTATGGAGCTTACTTTTGCCTAGCTATTCCGGCGGCATATATCAATAAACGCTTTTCGTATAAAACAGGTGTGTTAACCGGTTTAGGGATGGCTGCAATCGGAGCATTTTTGTTTTATCCCGCCAGCCAAGCAATGACTTATGGTTTTTTTTTAGTGGCTTTGTTTGTGTTAGCTGGAGGCTTATCTATTTTAGAGACATCAGCAAACCCTTATGTAATGGGAATGGGCACCCAACAAGGTGCAACTCGCAGGTTGAATTTGGCGCAATCATTTAACCCTGTCGGTACTAACATTGGTGTTTTTTTAGCCGCTACCCTTATTTTACCAAAGCTCAATACCGCAACCTCTGGTGAGCGCACAAATATGAATAGTGAGCAATTAACTAGCATTATAAGCGCAGAACTTGATGCAGTTATGGTGCCTTATGTTGGTATGGCTTGTGTGTTGGTTTTTATTTGGTTGGCAATTGCGTTTACTAAAACACCTAATTTTTGTAAGCAAAAAAAAGTCTCTAAGCATGTAGAATTTAGTGCAACGTTTAAGCGCTTGTTTAAAAATACCCATTACCGCTTTGGTGTTATCGCCCAGTTTTTTAATGTTGCGGCGCAAACTTGTGTATGGACATTTACCATCCAGTACGTAATGGAGGCACTCGATACAAATGAAGTTACTGGGGGAAGTATTTTACAATACAGTATGATCACCTTTTTAGTTTCTCGATTTGTAATGACCTGGCTTATGGGATTTATTCGTCCTGCCAAACTGTTAATGGCAACCTCTATTATTGCAATGCTGCTGTGTTTTTATATGGTGAAAATGCCAAATATAAGTGGCGTATGGGCGCTGGTAAGTATATCGGCTTGCTTGTCGTTAATGTTTCCAACTATTTACGCGATTTCACTACATGGGTTAGGCGATGATGCAAAACTAGGTGCTGCTGGTTTAGTAATGGCTATTTTAGGTGGAGCGATAGTTCCTGTATTCCAAGCTGTGTTTATTGATACATACAGTGTCGCGTTTTCTTATGTTGTGCCTGCGGGGTGTTTTATTATTGTTGCAGCTTATGCTGCATTTGATTTAAAAACAAAAGTCAGAGTATTCAATAATGTAGCGCCTTGCTAAATGGATTGAAAACCGAGCCTGAAGGCTCGGTTTTACTTTTTAACTTTTCTCATTTGTAAATCTTCTTTAACCCCAACCTTCATCGGATTAAGATATTAGGCATGTTGATATTCTTATTTAGTTGAAAAAATATGTTTTTAGATCTCACCGAAAATACCAACCAAAATGTTTACTCTTACTTAGTAGGCGGTATCAGCCCACGGCCTATCGCATGGATAAGTACATTAAATAGCGAAGGTAGTGCAAATATTGCGCCTTATTCATTTTTTACTGTGGCTAGTTGCAAGCCAGCTGTTTTAAGTGTTACGCAAGTAAACCCTAGTGATAAAACGAATAAAGATACGCTTAGTAATCTAATGGCAACTAAAGAATGTGTGGTTAATATTGTCAGCCAAGAGCTAGTTGAAAAAATGAACCAAAGTTGTGCAAATTATCCTAGTGATATAAGCGAGTTTGATGCAGCTAACATTGCCCAAGCTCCAAGTAAGTTAGTTAACGCGCCAAGCGTTGCCGATTCAAAAGTACGGTTTGAATGTAAGTTACGCGAAGTTATTAGTATTTCAAATGAGCCTGGCGGTGGAAAAATGATGTTGCTGGATGTAGTGGGTATTTGTATAGACGATGAAGTGATGTGTGGTGGCTATATTGACCCTGAATTATTAAATGCAGTGGGCAAAATGGGCGGCGATTACTTTAGTACAACCAAAGATAAGTTTTTGCTTAAAAGGCCACAGTTGTGAAATAATCGTTTACTTAGGAGTACAATAATAAAAGGATTTACGAATGTTTAAGTTCATTTTCACTTTGTTAATTGCTTTGCAAAGTTTTGGCTCTTTTGCCACACAAGATAAAAAACTACCTATAGAGGTTTTTGCAGGCTTAAAAGATTTTAGCCAAGTGAAGCTATCTCCCAATGGTAAGAACCTCGCTTTTATAAGAAACCATCAAGGGACTTTAATCTTAATGGTTAAAAACTTGGACACGGGGGTTACAACACCAATTATAAACTCAAATAACCATACAGTGTTTTTTGATTGGTATAACTGGGCAAATGATGACGTACTGTTACTTGGTGCTCGCTATATAAAATATCAGTTTGGCGGAGTTAAATATACATCAACGCTTATGTATGCGTATAACTTTAAAAATGATAAAGGTCTTAAATTAGCTTTTAAAGCCAACACAGTAAGAGATGAAATCCAGCCACAATATTCAGACCGAATTGTTAGTTTTTTACCTGAAAAAGAAAATAAAATTTTAGTTCAAGGGGATTTTAAAATAGCAAATACCCCAGCAGTTTATGAGTTAGATTTAACCACATTACGTAAGACACAAATACAAAGACCACGCAGTAATGTAGTTACTTGGTTTGCCGACAGGCAAGGTAAAGTTCGTATTGCAAAAAAAATGGACGATACGCAATTTACTTACGATTATTTTGATGAGAATAAACAGTCGTGGGAAACTTTATTTGATTATGAGGTTTTTAGTAAGCAAAGTATTTCCATATTAGGGTTTGATAAAGACTCTAATTTTTTATACATCACTGCGTTACATGAAGGGCGCGATGCATTATTTAAACTCAATTTAACGACTAAAGCTCGCGAGCTAATTTACAGTAATAGTAAATATGATTTTGATGGGTCTATTTTTTATTCACAACAAACTGGCGAAGTTGCAGGCTTTACTGATTCACATTTAGATGATGGTATTAAATATTGGGATAAAGACTTAGATAAATTACATCGTTCTTTGCGCGTATCACTCCCTAAAGATGAATATAAATTAGATATTGTAAGTACCAGTAAAGATCAGCAAAAATATATACTTTATATCAGCTCAGACAAAACGTCTGGTAGTTATTTATTTGGGGATAGAGTAAAAAAACAGGTGAGTGCAATTGCTGATGTTTATCCGCAAATAGATGCCTCTGTATACAGAGGCAAAAAGCGCATTAGCTACAAGGCAAGAGATGGCTTAAAAATAGAAGGCTATCTAACTCTACCAGTAGAATATAAAGAAGGTGATAAGTTACCAACAATTATATTTCCACATGGCGGCCCTATGGCAAGGGATTATGCTAATTTTGATTACTGGACAGCTTTATTAGCCTATAACGGATATGCTGTTTTACAGCCTAATTTCCGTGGTTCGAGTGGTTATGGGCACGACTTTTTAATGCAGTCAATTCAAGGTTTTGGTTTGGCTATGCAAGATGATTTGCAAGACGGTGCAAACTGGTTAATTGACCAAGGAATAGCACAAGCAGATAGCATTTGTATTGGTGGTGCTAGCTATGGTGGCTATGCAGCGTTAATGGCTGTAATTAAGCACCCAGAAACGTTTAAATGTGCAGCTAGTTTTGCTGGGGTAAGTGATTTACAGTATTTAGTGAGTAAAGCACGACACTTTACAAACAAAAATATCGTTAGAAAGCAGTTTGGAACTGATGATGATTTACTAGAAGCTAATTCTCCAGTGAATTTTGCTAAAAAAATAACAAGACCAATATTGCTTGTACATGGAACTGACGACAGTGTGGTACCTGTTTATCATAGTAGAGAAATGCAGGATGAACTTGATGATGAAGCAAAAGATGTTACTTATATTGAGCTTGAGGATGGCGATCATTACTTATCTTATCAAGAACACAGAGTTAAAACTCTTCAGGCATTTTTAGACTTTTTTGATAAACATTTGAAAAAAAATAAATAGCCAGACTCCAGTTAAATAGCAAAAAGACAACTTAGGTTGTCTTTTTTTGATCACAATCTTCCTTTGTTTGTGCACATTGTTTGCACTTTTACTTGTTAACTTTGTTTTATTAAACGTTAAAGTAAAGGTTCAAGCATTGAAAACACTTCTTAAAACAAAAGCTGCTAATGCAACTAAGTTATTTGCGTTAAGTGCGCTTTGTATCGCTTTAAGCGCATGTAATAGCGATTCAACAAGTACTGCAACAGACGGCGATACAGTCAGTAATAGTGTTCCAACGGTTGATGCTGGTATTGACCAAACTGTTAATGCGGGCGATACCGTTTATTTAAGTTCAACGGTTGAAGATGACGGTGAAGTATCGGTTAGTTGGTCGCAAACATCAGGCACTACCGTTAGTTTATCTTCAAGTACTGCAACGTCTACAGAGTTTGTTGCCCCAGAGGTATTAACCGATGAAGCACTTGTATTTGAGATCATTGCAGATGATGGCACAAACGATGTCGTTGTAGATACAGTTATAGTTAATGTGATTGCTTCATCAGACTCAGATACAGTTGATAATAGTGCAAAACTTACCAGCTGGTTAATTAACAACGATACAACTTCTACATACATACAAAATAATGGTGCAGTGGTTGAAGATGTTCAATCAGTTGAGGTTGTTAGCGTTACTGAGGAAGATGCTGACGTTGAATACATGTATGTGCAAACTACTGACATTCCTAAATATGATGTAACGCTTACACAAGACCAAGTAGACGCGTTAAATAACCGCCCGCGTGCAGCTACCGATTTTTATAACGGTGTAACTTCTGCAGCAGTAGGGCAAACCATTTCCTTTGGTGGAGATATTGGCTATAACAGCAGCACTGAAAACTGTGATGACACAGG
Source organism: Pseudoalteromonas sp. SR43-5 (assembly GCF_014163835.1). Classification (NCBI taxonomy): domain Bacteria; kingdom Pseudomonadati; phylum Pseudomonadota; class Gammaproteobacteria; order Alteromonadales; family Pseudoalteromonadaceae; genus Pseudoalteromonas; species Pseudoalteromonas sp. SR43-5. The sequence goes on from NZ_JACJEA010000022.1 coordinate 13,291, forward strand.
CGGTGCAGGTTATTGGCCTCCAGGACCGGGTTGCCCAACAGAACAAGCGGTTGAAGCGTATTTTCCGCTAACACCTACCGATTTATCTGACGCTGAAACTTGCGAAACAGGTTTAGGTACAGTTGGCTTAATGGTTAATGGCACCAGTATATTTAACTGGGGCGATGGTATGAGCTACGGAAATAATATTTGGTATACATTAGCGCCCATTGCTGAGCAATATGATGTTGATGTGTGTGGCGGACATGCTGCTAACGGTGAATATCATCACCATTTTTATACTAGTTGCTTAGCTGATTTACTTGAAGATGATGGCGATGCGCATTCACCTATCTATGGGTTTGCAGCTGATGGCTATCCGCTTTATGGTCCTTATGAAAGTAACGGACAACTAGCATTAAGTGGCTGGGAAATGCGAGATTACGGTGCACCTACAAGTGAAGGGGGTTGTGGTACTGAGGGTGAGCGAAGCTGTACCTTAGTTGATCAATACGATGTTAGCCAAGGTACACAAACAAGTGATGCAGGTCCTGCTATTGGTGCACAAGTAACGACGCTCTCTGGTAACACATTAAATGCCGACGATGGTTATTACTTTGAAGATTATTACTACGCACAAAAAACAGTAACAGGTGCTCAATTAGATGAGCATAACGGCCACGATACTAATGATGGTAAGGGTTATCACTACCATATAACACTAACGTTAGACAGTGATGGTAAATTACAGCCTTCTTTTCCTTATCAAATAGGGCCTCGTTTTAAAGGTCAATTAGCCGATAATTCAATTGGTCGCTGTGATACTGGCGAAACAATGGGTCCACCACCGGGAATGTAAGGAGTAACTATGCGTTATTTTAAATACGCATTGATCCTAACTACTGCTGTGCTATCGAGTTTTAAGCTCTTTGCGCAGCAGGAAATGATGGATCATAGCCATATGCCTATAGCAGTGCCAAATGACACGCCAATCCCGGCATTAAGCCTTAAGTTATTAAAAGATAGTATGTCGGGTTATAACTTAATTTTAGATACACAGCGTTATGATTTGTCTGTGCCGCCAGAGGGCACGATGAACATGCAACAAATGATGGGCGTGACAACAAACGATGACACCGGTTTTTTACAAGGTCATGCTCATTTATACATTAATGGGGTTAAAATACAGCGAATTTACGGACAAGCGTTGCATTTACCTGCTAACTTATTTAAAACAGGTATAAATACCGTATCGGTTACTTTAAATAATCATGGTCATATGTATTGGACCGCTCAAGGTAAAAAAATAGTTGCTACGCTGTATGTTAACGACCAAACCAAAGAGTTTATAACATACCGATTTGAAAGCTTTCCTAGCAAGGTTGAAAACACGCATTAATGAAAATTCATAATAAACTTTTTTTAATACTATTTAGTTTTACCTTTAGTGTTATTGCAGGGCTTGTGGTTCTTATACAGTGGAGCATAGGGCAAGGCGTAATTGATTTTGTTAATGCAAAAGAGGTGAAAGCGCTTGAACCACTTGTTGTGCAATTTGCAAAGCAATACGAACAAACACCCTCATGGGAGCATGTTGTCGGCAATGGCGAAAGCTTTAGAAAACGTGTTGAATCGCAATTAGAAAATAGCCAGTTTTTGCCTAGGCCACAAGAAGGCCCAGGTCCGCGTGGGCGAATGATGCGACCACCGCCGCCAGATCATATTCGTTTAGAGGAAGATCGCCGCCCACCGCCAGAAAATATTGCTCACTACGCTTTGCTTGACGAAAATAAACAGCGAGTAGTGGGTAGATACCTCAGCGATTTAAAATATATAACAACCCCAATTATTGTTAACGATAAAATAGTGGGTTACTTAGCAGTTTCTAAAAGAGATAGCTTGGTTGATGGCTATGAGCTTGATTTTTTACAGCAGCAAACTAACTACTTATGGTTTATTGCTTTAGCTGCGGTATTGCTAACATTAATGGTTACTTTTTTATTGTCTCGTCACCTAGTAAGCCCTGTAAAGCAAATTGCTAACGGTATGCATCGCTTAACGCAAGGTAATTACGAGACCAAACTCACGCTTGAGCGAAAAGACGAGCTAGGACAGTTGAGCGAAGATTTTAATACGCTTGCATTTACACTCGCTAAAGATGAGCAAGTACGTAAGCGTTGGCTTGCTAATATTTCTCATGAGCTTAGGACGCCAATGAGTATTTTACTCGGTGAACTTGAAGCTATGCTACTTGGTATACGAGAACCGAACGCAAAAAATATAAGTTCGGCTAACGATGAAGCCCTACATTTAAAACGCTTAATAGACGACTTGCATATGCTCAATAGCGCAGAGTTAGGAGGTATGCACTACACTATGCAACCTACTGATATGGCGTTATTATTAAATACTATTGAGCAAAAATATCAGGTTGTGCTTGAACAACATAATATAAAAATATACCTACTAAATAGCGCTAAACACATAACTGTACAAGCAGATAAAACACGCCTTTTGCAGCTACTCGATAATATTTTAATGAACGCAGTACACTATGCACAATGTACAACTATTTCTTTAACGGCTAATAATATAAGCATTAAAGGGCAAACTTATTTAGAGCTTATAATCGAAGATAATGGCGTAGGTGTAGAGCAGTCGCATTTATCGCATTTATTTGAATATTTATACCGAGTAGATAGTTCGCGTAATCGCCAAGAGGGCGGTTCTGGCTTAGGTTTATCTATTTGCCAGCATATAGTTAAAGGTCATAAAGGTGAAATAGCTGCAGAAAAAGCCAGCTTAGGCGGCCTTGCTATTATTATTAGATTGCCAACTATTTAGTTTATAAAATAAAGTTAAGGTTACTTACAGAGATGCCTATGAGTGAACAAATACTAATTGTGGAAGATGAAGTAAAGCTAGCTAACTTAATGAGTGACTTTTTAAGCAGCCATCACTTTATTACTCATCAAATACATCACGGGAATGAAGTATTACCTTGGCTTGAAATTAACAGGCCGAGTGTAATCTTGCTAGACATAATGTTACCAGGGCAAAGTGGTATTGAACTGTGTAAAGCAATCAGGCGCTTTTCAAACGTGCCTATTATTATGGTATCGGCAAAAGTAGAAGAAATAGATAGGCTGCTTGGGCTGGAATTAGGTGCAGATGATTATATTTGTAAGCCGTTTAGTTATGCTGAGCTGGTGGCACGCGTAAAAGCTATTTTAAGGCGATTAAATAACGCAAGTGACGTTACAGAGTCAACAATGAAGCTTGACGAAAGCAGCTACAGCGTAAAATTTAAATCAAACAGTATAGAATTGACGAACTTTGAATTTCAACTATTTAAACCTTTGTTTAACAACCCAAATCGTATTTATTCGCGCGATAGCTTAATGGACACTATGTACGCCGATCAGCGTATTGTGAGCCACCGTACTATTGATAGCCATATTAAAAAGTTGCGTAAAAAACTAGATGAAGTGACACAAACTGAAAGTGTTATCCAGTCTGTTTATGGGGTTGGCTACCGGTTTGTGCATCCACAGTAAGGTGGAATGAGCTATGACGATGAGTTACTCATCGTCGTCAGCATTTTTAATTCGCTCTAAACGGTCAAACTCTTCGTATTCGGCAGCTTGAATTTCATCAAGAATAGAATCTACATCAGCAAGTTCGTCGCTGTCTTCAAATTCACCTGTAAGCGTTGAATTAGGCGTTAAATTGGCCTCTTCAAATAGTGCCCACATTTCTTTAGCGTATTGAGTTTTTAGTATGCTTGGCGCAAATTCACCATAGTAGCGGCGTATGTTATTTACATCGCGTGCAAACATAGCTTGTGCACTGTTATTTGCTGAAGCGTTAACGGCTTGCGGTAAATCTATAATTACAGGGCCGTTATTATCTACAAGTACATTAAACTCAGATAAATCACCGTGTATTATACCAGCGCAAAGCATTAACTTAATGTAATGTATCATGAGTTTATACTGCTCAATCGCTTGCTCTTCACTAAAAACGACATGTCCTAGTTGAGGGGCTACGTTACCATCTTCATCAGAGACGAGCTCCATAAGCAGCACGCCATCAATACAAAAGTAAGTATCAGGAACGCGTACACCCACGCTAGCTAAACGAGATAACGCATCAACTTCGGCATTTTGCCAAATTTCTTCTTCTAATTGGCGGCCATAGCTAGAGCGTTTACCCATTGCACGCGCTTGGCGTCCACCACGTACTTTTCGGCCTTCTTGATATTGTGCCGCTTTTTTAAAACTACGTTTAACCGCATCTTTATACACTTTCGCACAGCGAATATGTTCACCACAACGCACAATAAATACATCGGCTTCTTTACCGCTCATTAGTCGGCTTATTACTTCGTCAATAAGGCCATCATCAACAAGAGGTTGTAGGCGTTTAGGTATTTTCACAGATTGCCTGCTAAGTAGGGTTGGTTATTAATCATTATTTATGAAAGTGCTCTGTATTTGTTTGTTTAATTGGCTCAAGCAGTATATCAGCTTTGAGAATTAAGGGCAGTAACACTACTGCCAGAGAGTAATTAATCGTATTATTTTATTAGCTTATATATTGATTGCAAAGCAATCAACCAGAACTTTTTTTGAATCATCAGTTTTTATTAAAAATAATTTATTACTTCCTCATTATTTGCACATTGTTTGCGTTTTTAAAGCGTAAGCTTAGTTTAATTCTTAAATACGAGGTTATTACTATGAAGCATTTTTCAACTCTTGCCACTGTGGCAATATTATCTATTGCTTTTTCAGCTAATGTAGCTGCTCGAGGCGGTGACAATCCTCCTGAAAAACCTGACTTTTCAACTATTGATACTGATGGTGATGGCGTAATTAGCTTTGAAGAGTTTAGTGCTAAAAAACCACCGCACGGTGATGCACAAACAATTTTTGATTCTATAGATGCCGATGGTAATGGCGAAATTAGTGAACAAGAGCTTAGCGATCATAAACCACCTCGTCGTGAACGTTGAAAGGATACTAAAATGATTAATAATATTGGCAGCAGCTCTGCGAGTTTTGTGCCGCAACAAAGTAGTCAAGCTGCAAAATTAACAACAGAGCAAAGTGATTTTGTTAAAGAAACGCTTGCACAGTTTGATGCAGAAAACTTAACTAGCGACGATGCGCAAAGTATTCAAGCGGCATTTAAAGAACAAGGTATTGAACCAACAAAAGAGCTTGCTGATTTAATGGGCGAACTCGAGTTTGATGCTAAAAGCATTGGTGATGCAGGAAGAGCAGAAGGTCAAAGACCGCCGCCACCGCCACAAAACTCATTAGAATCAGTCGATACAGACGAGGTAGTGAGCTACTTAGATGAGCTCTTAACTGAGTATTCAAACCAGTTGTCTGATGAAGATAAAGAATCAATCCTTGCATCAGTGCAAGAGAAGTTTGGTTTAAGTGAAGGCGATTCACTGCTAAATGTAACTGCTTAGGTGTTATTACTTAGAGTAAAGCTGACTGTTACTCGAAAGTCTTAAGTCCAAAGCCCAACGGTTAATTCTGTTGGGCTTTTTTATTGGCTTAATTTAATCGTGTTTCTATTTTGCTGGTGCCATCTTCTTCGGTAAATTTAAATACAAAATCTTTTTTACCGTCTTGGTTTATATCTACTAGAAGAATATCTTTATTATTTTTAGGCAGCGTTAGCTTTAATTTTTTGCGTTTATCATTTAGCAGTGAGTCTTGCTCTCCATAATAAATATACAGCGTTTTTTTACTGTATTTGTATACCGCATCAATATAGCTATCGCCGTTAATGTCACCTAAATAGAGAGCCGGTTCTGATTCATCGCCATTCATCCCCACTTCCATTTCTAAATCAAGTTCAATACTCGATTTATTGGCAAATGAGCCGTCGGGTTGCTGCTTATAAAGATTCATTTCTACATCTACATCAGTACTGCCACCGCCTAATGCCATAGAGGCGATAGTACCTAAGCCAATATCTAAGTCCATTTTTTGTAAATCAATTAAGCCATCATTATTAAAGTCAGTTTTGAGCAATAACTCACTAGGGCCCAGTGTTTCAAATAAGGTAATGGGCGTATAAGTAAAACCTTTAGCACTCCCTAGGTACAAAGTATGTGCTATTTTTATATCTAGCGAGTCCATACCTTGTGTAGGCTTAAACTGTCTGGTTGTAAAATCTAGAAATCCGTCGTTATTAATATCAATAATTTGCTTTATTTTGCGAGTCTCGCCATTGCTTAGCTCGCCTAGCTCAATGCTAAAATCAATTGAGGTAAGCTTTTGCTCAAAGCCCTCTGAATTAGCAAGTAGTACATCTGCTCCAAAGTCATTTGAAAAAACCAGGTCGTTTAATCCGTCGTGGTTAAAATCGATAACCACAGGTTTATTGTTAATATTAACTTCTAAAGAAAGCCCTTTTCCTGAAAAGCGGCCTTCATATTTAGGTATTTGCTTAAATTGGTTAGGCTTAAAGCTGCCATCTTTATTTTGAATGTATAAAGTACTGCTTGCTAACCCAGGAATGAAAATATCGCTTAGACCATCGTTGTTAGCATCGAAAACAAAGTCTACTTTTTCAAATTTATCTATTTTTAATTGATTAAGAACCGACTCATAATTAAACAACAATGTTGGTTTACCTGCTTGGGCTTTATATACGCCATCACTTGTTAGTACGAGTGCTTGTTTATCGGTGATGTTAGCAAGTGTTGCCACATCAAACCCGATGGCGTTTTTTGGTAAAGCAAGTTCACTACTAAGTGATGTAAGTAAATTGATGGCTTCTAATTGTTTTAATTCTTTATTATATGCAAATAAAATCTCTGAATCGGTTGATACTAATTCATCCGTTGTTTTTATTGCCATTGTTTGAGCTATAACGCTTATGGGGGTAAGTAAAGTGATGAGTGAATAGCAAAGTGGTTTTATCATGCAAATTCCTTTTTTATATTTAGTTGTATCGTTAAAGTTTTTATTATTTAAGCAGCGTCAGCGCATAATTTTACCTACTATCCAGCGCTGGGGCTTTTTCGTTTAAACGTAATATACATATGTAAGTTGGATTATATTTAGCCTACGCTAATTACTATGTACTGGGTGTAAGCAATTGTAAGATTATGTTTTAGGGAGGGGCTGCTGACCTTTAAGGATTGAAATTTGTTCAATCCAAGGACGATTTAATCGCGGCGCGAGGTTTGTAACCTAGTAACAAAGAGTCAATCTCCCTAGGCAGAACCCTTCGGACAGCGCATGTTTGGCATTTATGCTACGTTATCAACTGGTTATGGGGGCTAACCACACTTCATAGGCTCTGCCTTGCTTAATATCAAACAGTCTGCTGCAAATTCAACCTCGAAAAATATACTGGCCCTAATAAGAAAGGTAGCGCATAACTCATATGGTAGCTAAGCGCTTTTAGAAGTGTTTGGTTATTAACTACATCGCTTATTTTGCTCATTTAAATAAGCATCTACAAAACCTACTTCCATCGGTTTTGAAAAGTAATAACCTTGTAGGTGAGATACACCAATTTTAGTGAGTGTGTTTGCTTGCTCAATAGTTTCAACGCCTTCTGCAACAACAGTAAAATCTAAAGTAGAGGCCATTTGTACAATTGCATGAATAATACTTAACCCTCTTTTATCCATATTTTGAATAAAGCTTCTGTCTATTTTTACTATATCGACACCAATATCAAGCATGCTTGATAGTGATGAGTAGCCTGTACCAAAATCATCAATTGAAATACAAAAGCCTTGTTTTTGTAGTGCTTTAACGGCTGTCAAAAATGTGAGTTTATCCTCGGCAAATACTGACTCAGTAATTTCTATGTGTAGGTTTTTAGGTTCTACCAGGTGGCGATTTACTATTTTTAATACCTTAGATACAAAATCAGGATCTTGTAGCTGAATAACCGATACGTTTACGCTTATAGCAATTTGTGGTTGTAAGTGACTTAATTTTGTTGCTTGTATACATGCCTGTTCTATTACCCAAATACCTAACTCGGTTATTAAACCGTATTGCTCGGCAATAGCTATAAATTCATCAGGGAAAATATTTTCACCATCTAGTTGCCAGCGTAATAATGATTCAAAAGAGGTTACTTTTGAGGTTTTGCTATCAACAATTGGTTGAAATACTAGCCTTAAACTATTTTCTTCTATGGCACTGGCTAGGCGTTGACTCAAAAGATACTCCCTTTCTTGTATTAATTTGAGTGAATCGTTATAAATATTGATATTACCTTTCGCGATGCGTTTTTGGTGATACATTGCAGTATCAGCAGAGCGAATTAAAGTATTAAAATCACTCCCGTGCTCAGGATACATGGCAATACCAATAGTTGCAGATACCCATTTTTGATATTTATATGTTTCATGCTCGGCACCAATGCTTTGAAGTACTTTATCTGCAAACTCGATAAGCTCAGCTTGTTTTTGATACGTTGCTAAAATTAAAAACTCATCCCCGCCCCAACGGCATTTAAATAGCTGTTGATTGCATACATTACTAATTCTTCGTGCTATTTCTTTTAATACTTTATCGCCTACTTTATGACCTAACGAATCATTTATTTGTTTAAACCCATCTAAATCTACAAATAATAAAGCAAAGGGTTCTTGAGGGTTGTCTGCTAGTTGTCTGTTTGCATTTTTTAAAAATGCGGTTCGGTTTAATAGATTTGTAAGTGGATCGGTATTCGATAAACGGTAGATTTCTTCTGTGCGTTGCTCAACCTTGTTTTCCATTTCGTTAAGCAGCTCTCTGTTTTGGTTTTTGAGCTTGATTGCGCTGTGTGTAAATGTGGCTGATTTGTACGATGAAGCTACCATAATAGCAGTAAATGCTAGGCCTAAAATACCGAGGACAGAGTTGTAGTTTTCGTTAGAAAAGGTTAATAAAAAAGAGTAGGGCGCCAGTAAAATAATGCTATAGAGTACAGCGGTTACTCGACTTCCTGAAAGCAGATTTGCAGAGCCTCCTGCAAATGCCGATAAAATAGCAATCGTGGTTGTCGTCTCTATTGCTGATGAGGTGCTATGAAACCAAAGTGCATACCCACACCACGATAGCGCAGTTAAAATACACCCGGTTGAAAATCTTTTTGAGTATGTGTCAGCATTAAATAACGGGCTATCCTTTTTGGTTTTATAAAACCACATTACATCAATAGCGCGAGCTGCTAATAAGACAACCATAATGCTTAGCCAAATACTTTTTTCGTAGGATATTTTCTGGTTATTTAAATCAAAAGCAAACACTAATATAAAACTGACTACAGTCGAAATGGCAATGCCAGAGATGGCATTTGAGTATAAAATTTTAACGGTTTCTCTGCGTTCTTCACTATTTAGATTTTTATATGGCACTAAGTAAAACCTTATACAAAAGTCACTCCAACTAGCGATGGAGAAACGTTCAAGAAATACAGCAAATATTTCAGATGAACAAAAGCGTATTAAACATCGATTAGTTAGGCTCTAATCCTGAGTATAAGAATAAATATAGTTTATGAAAGCAAAAAAAAAAGCTAGCACAGTAAAAAGGCTCATAATAAATAATCATTATGAGCCTTAAAATTATTAAGCAGGTTAAAGTGTTAACGACTTTACTTGCTGTTTAGTAGATTTAACCTTCGAAATCACTATCGTTATGGCGCTCTGCCATTTGATCTTCTTCAGGGCCCCATGTGCGATTTACGCGGCGGCCGCGCTTTACAGCAGGGCGATCAGCAACTTGTTTTGCCCAACGAACAACATGAGTGTATGAGGCAACATCTAAAAATTCAGCTGCATCATATAAGTCGCCTAAAACAAGCGAGCCATACCAAGGCCAAATTGCAATATCGGCAATTGAGTATTCATCACCCGCCATGTATTCATTTTCGCTTAAATGACGATTTAACACGTCAAGTTGGCGTTTAGTTTCCATGGTAAAACGATCAATAGGGTATTGCATTTTACTTGGTGCGTAACTATAAAAGTGACCAAACCCACCACCTAAGTATGGCGCTGATCCCATTTGCCAAAATAGCCAGTTACGACACTGCGTTTTAGCTTTTAAATCCTTAGGGATGAGTACATCAAATTTTTCAGCCAAATATTGTAAAATAGAACCCGATTCAAAAACGCGAGTAGGTGGGGTAGTTGAATGATCCATTAGCGCTGGGATTTTTGAGTTTGGATTAATATCAACAAAGTCAGATCCAAACTGATCGCCATCACCTATGTTTATTAAATATGCGTCATAGTCTGCATCGGTGCAACCAAGCTGTAAAAGCTCTTCAAACATGATTGTAGCTTTTTGGCCATTTGGTGTAGCAAGAGAATAAAGCTGAAATGCGTGCTCACCAATAGGTAGGGTTTTGTCATGAGTCGCGCCTGCAATTGGGCGGTTAATGCTGGCAAATTTACCGCCACTTTCACTTTCCCACGTCCATACTTTTGGTGGCGTGTATTCGTTTTGATCACTCATAAATAACCTCAATGTTAAATGGAAATGTTTAATACTTACTCATAAATGTGGCCATAAAAAATTAATTAAAGGCCCTAAATATTTAATTTACCGACCTTTTAATTTATCGGCTTTTGCTAATCTATAACCTAAAAACAACCCGCTTAGCGCTCCAAATAAATGGCTTTCAAACGATACATGATAGCGCTGAGGTAAAACACCCCATATAAAACCGCTATAAAGTATAGCCACTACAACTGCAATTATAATTGATTTTAATGAGCGTCTTACTAAGCCGTAGCATAGAATAAAGCCCCATAAACCATATATAACACCGCTTAAACCAACATGTATGTTACTGCGCCCAAATGCCCAAACTAAAAGTCCACCGATTAGAGCGGTAAAAATAAATACGTTATAAAAACGTTTTACGCTGTACTGGCAAATTAGCCAACTTAATACTACAAATGGGATCATATTACTGGCAAAGTGCCACCAGCTACCATGTAAAAAAGGTGCGCATAGTATGCCAATTAATCCTTGGATACTGCGTGGATATATACCTAAACCATTAATATTTATGCCAGGTAGACTATTGATCACCTGTAGTACGAAGCAAATAACAACAATACTAAATATTGCGAAACGGGTACTTGTTAGTAATGACAGTGTGGTTGGCTTGGTTGCCATATAATCGCCCTAATTGACTTTAAGAGTTGCCAGTATAGGAATTGTATTTGCTAATGAAAAGCAATTAAAAAAGCACAGCATTAAATGCTGTGCTTAATTTTAATTATTACTCACTATTAACCTAATTTAGTTAATAGTTTTTTTGCAGTTAGTTCAGAGCTTGCTGGGTTTTGGCCGGTAATTACTAAACCGTCTTCTAGTGCTAATACACCCCAGTCGTCAGTTTTTTGATAATCGCCACCTTTTTTAATTAGCTCGTCTTCAACTAAAAATGGCACGATATCGGTAAGTTGCACTGCAGCTTCTTCAGAGTTAGTAAAACCAGTTACTTTTTTACCCGCTACTAGTGCATTGCCATCGGCATCTTTAACATTTAAAAATGCAGCACTTGCATGACATACCGCAGCAACAGGTTTTTGCTCTTTTACAAAGCTTTCGATAAGAGAGATTGAATCTGTGTTATCAACTAAGTCCCATAATGGACCGTGACCGCCTGGGTAAAATACAGCGTCAAAATCGCTAGATTTTACTTCACTCAACACTTTAGTGTTTGCCATTAATGTTTGCGCCGCGCTATCGGCGTCGTAACGTTTTGTTGCATCTGTTTGAAAATCGGCAAGTGTACTTGTCGGATCAATGGGTGGTTGGCCGCCAGCTGGAGACGCTAATGTTACTTCAACGCCTGCATCAACGAAGGCGTAATAAGGGGCTGCAAATTCTTCTACCCAAAAACCTGTTTTTTCGCCAGTGTTACCAAGTTCTGCGTGAGATGTAAGAACCATAAGTACTTTTTTAGACATTGAATATATTCCTTCTGATGATTTGAATTAGTTTATCTTGCTTACCAATTACTATATGCACTAACACTGCTTTAAACAACGATGATAAATTTAACTTTATTGGTTTAATAATTGATACAATAAAAAGGTTGAATGTAAAACACACTACGGAGCATTTATGAAAGTGTCGTTTGAGCAGTTAAAGAGCATGGTTGTATTTGCACAAATTGTAGAGCAGGGCAGCTTAACCGCTGCTGCCAAACAGCTAGGGCTTACGCGAGCAGTTGCAAGTTATCATTTAAAAAAATTAGAAACGCAGCTTGAAGTTACTTTACTAAATCGCTCAACCCGTACCATGGCGCTCACTGAAGCAGGCATCGCTTATTATGAGCGTTGTAGAATAATTACCGAACAAGCTAATGCGGCTAATCAGCAAATAGAAAATATAAAGAGCGAGCCACAAGGTTTACTTAAAATTAGTTGCCCAGTAAATGTGGGAATGCAGTTAATTGTGCCTGCAATAAATACGTTTAAGCGCCAATACCCTAAAATTCAAATAGACTTACAGCTTACTGACGATGTGGTTGATATTATTAAAAATGGGTTTGATTTTGCAATTAGGGGCGTGGCACTGAGTGACTCCAACTTGCAGGCAACCAAGCTGACTACAATGAGCACTTGTATTTGTGGCGCGCCGGAATACTTTGCACATTTTGGTAAACCTAAAACGCCTTTAGAGCTAGCAGAGCACCAATGGGTCGTTTATCAATTGGGCAGTAAAACATTAACACTTCAAAAAGATGGCAAAAAACACGATATTACAATGCAAGGCGCCTTAAGCACCAATAATGCCGCTGCTCGTACTGCTTTTGTTGAAGCAGGGCATGGCATTGGGCGTATTCCGCTTTACGATGCGTGGCCAAAAGTGCAAGCTGGACTGCTTGAAATAATATTAGATGATTATAAAAGCAAAGATATTGAGCTTTACGGGGTATTTCCGCCAGGGGCTGCGGGCTCTAAAAAGCTACGATTGTTTATTGATTACTTAAAAGCATACTTTGTAAAACAGCATACCGCTTTAGGTATGCTGAAAAGTACTTAATGAGTAGTTTTTACAGCATTTATAAAGTTCGGCTAAATAATGCCACCGCTTGTTGATACATATTTATCGCAAGGGCTGCATCGTATCGCTCACCTTCATCACGCATAAAGGCATGCTGTGCGTTAACTTCCTGCCACTGGTAATTGATGCCTGTGCTTACGCATTGCTGGTATATTTTAGCGCGGCCTTCTTTTGGCACATGCGGGTCTTGTTTGCCCCATATAAAGTGAATTTCGCCTTGTATATCAGCCATACGCTCGAATGAGTTATTTCCAGGTTGCGCAGGTAATGTATTGCTGTGAATATCAGTTGCGTATAAACAAAAAGCCGCATTAATTTCAGGATTTAGTGCCGCTCTGTAAGCTAAGTGACCGCCAATACATACGCCCATTGCGCCGACGGAGCCTGTGCAATAGCTTTGTAATCTAATGAAGTCGATCATAGTTTGTGTGTCACTGTCGTGGTGCTCAAGTGGCTTTGCCCACTTGTCGGCATTGCCTTTGTCTTTACCTGTATCATCATAAGCAAGCACAGTGCCTATAGGGTTTAACTCATGAAACACTTCAGGCACTAACACTACAAAGCCATGGCTTGCTAAAATAGCTGCGCTGCGTGCGATGGGGGCAGTTTGCTGAAATATTTCAGAATAAAAAATGATAGCAGGGAACTGTCCTTGCGCTTGAGGGCGATATACAGTTGTTCGCATTAAACCTGTCGGTGTTGGCAAGTCAGCATTATGTTGTTGGATTATCATAAAAAGCGCTCAGTAAAATAAAATTATATATGCTGATATGGTAACTGAGCGCGATAAAATATACGACTTTTGTCGTTGAGTATTTATACCAACCTGCATAAATCTTTGATCAATTTAACGAATTAAATTTCACTACAACGTCGTTAAAAATTTTTTGTTTAGAACAACTAGATAAAAAAATTTTTGCCTAGTTCTAGGGCCTATTGACCTTTCAGGATTAAAATTTGTTCAATCTAGGGGGCATTTAATCGCGGCGCGAGGTTTGTAACCTAGTGGGCTAAGTAAAAACCGAGTAACAAAGAGTAAATAGCCCCTAGGCAGAACCCTTTGGGCAGCGCCTGTTTGGCATTTATGCTACGTTATCGCCTATTTATGGGGAATAACCACACTACATAGGCTCTGCCTTGCCTAAATACCAAACAGTCTGATGCAAATTTAACCTCGAAAGATAAACAGGCCCTAGCGTAATTTTCTTAACGTTAAATAGACCCCATATATAAGCAGATTGGTATTAAATACTTGCAGGCATTTTATTACAACTGGCGTAGTAACTTACCGTAGCCGGCCAATCTGAAAAAATACCCATTACCCCCACGTCCTTTGCGAGTACGTCGACTACTGTCATCATGTCGCCATCGTTATCTATAACATCAGCAATTGATTGATAGTAATAACCTCCACCTTCATTAAGCGGGCCCGAGCGCTCAAGGCTCCATGCAATAAGCTTTAAACCTGCTGCTTTTGCGTCAATAGCGTATTGCGATGGCACAATATTACTTTCGTTATCTATTGTTAGCATCATCCAAATTGGAGGAGCTAAAATTTTCACCCCATCAGCCACTAACTCATCCATACCCGGTTGCCATGTTTGTGGGTTACTTGGATCAAATCCGGCTTCACTGTCACGTCCATCTAGGTATACGCTTTTATCTGCAAAGTCAGGGTTATTGTTAATCCAGTATTTTACGTCTTCAAGGTTAAATGATTGCGGATAAACTTTTGAGGCTGGCACACCCATTTGCGTGTACTCGTCTAGCATTTTTTGCGCATATTGTTCTTGTGTCATTCCATCAAATGGCATACTTACTTGTGGCGATTTTAGCTCTGGTGTCATTTTTACACCTAGCTCATTAAACAGTGCAATGCTTTGTTTATGGGTCATCAATGTGCCGTTGGTGGCATATAAATCAGTGCGCCAACTTGGTGTGCCATCCATGTAATCGGCTACGGTCGTTGCATTAGTGTTTGCACCATCCATTTTACCTTCAAGGGTTAAAAACTCCGCTAAGCTTATATCGCTGGTACAACATTTTGCAGAAGCGGCAATACCATTAGCAGGGTCGGCTGGTGTAAATGGCACACTGCATTTAGCTGCAAGTTCAGGAATGGCTAAAATATTAGTTGTGGTATGCAAATCGCATTGAGAGTGGCGACAAACAAGCTCTTTGTCGTTTGTAAATGTAACATCGCATTCAACAATACCAGCGCCCATTCTCGCTGCCGCAATGTAGGCTTCTTTAGTGTGTTCGGGGTATTGCATTGATGCACCGCGATGACCAATGGAAAAATCGGTGCGGTAAAAAGGACCTTCGCTGCATGACTCTAATTTTGTTTTTAGTGTGCTTTGAGCCATATCGTTAATTAAATAGTCAGGGCGAGTCCCTAGCTGAATATTTACTCCTTCAGCAACCTCTACAACAATGGGCGTAGGTACTTCAACAATTTCCACTTCGGTGTTGGTAACAACCACTTCTTTTTCTACTATTTCTACATCGTCGTCGCAGCCTGCAAGTGTGGCTAACAATATACAGCTTGTAAGTAAGGTAATACGTTTCATTGTTTATCCTTAAAAAAGTAAAATTTGTACTACCTTAATGATTATTAATGACAATTTTGCTACAAGCTTATTAATTTACTTTTTTATTAAGCATTTGATTGACCAATAATGCACCTAACATTATAGCAGCCCCAATACTTAACCGAACTATATCGGCATCTCTGTTCCAGATCAGCACGTTAATTATAATCCCAGCTGGAATAAGCAAGTTATTCATAACTGCCAAAGCACCTACGTTGACAAGGGTTGCGCCTTTATTCCACATAAAGTAACCAAGTCCTGATGCAACCAACCCTAAATAAATTAGTATGCCCCACTGTGTGAAAGTGGTTGGTAATTTGTTTGAGTTACCAAATAATGCATAGCAAATTGTGGCAATAATAAGTGCGCCTATAAAAAACCATCCAAATACGGCTTTGTCATCAAGCTGATTGTTATTCATTAAGCGTTTGTAGGTAACTTGGCCTACAGCAAAACTTATATTCGCCCCTTGAACGATTAATAAGCCGATTATGAAATCGCTATTTAGGTTTTCGTAACGAATAGTAATTGCACCGATTACAGCAATAAGTGCGACTATAAAAAAGCGTGGGTTAAAGCGTCTGTTCAATACATCATTTAGCAGGGTAATGTACAAAGGAGTCATTACAGTAAATAGCAGCACTTCGGGAACGGTTAAAAATAAAAATGAGTGGTAGTAAAAGCTATACATAACACCAAGTTGTATAGCGCCAATCAGCATAAGCTTTAAGGCTAAAGGTTTAGGCGTTTGTTTGAGCTTTAAAAAAGGTAAAAAAATCAGTGTTGCCAGTGCTATGCGTATTAATACGCTAAACCAAGCGTCAACTTGGCCTGCTAAATACACACCAATTAAACTAAACGAAAACGCCCAAAGCAAAGTGACTGCAAATAAGTACTGCATAACCATCATCTTTTAATAAATATTGAGCTAAGTTTATCTGTTATATGTGAGGGTATAAACAATAAAAGCCCGCAAGCGGGCTTTTATAAAAGTGAGCTTAATAAATTAAGTTATTTACTCAACTAAACCACGGCGCTTAAGTAATGCGTCGGTAGTTGGTTTTTGACCTCTAAACTCAATGTAGCTTTGCATTAAGTCGCGGCTGTTACCTTTAGATAGGATTTCTTTACGGAACTTATCACCATTTTTACGTGTTAAGCCGCCGTTGTTTTCCATGTGTGCAAAGGCATCGGCTGCAAATACTTCAGTCCATAGGTATGCGTAGTAACCCGCAGAGTAACCACCGGCAAATGTATGGCTAAAGTAGTTTGATTTATAGCGCGGTGGTACAGGGTAGTAATCAATACCGTGTGCTTTTAGCGCATCGCTTTCAAACTTTTGAACATCAGTAATTTTTTTATCTGAGCCAAACGAGTGCCATTCCATATCAAGTAAAGCAGCTGCTAAATATTCAGTGGTACCAAAACCTTGGTTGAATTTTTGCGATGCAAGTACTTTATCAAGTAAAGCTTGTGGAATTGGCTCACCTGTTTTGTAGTGTTTGGCGTAGTTAGCAAGTACCGTAGGTTCAATCATCCAATCTTCATTCGCTTGCGACGGAAACTCAACAAAGTCACGCGCTGTAGCAGTACCTGCTAAGCTTGGGTATTTAACGTCAGAGAATAAACCGTGCGCCGCATGACCAAACTCATGGAACATAGTTGACACTTCGTCAAACGTCATTAACGTTGGCTCGCCTGCAGCAGGTTTTGGAATGTTTTGGGCATTGTAAATTACAGGTTTAGTGCCTTTTAAGCCGCTTTGACTTACGTAAGCGCTCATCCATGCACCGCCACGCTTACCTTCACGTGCGTATGGGTCTAGGTAAAATAAACCGATGGCGCTGCCGTCAGCGTTGAATACTTCGTAGGCTGTAACATCTTCATGATAAACCGGTAAATCTTTACGCTCTTTAAATGTAATACCGTATAGCTTGTTCATTGCAAAGAATAAACCATCGTGAATTACAGAATCCATTTCAAAGTAAGGCTTAACAAGGGCAGGATCTAAGTCGTACTTTTCAGCACGTACTTTTTCTGCGTAAAAAGCCCAATCCCATGGCTTAAGCTCAAAGCTTTCACCTGAATCGCTAATTACTTTTTGAATAGCAGCTGCTTCAATTTTAGCTTTTTCAACTGCTTTTGGTGCTAGGTCATCTAAAATGCCGTACACGTTGTCAGTTGTTTGTGCCATACGCGAAGTCATTACATACGATGCCCAATCTTTAAACCCTAGTAGCTCTGCTTTTTGAGCGCGGAGGTTTGTTTCTTCAATAATAATTGGGCCGTTAGTTTTTGCTGCACGGTTAGCAGAGGCTTTAAATATTTGCTCACGAAGGTCGCGGTTTTCAAGGCTTGATAAAATTGGCTGTTGGGTCGTATTTACCAGCGTGATCATGTAGCCGTCTTTACCTGCTTTTTTAGCAGCGGCCGCAAGACCTGCAATTTCACCTTCAGAAAGGCCAGCAAGTTTAGATTTATCGGTAACGACAATGACATCTTCTTTAAACGATTTTAAAATGTTTTGAGAAAACGCAGTAGAAAGCTCTGCAAGTTGTGAGTTGATTTCACGCATTTTTGCTTTTTCAGCGTCATTTAATTTAGCGCCTGCTTTTACAAATTGCTTATAGTAAAAATCCACAAGGCGTTGATCTTCAGCATTAAGCGAGTCTTTGTTGTCGTAAATAGTTTGTACGCGCTTGAATAATGCACCATTTAAGTAAATGTCGTCAGAGTGAGCAGATAATACCGGCGCCATTTTTTTACTTATACGTTGGTATTCGTCATCAGAAATCAAACCTGAAAGGTTATAAAAAGCAGCTGATACACGGTTTAGTAGCTCGCCAGACATTTCCATTTCAACTAATGTATTTTTAAAAGTTGCAGGAGCTGGGTTGTTAGCAATAGCTTGTATTTGCGCAGTATGCTGAGCAATACCAGCATCAAAGCCGGCTTCGTAGTCTTTTGTACCAAACTTATCAAACTCAGGTGCCATGTATTGTAATGGGCTTGGTTTGAATAAAACATTGTTTGCGTTCATGTCTTGCACTTGTGCTGCGCTCTCTTTTGCCATGTCTTGAGGTTCGTTTGAAGAACAAGCCGATAGGATTAGGGCACTAGCAATAGTAGTGGCGATCAGGGTTTTACGCATAATAACTCCATAAAAAGATTAGCCGAAATAGGCTTTGCGAGTCGAAAACCTAGTTAACTTATCAAATTTGTGGGTTTATACAATAAAGTTTATCGGTATTAAGGGGGATTTGAACGCAAATTAGCTAATAATTAGTATTAAGGTGGGTAAAAGTAGCTCTAAAATCAAACGTTAAAGCTACTTAAACATACGATTGTGTGTTTAATAGAGGGTTAGTTATAACCTAAAACAAATTTTTTCTCTGAGCCAAAGCTATTAGATTGCTGCCCAAACTCTTTATTAATAGTTGCTAGAGTTTGCTCTTGTTCGGCGAGCAAGCACAAAACCTTATTTCGGTAATCTAGGCTGCTTTCAAACAATTTTAAATCTACCTGCGGCTGCAAAGTAGCGAGTCTTTGATTTAGAGTAAGTTGTGTCATATGTGATCTCCAGTGCTTGTACACTATTTATATAGCACTCGGTGCAATAAAGAGTTAATAAATTGTTTATAAAATTCATATTGAACTTATTAACTTGGCGTTTTAGTTATATTATGACGTGCTAAGCTTAGCGAAAACTGAACCACACTTATTTTTAGTGAACAAATAACAATCAAAAAAGATATTGGGAACACTTATGACCCTCGAACAAATTAATCAATACTTAGCCTTTGTAATATTCACTTATAACGATGTGAATATTACGGTAGCAAAAGTAATTCAAGTGCCACTTATATTGTTTGCTATGTGGTTTGTAGTCACACGTATTGGCAAGCTTATTAAAAAAACATTACTCGCTAAAAAAATAAGCCAAGACGCAGTGCATTTGTTTACTCGAATTTACTTTATTTTAAGTATCGCAATTTTAATTTTTACATCGCTTGAAGTGCTCAGCATCCCGCTTACGGCATTTGCTTTTGTATCCGGTGCGATTGCTATTGGTGTAGGTTTTGGTGCACAAAACATTATTAATAACTTTATCAGCGGTTGGATATTGATGTGGGAACGTCCAATTCGCATTGGTGACTTTTTAGAGGTAGGTAACGCAAAGGGCGTAGTTGAAACTATTAATACGCGTTCTACACGTATTCGCCGAAATGACGGCGTACATATGCTTATACCTAATTCTCAATTGCTCGAAAATACAGTAACAAACTGGACGCTGATAGATGGTAATGCACGCTCATCGGTCAGTGTCGGCGTTGCGTATGGTTCAGACGTTATACTGGTTAAAAAGCTTATCCAGCAAGTGCTTGATGATCATGATGCAATATTGGTTAATCCAAAGTCATCAGTGTTATTTGATGACTTTGCAGATAGCTCGCTTGTATTTAATGCTATTTTTTGGGTATGCGCCGAGTCTGAAACCATGCTTAGAAAAGTGCGCAGTGATATTCGTTTTAGTATTTATGCTGTATTTGAAGAGCATGATGTAGTGATTGCGTTTCCACAGCGCGATATTCATATAGATGGTGAAATTGCTTTTAAAAGGTCGTAGTTCTAATAAAAAAAGTCGCTTGCGGGTGACTTTTTTATGAGTAACCACAACGTTTCTATTTTGGGTTAATATGTAAAGCAATCCATTTTTCCTACTTTACTTCGCGATCTTCAATAAAGGACATATGTCCTCATTATTAGGTTTTTGCATCTAAATATTGATAAAAACACGTAATCTTGTAGTTAAATGTTGCAAAAAAGTTTCCATTTATGTTCATATTTATGCAGTAAAATTATTACACAATGGTATAATCTTAATCGTTCGTTCAGCCTTGTTACTCCGTTTTGTACTCTCGGTGATGAGGTCCGCGCGCCATATAGCAAGTCGCGAAAAATTGTACGAGCCCGCAATGAATACATTGCGCAACACAAAAAACCGTTGAACAAGAGTGCATACTAAAGGTTAATACCCGACATGAAATCATTAAAGAAATCTGCAATAGCGACAATTATTAACGCTGCACTACTATCTGCTGCTGGCACATCTATTTCAGCATTCGCCGCTGAAGAAGAAACGGCTAAAAAAAGCAATCAACTAGAAGTTATTCAAGTTACCGCCCGTAAACGCGTAGAAAATGCACAAGAAGTACCTGTAGCTGTATCTGCATTACAAGGTGATAACCTTGATGCATATAGCTCTGCAGGTATGGATATTCGCTTTTTAAATGCGAAAATTCCAAGTTTATCTATTGAGTCTTCATTTGGTCGTTCATTCCCACGCTTTTACGTTCGTGGTTTAGGTAATACCGATTTCGATTTGAATGCATCACAACCAGTATCACTTGTTGTTGATGAAGTAGTTCAAGAAAATGCAATTTTAAAAGGTTTCCCAGTATTTGATGTTGAACGCGTAGAAGTATTACGTGGTCCTCAAGGAACGCTATTTGGCCGTAACACGCCAGCTGGCCTTGTTAAGTTTGATACTGTTAAACCAAGCCAAGAATTTGATGGTTATGGCTCTGTTTCATACGGTAGCCGTGGTGCTGTAGATACAAGTGGTGCTGTAGGTGGTGCTTTAACTGACCGTTTATCTGCTCGTGTTTCATTATTATGGCAAGACAAAGACGATTACATTGATAACCAAGCTCCAGGCTTTGAAGCTAAAGATGAGCAAGGTGGTTACACTGAAAAAGCGGCACGCGTTCAGTTTTTATATGAAGGCGATGATTTTACTGCTTTATTAAACTATCACACACGTGACTTAGATGGCTCACCAATTGCCTTTCGTGCAAATGTAATTAAAGCGGGTACTAATGAGCTAGTAGATAACTACGAAAATGATGTTGTTTATCAAGATGCGGCATCTCGCTCTACTCAACAAGTAGAATCGGAAGGTGCAAGCTTAAAGCTTGAGTGGGAACTTGAAAACCACACAATCACTTCTATTTCTGCATGGGAAAGTGCTGAAATTTATTCTCGCGCTGACGTCGACGGCGGTTATGGTTGTGGTTTTTGTGGACAAGATAATGGTCCAGGTTTTGTCCCATTTGAGGCTGAAAGTGCCGATGGTATTCCAGATCACGACCAGTTAACGCAAGAACTACGTTTATCTAGTAACTTTGATGGTGATTTAAATTATCAAGTAGGTGTATTTTACTTTGATGAAGAGCTGACAATTGAAAACTTTAATTACAACACCGCTGATAATGGTGTATTAAACGGTTATGTTGAGCAGCAACAAGATACAACAGCATGGGCAGTATTTGGCTCTGTAGATTATGTCGTATCTGATGATTTAAAAGTAACAGCGGGACTTCGTTATTCAGATGATGACAAAGATTTTGTAGCTGATCGTACACTTAGCCCAATTGGCGCTGGTCCAAAAAGTATTCCTGAAAGCGTAAGCGATAGCCATGTAAGTTGGGATTTCTCTGCAAACTACAAAGTAAACGATGAAGTTAACTGGTACGGACGTGTAGCAAACACATTCCGTGCACCAAGCTTACAAGGGCGTATTTTGTTCAGTGAAGAAGTAACAACAGCTGAATCAGAAACAGTAACATCGTACGAAACGGGTATTAAATCAGACGTGTTAGACGGACAAGGTCGCGTTAATGCAACTGTGTTCTACTACACAATGAGCGATCAACAATTGACTGCTGTAGGTGGTGAAACTAATTCTAGTCGCTTAATCAATGCAGACAAAACAACGGGCTACGGCTTCGAGCTAGACACACAGTGGGTACTAAGTGATGAGTTTAATGCAACATTTAACTTAAGCTACAATAAAACCGAAATAAAAGATGACAGTATATCAATACCAGTACCTGATCGTGACACATTAAACGTGACTGATCCAATTAATAATTTAGGCTTTGCAATACTTGATGGTAATAGCTTACCGCATGCTCCTGAGTGGATCTCTAACTTTACGCTTCGCTACACTAAAGAACTTGCCGATGGTAATTTCTTCGCAAGCGGTGATATTTCTTATCGTAGCAAAATCAATATGTTCCTTTACGAATCAGTAGAGTTTGAAGGTAAAGAGCTTATTGAAACAGGTCTTCGTACAGGTTACACATGGTCTGAAGGCGATTACGAATACGAAGTTGCTGCGTTTGTTCGTAACTTATTTGACGAGCAACAAGTTATTGGCGCTGTAGATTTCAATAACAATACAGGTATTGTTAACGAAGAGCGTTATGTTGGTGCTGAATTTAAAGTTAACTTCTTCTAGAGATAACCTTAAATTATATTAATTTTTAAAAGCCTGCCTTGTGCAGGCTTTTATGTTTTTATAAAGCTGGTAAAGTAGCGTTAATTAATTTAAAGAGATAAAAAGATGGCTGGATTTTGGAATTACCGTGTAATTTTTTGTGAAGCAACGAAAGACGAAGCAGCGCAATATCAAATACATGAAGTAGAATATAACCTAAATGGTAAAGTAACTAACTGGTCAGAAACTGGCGCAGCCCCTTTTGGAACAACCTTAGATGAGTTGAAAGATGACTCTGAGCGTTTAAAAACTGCATTTGATAAACCAGTACTTAAAGTTGTACGTAAAACGCGTGGCTACGAGCTTGTTGATGTTGAAACGGGTGAGGAAGCAACGGGTGAGCCGCCAGCAGGCTTAACGCAATAACTGTATTTATATAAAAGGTGCTTAAGGCGCCTTTTTTATTGTCAAAATTTAGCTCAAGTTAAATAAGGAATGAGGATGACTTTAAAAGCAATATTATTTGATATGGATGGCACATTAGTTGATTCAGAAAGCATGCACTTTGTATCCTGGAGTAAATTACTTAAACCCTACGGTGTTAGTTATTTAGAAAATGATTTTTGTCAGCGCTTTTCGGGACGGCCAACTTTAGAAGCCGCAATTGAAATTAAGCAAGAGCATAACTTATCGGTAAGTGCACAGTTTTTAGCAGATGAAAAATACCGTTTATTTGGTGAATATGTAGTAACACATTTACCTCCACTGATGCCATTTACAGAGCAAACATTGAAAGCTGTAAAAGCGAGTGGCTTAAAAATGGCGCTAGTAACAGGCAGTGCTAAAAGTGAAGCTATGCCCATACTGAAAGGCTTAGGGTTTTATGAGCTGTTTGATACGGTGGTTACAAAAGATGATGTAACTAATCCTAAACCTGCAGGGGATCCGTATTTACTGGCACTTGAGCAGATAAATATACAACCTGGCAATGCAATTGCTGTTGAGGATACTTACACAGGGGTAACAGCTGCTAATAATGCTTTGTTACGTGTGATAGCCATTGCCAATAGCCATACTAAAGATCACGACTTTAGCCAAGCTACCTATCAAATGAGCAACTTAGATGAGTTTTGGCAATGGGCGCAATCTCAACTATAGTTTAAGCCAACTTTTACGTGCTTGGATGCGCCAATGTTTACTATTAAACACCTGCTTTTAATTGTTATTGTACTTTTTACGCAATGCATAAGTGCAGCACAACCGTCTGTTTTACTTGCTAAAGTATATGACGAAACGAAGCATTATGATGTAAGTAAATATTTAGTCAGTGAAAAATATGATGGCGTAAGAGCTATCTGGACCGGCACGGAGTTTGTCACTCGTAAGGGTAATATTATCAATGCGCCAAGTTGGTTTACAGCGCCATTGCCAAATGTATGGCTTGATGGTGAGCTGTGGACTAAACGTGAGCACTTTTCTGCGCTTAGTGGCATAGTCAGAACTAAAAAACCTAATAATCATGATTGGCAAACTATTACTTATAAAGTATTTGATATGCCAGATAAAAATCTGCCTTTTAGCACTCGCTATAAAAACTATAATGAGCTTATTACTAGCCTAAACTCGCCGCACATTAGTGCTGTAGTTCAATATAGCTTTACAAATAATGAGCAACTTACAGAGTATTTTGAGAACATAACTAAGCAGGGCGGCGAGGGCGTAATGCTTCATTTGGCTAGCGTGAAGCACAGCAATGGAAGAAGTAATGCATTACTAAAATTAAAACCTTATTTAGATGCAGAAGCGGTTGTAATTGCGCACTTACCAGGCAAAGGTAAATATCAAGGTATGTTAGGGGCATTAAGGGTAAAAACAGCGCAGGGGCAGGTATTTTCTATTGGTACTGGGTTTAATGATGCACAGCGCTCCATACCACCGGAGATTGGTAGTACTGTAACGTACCGATTTCATGGCTTAACAAAAAATGGGTTACCGCGTTTTGCCAGTTTTTTACGGGTCAGAGATAGTTTATAACATTTATAAATTTTACAAAGTGTGCTAAATTGCGCGGCCTTTTTGGTAATGTGTGGTGAAGTATGTTTGTAGGTTTTGATTACGGTAGTTCTAATTGTGCTATGGGTGTAATGAGCGAGGGTAATGTTCAATTAGTACCGCTAGAGCAAGGAAAACATTACTTACCGTCTACACTTTACACTCATCACAGCGCGTTGGTTGTTGATTTTGTTGCTAAGCATTTACATGGCACAGCCCATGAGCATGACTTTTTAACGCAGCGCCAAGCATTATTAAATATCTTACCTCGTATTAAGTCAGACCTTGATTTACAACCTTCAGATGAAACCCTATTTATTGGTCGTGAAGCGATTAGCGAGTACGTGCAGTTTCCTGAAGAAGGCTATTTTGTTAAGTCTCCTAAATCATTTTTTGGTGCAACAGGTTTAAAGCAAGGTCAAATTAACTTTTTTGAAGATATCGCAACCGCGATGATCTTAAAAATTAAGCAACGCGCTGAGCTCTCTTTAGGTAAAACACTTACACAAACAGTAATTGGTCGCCCAGTAAACTTTCAAGCTGTGGGTGGTGAGCAATCAAATCAACAAGCGGTCGGTATTTTAGAGCGTGCTGCTAAACGTGCTGGTTTTAAAGACGTAGAGTTTTTATATGAGCCACTTGCTGCGGGTATCGATTACGAGAGTGATTTAACTCAGGATCAAAAAGTACTCGTTATTGATATTGGTGGTGGTACAAGTGACTGCTCATTTGTACAAATGGGCCCAAGCTTTAGAGGAAATAGCCAGCGCGATAGCGATTTTTTATCTCACAGTGGTAAACGTGTTGGCGGAAACGATTTAGATATTGCTTTGAGCTTTCATGGTTTAATGCCGTTATTGGGTTTAGGTAGTACGTTTAAATCGGGTTTGCCTTTGCCTAATCAAGCGTTTTGGCAAGCGTGTAAAATTAACGATGTAAACTTACAAAGCCAATTTTATAGTGAAAGCCATACCCGAGAGCTAAACGCACAATTACGTGATGTAAGTGCACCTGAGCTTTATAAACGTTTAATACATTTACAGCAAAACAAGCAAGGCCATCAGTTAGTGCAACAAGGTGAAGCGGCTAAAATAGCACTTTCGTCTGCTAGTGTGTTTGATTGTGATTTAAGTTTTTTAGATAGTGGGCTGAATAAAAATGTATCTGTAAGAGATTTAGCTGTTGCCGTTGAGAGTAGTATTAGCCAAATAGTTACTTTAGCAAAACAAGCAATCAGCGACGCTGCGACCACGCCAGACATTATTTACTTAACAGGCGGTAGTGCACAGTCACCATTGATTAAAGCGGCTTTAAGTGAGCACTTAGGCGATATAAAGATGGTTAACGGAGATCACTTTGGTAGTGTAACCGCTGGCCTGACTAAATGGGCCAGCATGCTTTATAAATAACCTAGATTACAATTGAGGTTTAAAGATCTATTTGTCGGGTTGCGAGGTATTTTTCGTAATCTGGCAATGTGCGTTCAAGCTCTACGTCCATAAGCGGTGAGCTTAATAACATATCTGCACTCACTTCATTACACGCCACCGGAATATTCCAAACAGCTGCTAAACGCAGCAGCGCTTTAACATCAGGGTCATGAGGCTGTGATGCTAATGGGTCCCAAAAAAATATTAAAACATGTATCTCATGTTCTGCTATTTTAGCGCCAAGTTGTTGATCGCCGCCCATAGGACCACTTAAAAGCTGAACTACATCAAGCCCCGTAGTTTTTTGAATTAAATGCCCCGTAGTACCTGTGCCATATAAAGTGTGCTTACTTAGTATTTCTTTGTGCTTTTCACACCATAATTTTAGTGCTGCTTTTTTACCATCGTGTGCCACTAAAGCAATATTTTTTTGTGCGGGAAGAGATTGTGTTTTTTGTTCCATGCTAATTCTTTTTATTAGTTAACCACTGTTTTGGTTAGTTAAAATAATAGATTGATAGCAAGGGCAATAAATACAATGCCGGTGATTCTATCAATCCAAAGTTGGCTATTTGGGTTACGTCTAAAAAACTGTGCAATTTTGTCGCCAAAATAAATATAC
Organism: Pseudoalteromonas sp. SR43-5; assembly: GCF_014163835.1. NCBI lineage: Bacteria > Pseudomonadati > Pseudomonadota > Gammaproteobacteria > Alteromonadales > Pseudoalteromonadaceae > Pseudoalteromonas > Pseudoalteromonas sp. SR43-5. Next base: position 40,317 of record NZ_JACJEA010000022.1, read on the forward strand.
GTGCAGTCAATCGGAAAAGCAAAAAGAGGGTAAAGTAAGCCAAAAAAAGCGAGCTGAAAAGTAGCCGATGAAAGCGTTGGATCAACAAATTGCGGAATAAATGCAATAAAGAATAATGCTACTTTAGGGTTTAGTACTTCAGTCATCATGGCCTGAAACATGACATTACTTTTTTTACTGGTACTTATATGCGGTTTATCGGTTTGCTTGTCATCAGATGTCGGCTCTGGCTGATTTAGCGTGCCTTTAATCATCATAAACCCTAAATAGCATAAGTATGCTGCGCCTGCGTATTGCACTGCTGCATAGGCACTAGGGGAAGCTTTTAGGACTGCGCTTAGGCCTACAACAGCAAATAGCGTATGAACAACCCCACCTAATGCAAAACCAAAAGCACTTTGCATACCAGCACTTCGACCATTAGCAAATGTTTGCGCCATCAAAAATGCATTTGATGGCCCAGGCGCTACTGCCATTAAAAAGCTGGCTAATAAAAATGAGACTAGAAAGTCAGGATTGATCATTGAGTACTTTTAGCCGGGTGTAAAGTATGTGCTTTTTTGCTCATTAAAATAAGCCAAAGCGGAACTAGCAATAATAAGTGAAAAGCAATCAACCACGGTGTGCTTAGCCCTAAATATTGGGTTAAAACAACAAGTATACTCGCGCCACTCATTTGCATAGCACCGAGTAATGCAGAGGCTGTGCCTGCTTGTTTAGGAAAGCTAGACAGAGACATTCCTGCAGCAGAGCCTAAACTTAAAGCAAACCCTAATGCAGCAATTAAGATAGGTAGCATAAGCGCAAATGCCGTTTCTATACCGCTAAGGGCTAGCATTAAAATGCCTGAGAAAACCAGTACACTCACACCGACACGCAAAGCACGTTGGCTATTTCGTTTAATGTAGGTAGGTAAAATAAAACTTGCGACAATACTTATTACGGCATTTAACGTAAACCAAAAAGTAAAGTCGGCTACGGTACCCCCTAAATGTGTAATAAGCCAGCCTGGTGCGAGCGTTACATACACTAATATGGCCGACATTGAGACCATACAAATTAGGCTATTAAACAAAAATACCGGTGTTTTAATAATCGGTGTAAAGCGACGTAAATCTAAAATATGGCCCTGATAATGGCTATCAGCAGGACGAGTTTCTCTAAAAAAGAATAGGGTAACAATAAGGCCCAAAATAGCAAACGCGGTTAAAAACATAAAGTTCATACGCCAGCCAAACTGTACGGTAAGCCAAGCCCCTAAAATAGGTGCCATTGCCGGAATAAAGCACACAATCCCGTTAAGGTAGGTAATCATTTGTCCGCTTCGTTCACTGCCATATTTATCACGCACTATCGCAAATGCGACAACAAATGTGGCACAGGCTCCAAATCCCTGAAAAGCACGTGCTATTAGTAATATCTCAAAAGAAGGCGAGTAGTATGCGAGTAATGCAGAGCTTGCATATAAACTAATGCCCACTATAGCCACTGGCTTTCGGCCAAATTTATCAGCTAAAGGACCTGCAATTAATTGGCCTAAACCCACTGTTAGCATAAAAATAGCAACGGTTTGCTGTACTTGCTGTTCAGTAACTGCAAATTGTTCTGCAATAGTTGGAAAAGCAGGTAGGTAAATATCGATTGCCATAGGGCAAAATATAACGAGTAACGCTAAGATAAGTAACAAAGTCATATTAGGTTTAGCGGGCTGTGTTTGCATTGAGTCTCCTTTTGTCGCGTATTTTAGGTGGGCACTCATAAAAAAGAAAGGGCTTATGACCCCTGCATAGGTCGTCATTCTTACTTTTTGATTGGATTAAGCGAAAAAGCCAGCATAAATGCACTTTTTAAAACTGGTCTGATGTGTTAATTTTAAAAAAGTAACTGTTGATGGAAAATAATAATGAGTAATAAATCTGCACTTGTACAAACATGGCATAAATTTAAGCGCCTACCTTTTGGGAATTGGCTTTTTACTAAAGCTGTTTGCTTTAAAGCGCCATATTTTGGTTCGATGAAACCTTACGTACTCGATTTGAGAGAGGGCCATTGTAGTGCGGTGGTTAAAAACCGCCGAAGCGTTCATAATCATATTGGAACTATTCATGCTATTGCGCAGTGTAACTTAGCTGAATTGTGTGCAGGTGTAATGGTTGATGCAACAGTGCCAGTTAAAACGCATCGTTGGATCCCAAAAGGGATGACAGTTAGGTATTTGGCTAAAGTAGATACAGATGTACGAGCAGTCGCTGAAATTGATTTACCACATAAGTGGATTGATAAAGAAGACTTAGTAGTACCGGTTAAACTGTATAATACCCGCAATGAGCTTGTTTTCACTGCAGATATTACTATGTACATTACTGAGAAAAATTAATTTACGTAAAGCTAATTTGACTTAGCTTTTATCAGCGGCTTGTTTATTTACAAATGATAAGTCGCTGCCATCTTCTTTCAATAATGCTTTAACTTCTTTTGCGGGTTTTAGTTCTTTCGAAATTAGTTCCGGCTCTTCTTTTTCAAAGCGTTGCTTTAAACTGCCTTCAATTACTGCGCCTGCATCAATACTCAATGTATCGTGAAATACATCGCCATGAACATGAGCGCCACTTTGTACTTTTACTTCACTGGCATTAATTGACCCAATAACTTTACCTTTAACAATAACGCTTTTAGCTTCAACAATACCTTCAACAACTCCCGCTGAGCCAATAACTAAATGCTCCACTTTTATGTCACCATCAATACGGCCATCAAGCTGTACTTCACCTTGGCTAACTAAAGTGCCTGTAAGGCGTACGTCTTCAGAAATAATAGACGGTGTGTGATTCACTCTTTTTAAATTAGAGCTAACTGTTTTTTGTTTTTTTCTACCAAACACGAGAAAGCGCCTTTGTTATTTTTAGAGGATTGACTTGTTTACCATTAAGTAATACTTCGTAGTGTAAATGCGTGCCTGTGCTTCGGCCGGTGCTGCCCATTAGGCCGATTACATCATGTTTAGTGATTGATTGACCTTTCTTTACTTTAATTTTATTTAAGTGTCCAAATCGAGTCACTAAGCCATTTTTATGTTCAAGCTCAATAAAGTTACCATAACCACCATTACGACCGGCACGAAGCACTACAGCGTCTGCTGGAGCGAATATTTCGGTTTTATGCCAACCGGCTAAATCAATTCCTTTATGAAAGGCATGATTACTATTCATGGGATCTTTTCTAAGGCCAAAATTACTCGAAATATAGTATTTAGCTTTAGCTAAAGGCAGGGTATTTGGTAGCTCAGTTAAAAAGTTTTCTAAATTATTTAATATTAATAACTTATCAACGATGGCTAAAAAGTGGCTCGGAATTTTTGTTTCGTTAAATGTATCAAGTGGGCCACCTTGTGCGGTTGTTTGGTCGCTTAATATTAAATGTTGCTCAAGCGCAGACTCAATTCCTGCGCCTTTAACCATAGCTAAAATGGCTTGGTGACGTTCACTAATTTGGTTATCTAAATAGGTAAAGCTTTGCTCATATTGATTATTTAAGTTGGCCACTCTTGTTGCGAATGTGATTGGAGCGATTAACTGTGCTTGTTTACCTTTTTGATTTTCATCGACTAATGGCTCATGAAATTCATTGCCATTTTCATTAATAGGTACATCAAGTTCTGTATCAAGCTTAATAACGTCTTTGCTAATTGAAGCAGGAAGGGATTCTATCATGCTTTGCAGTAGCGCCTGCTTTTGCTCAAGAATTGCAAGTTGCTCTAACTGCGTTGCTTGAAGGGCTTGTTGCTCACTGACTTTTTGTTGCCACAGCGTTTGCTCGGTTATTTGATTTTGTTTTATGTCAGAGATTTTATTTGTTTGTGTATAAACACGAAAGCTCGAAATACTCAGCCAAGTAAAAGTGACTAAAATAAGCAACGCTACAAGAAGTTGAAACCAAGAGGCTAAAACAACATGCTTAACTTCGCCATTTTGACGAATAAGTAGCTGACGAGCAGGGAAAAATTTATGATAAAAAGACTTTATAAATACTGACATGGCATATAAACACTGGCTATTAACCGAATTAAGATAGCAATTTGAGTTAAAAAAGCTAGAAAAAAATTGTAACTGTTCAAAAATTAATAAAAAAGGGCTGCTTTTAGTAAGCAGCCCTTTTAATAAATTTTTTAATATGCGTATTATTTTGCCGGCAGTACAGTACTCTCTACAGAGCCAAAACCTATACGTGCATAGCCTTCTTTTTCACACCAGCCACGCATAATAACGTTATCGCCATCTTCTAAAAAGCTGCGTTGTTCGCCATTACTTAGCGTAATTTTTTCTTTACCGCCACGAGAAAGCTCAAGTAATGAACCTGCTTCTTCGTGCGTTGGACCTGACTGAGTGCCCGAACCTAGCATGTCACCTGGCATAAAGTTACAGCCATTTACTGTGTGATGAGTAACCATTTGTGCCACAGTCCAGTAAGAGTGCTTAAAGCTCGATGTTGATACGCGCGTTGGGTTATGGCCTTCGCTACGCATTTTTTGCGTTTGAATTCTAACATCCATTTGAATATCAAAAGCACCTTGGTCGCGATTCGCTTTTGATTCTAAATAGTCCATAGGCTGTGGATCGTTTTCATCACGTGTCCAGCTTGTTCTATAAGGTGCTAATGCTTCGGTTGTTACAATCCAAGGCGATACAGTTGAGGCAAAGTTTTTAGCTAAAAATGGACCAAGCGGTTGATATTCCCACGCTTGCAAGTCACGTGCTGACCAATCGTTAAATACACAAAAGCCAAATACGTGGTTTTCAGCATTTTCGATAGCGATTGCATCGCCCAGTGCATTGCCTTTACCTAAGTAAATACCCAGCTCTAGTTCGTAATCAAGGCGTTTACAAGGACCGAATGATGGCACTTCTGCGTCTGGCGCTTTGGTTTGACCTTTAGGGCGATGAAATGTTTGACCCGATACGTCAATAGATGAAGAGCGACCATGATAACCAATAGGTACCCATTTATAGTTAGGTAATAATGGGTTGTCAGGGCGAAATAAACTACCCACAGCTGTAGCGTGATAAATAGAAGTGTAAAAGTCGGTGTAATCACCGATGCGACAAGGCAAAGAAAACTCTATATCGGATTGTGCAACAAGCGTATCGCTAAGCGCTTGTTGGTGCTCAGAGCCTGCTCGTAGTGCTTTTGAAAGCGCTAAACGAAGTGCTGACCAATACTGCCCCCCTAAACCCATAAATGTATTTAGAGTTGCTTCACTTGCTGCATCTGCGGCTGTTTTAGCGTCACCTGTTAAAACGTTTAATTTATTTAGTTTTGCTAAATCGATTACTTGGTCACCAATTGCAACACCACCACGAAAGGCCTCATCAGACCCTTTACGACGAAATTCTGCAAACGGTAAGTTTTGAATCGGGAAGTCGCAATTATCAACATTAGCTGATTCTACCCAGCTGGTTAAATTAATATCGTGGGTTTCGTTAATTAGGCTCATTACATTTCCTTTGGATTTTACTGTATGGCGACAAGGTATAGTTTATTTAATCATACTTGTACTTGGCGCCATACTTTTTAAATATTAAAACGACAAAAAGCAGCGAAGTTCGCTGCTTTTAATTTACTCAAATATTTTATAAAACGCCGCGACGCTCTTGGTCACGTTCGATTGATTCAAATAATGCTTGGAAGTTACCTTCACCAAAGCCACCATCATCAACGCGTTGGATCATTTCTATAAAGATTGGACCAAATAAGTTTTTAGAGAAAATTTGTAATAAATAACAATTTTCACTTTGGCTATCTACGAGTATCTGATGCTCACGAATTTTTTCTTTATCTTCAGCAACCCAAGGTACACGGTCAAAAATAGTATCGTAGTACTCTGGGATAATATCTAAAGTGGCAATTGTTGATTTATCAAGCTTATCAAGAGAGCTTACTAAGTCATCTGTTAAAAACGCTAAATGTTGAACGCCTGGGCCGTTGTACTCACCAAGGTATTCATCAATTTGGTTGTTATCGTTACCTTTACCTTCGTTTATTGGAATAGAGAAGGTGCCGCATGGCGATTTAAGTGCATACGAAATAAGCGCTGTTTTTTGACCTTTAATGTCAAAGTAGCGTACTTCAGTAAAACCAAATACGTCTTTATAAAAGTTAGCCCATTTTTCCATGGTGCCTTTATAAACGTTATTGGTTAAATGATCGATTCGGATAAAGCCTTTATCTTCTACAACATTTTGCGTTTCTAAGTCTTCAAAATCACTTTCGTAAATAGTGCCTTTGTCGCCAAATTGTTCAATAAAGTAAATTAGGCTGTCGCCAATACCATAGATCGCAGGGTAAGGCATATTTTTATGCGTTGAGTCGGTCGCTGGTTTTGCACCACGTTCTACAGCTGTTTCAAATGCTTTTTGCGCATTCTCAACACGCCAACCCATTGAACAAATAGCAGGGCCATGGCTTTTAGCAAATTCTGCAGAAAAACCTTCACGCTCGTTATTCAGTAAAAAGTGAATGTCGTTTTGGTTGTAATAAACAATGTCTTTACCTTTGAATTTTTTAAGCTTAGAGAAGCCAAAATCAGTAAATACTTTATCCATATAATCAGCATCAGGTGTTGCGTACTCGGTAAACTCAATACCGACTAAACCCAAATAGTTATTTACTTCACTCATTATTATTACTCCCGCAATTAAGCACTGCGATTATGTGTTGTTGTCATATTGCAGTAGATAATCAACCAGATTTTTAATTTGGGGAAGAGGGGGGCACTATTTAGTAAATGTGGTATGTGTAAATTTAATAGGACGGTTATTATAAAGTTACGCGTTTGTAATACAGTTAAATAAAATGAAGTTATATGGTACAAATTAAAGTGGAAGCACTTGTTTTTAAGTTGTTGTATTTAAATACTAAAAAGGAGGTTTAACCTGCGTCAACCCCCCTTTTATAATGAACAAGCCAAAGCCTGTTTGTATTTAATTGTTTACACTTTAAGAGCCATTACCAAAGAACTTGTTTCGCTGCTCTATCCACACGTTAGTTTTAATTGCTGGAGCTGCTTGGTAATGGCGCTCAATGGTTTGATTTAGCACTCGTGTCGATTGCTCAAAAGAGAGCTTTTGTTGTGCGCCGCCCATACTTTTAATTTCATCTCTGGTCATAGCACGTCCTGCATAAAGCAGCGAATTTAAGTACCCTGGTACTGTTTCATAATTGTTATCTGTAAAAAGCAATACAGATTGATTGAGTGCCCAGCGACTATCGATTTCGCCATCCTCTTTTACGCCAGCAAGTTCTCCATCTATATAGACTTCAAACACCCCGTTGGTTGGTGCTGTATAAAATACAAAAGCTATACGATGCCAAGAGTCAGGTTGTGTATTGCCAAAATAGCCGCTATCGCTAGTTGCTTGTCCATAGCCGCCGCTTGGGTCAATAAACATATCGGCATCATCATTAAGATAATCAGTTGTATTGGCTTGCATAATTGCACGGTAAATATCTTTACCTTCTGCGGGCCAGTATAAATCCATCACTAAGGTGTAGTCAGACACCATTCCTTCATTTGCAAAGTCACCATTTGCTGGTGTGTTTAAATCAATAAGTAAGCCTTCTGTTGGAGCGTGGCGAGAAAACGCCATAACACCTGAAGGACCATCACTTAAATCATCAATATTTAATTGAGTAGTGGTGCTATATTGTGTCTCTGCAGTGCCCCAATTTGTTTCATCTGGATCAAAGTAGCTAAGTATTGAAGGTCCAAAATCAGCTGCTAACGGGTTGTTAGTATCGTCAAAGTTCCATACGGTTACATTTGCTAAGTTGTTGCATGAATAAAGTTCGGTGTCTGTGTCAAGGTGTAGGCACTGACTTGTTCTAGCACGTGCATATTTATCAAGTAGCCACCAAGCTTCAGCTATCGGTTCTACGTTTGAGAATGTAACACTATTAAAAAATAAATCAGGATTCAAAGCTGCTCCTTTAAATAGTGCAACTTCGTAATTATTAGTGGGTTGTATATCCTCAGGTTTAAGTAAAAACCAATCTGGTTGACTTGCAAACATCGTTGTTAAGTCGCTTCCCGATACAGTTACTTTATAAATAGAGTTAAACCCTGGCGTATTTGATGGCTGTCTTTCTACGTAAAAAGCTTTATGGAAGTCTTCTTGAGTAAGTGTGCCGGGTGTCCAGCGCTTTTGTACTAGTTCAGGATTAAGTAATGCTGCGCTAATTGTGCTTGAATGTTTTGCGGCTAAGGCGGTTATTTCGGCTAGCTGCGCATCAGTTGGATAGTTTTCAGAAATAGCGATTTCAGTTTCTGCATCGGGAGCATAACGCCCCATTATCTCATCTATAGCTAGTTTTGTTGCCTCATCGCGTTCATCAATTGTATCGGTTTCAATCGTTTTGTAATCAACAACTGGGGATGATTTATCAGCTAAATTAAAATTAAGCGTTAAGTCCGTAATACCTTTAGCGTAAAAGTCCGGTTGTAAAACAATAGCGCCGTTATCAAGGGTTGTGTAGCTTTCCCCACCGTGTGTATGGCCGCCAAGTACTAAGTCGATACCGGGTACGTTTGTTGCCATATCAGTATCTTGGCCTACACCTAAATGGCTCAACATAATCATGTAATCTACATCATCACTGTATTGGTTTACGATGCTTTGTGCGATTTGTTGCCATTGCCAGCTCATTTTAAACTGTTTAATAAAATCAGGGATCGGATCATCTTGAATAGGTTCATCTAGCTCATTCCATGGCACTGAGGTCATGCCAAACACACCAAGTGTAATACATCCTACTTGAACTTTTGCAAATCCTACGCCTTCAAAATCTTGTAGTTGCTCTGCTTCATAACGAGTATTACTAGCAAGTACGATTGCATTCTCGTCTTGGGAATAACTTAGTAATTTTTCAGGGCCCCAAGCATAATCATGATTTCCAACGACTCGTAGGTCAAACTGCATTGCTTTAATAGCTTCTTCTGTCGCGGTACCTTGTGATAATTGCTCAGCAACGGTGCCTTTTTCATAGTCGTCACCACCGTTTGTAAATAAGGTGTGCGGAGTTTGGCTTGCTACTTGGTTGTAGTAGGCTTTGATCCGGCTGAAATATTGCTCTTCATAGCCAAAGCGAGCATGTAAATCTGCAACGTGAACAAACCTTACCGATTGCTCTGTTGCATTAGCGTCGCAAGTTGGGCCGATATTTGCGAAAGCTTCATTGCGCTGCATTTGTATTGCATATGTGCCCAGTGTTGTTACTTGAGCGCTAACAAATCCATCTAAAACTATTGAATTTGTAACAGTATCCCAATTAGCGCCTGATAGTTTTGCGATAAACAGTTGTCCGCCTAATGCATAGTCATCAGGGATTTTTATTGTAATGGTAATAGGTTTTTCAAGAGTAAGCGTGGAGGGCGTAAGCGCATGTAAATCAGAAATTATATTTTGTTGTATATTCGTCTCATCTAATAATGTTTTCTCGTAGGTAAGCTCTACATCACTAGAAATAGCACTGGAAGGTGCATTAAATATAAAATTGCCTTCGTCTAATGTAGCCTCTAAACCATTAGCGCTTGATAGTGTTAATTTGCTAGGTTCAGGCTCAACAGGATCGTTTGGATTAACCGTCACTTCATCACCGCTACCACAGGCAGTTAGAATAAAGCTAAGAAATATAAATATAATAACACGTGATATCGTTAACGATTGCATCTACGGATGTCCCTGAGTCTATTCAATAACCAATCAGGATATAATATCAGTTAACGGGGGAAGGGCAAAGTTGAATAAAAAATTCCCCCATAGAAGCTATGGAGGAATTGTCTTAGGTTATATTGCTACATTTGAAATAAACAATAATTAAGAGACTTTCTCTTCTAAACCTTGTTTTTCCCATACTTTAGCTTTAAAAGTCATTAGTACTAAAACAACACCAACACCAATGCTAAATAATGCAATTTGTAAGTATAAGTTAGGAATTTCATCAACATTATTCGGATCGAAATTACCAGCAAGTAAACCTGCGATGATGTTACCGATTGAGTAAGTTAATACAAACACACCCATCATTTGGCCAGTGTAACGTTTAGGCGATAACTTACTTACAGCACTTAATGCTACAGGGCTTAAACAAAGCTCACCCACTGTATGTAAAAAGTACGTAGTAACAAGCCAGTAAGGCGCAACTTTTAAGCCTTCAGCTGCGTAATGAGCCGCCATAAACATAACTAAAAAGCCTGATGCCATGATAATTAAGCCAATTGCACATTTAACGCTGTAGCTAGGTGATACTAAGCTTTTAGATAAGTTAATCCAAAGCGCTGCAAAAAATGGCGATAAAGCAATAATAAACAGTGAGTTTAATGATTGAAACCACGTTGTAGGGATTTCAAAAGTACCAATAAGACGGTCAGTATAGTCGCGAGCAAATAAGTTTAATGATGAACCAGCTTGTTCAAAGCCAGACCAAAAACATGCAGATGCAATACATACTAAAAATAGTGCCCACATTCTTTGTTTTTCGGCATCTGTTAAATTACCTGTAAAGTAAATAACTCCAAAATAAACAAAAAAGATAATAGTAAATACAATGGCTGTGTAACCTGCAACTACAGTTGGATTAATAACAATAGTGCCGGTCATTGCAGCCGTAGTAACTGCAGCAGCTGCAATTATAAATGCAGCAATACCGCCCCATGCACGTGAAGTACCTTTAGAGCCTAATGGATTAGCCGGTAAAGCACTGTGCTTTGGTAAGTTATTAAGTGTGAGTTTGTACTGCACTAAACCAATGGCCATACCTACAGCTGCCGCACCAAATGCCCAGTGCCAGCCTACGTTCTCCATAAAGTAACCACATACGTAGTAACCTATTAAAGAACCCATGTTAATACCCATGTAATAAATAGCGTAACCGCCATCACGACGCTCATCAGCATCGCTATATAATTGGCCTACCATTGCACTGATATTTGGTTTTAGTAAACCAGTACCTGTTGCTACAAATATTAAGCCAATAAAGAAAGAATAATCATGTGGAATAGCCAAAATAATATGGCCAATCATAATAATTATGCCGCCATACCAAACTGCTTTTTGACCACCAAGCAATCTATCAGCTAGCCAACCACCTGGTAAGCCTAAAAAGTATACTGCGCCTGTGTACAAACCATAGATTGCAGCAGCTGATGCAACAGTAAAGGCAAGGCCTTCTTCTTGTAAGCTTGCTGTCATGAATAATACGAGCATAGCTCGCATACCGTAATAACTCATTCGTTCCCACATTTCAGTGAAGAACAATGTCGAAAGTCCTTTAGGGTGGCCAAACCAACCACTATCTGGAGCTGAACTCATATTTACTTCCTAACTTTAAGAATTGTTGTAATGGCCTTATAATTTTTTGCTTTAGCTATCTTAGTATTTAGTCATACTAAAATGCTCGACCATCAGTTTATTATTTGTAGCTAAGATAATGATTTGCTATATGGTAGTAACACCAGAAGGTAAGAGACACACCCTTATCCTAGTTACAATTGGGCACAAGTATACATATACCTTAGTGCTAGGGGAAGTATTGCGCGGTGTATCACCTTATGCCAAGTTAGAACTCAGCATAAGGAACAATAGGGGTACCTGGGAACTCAAGCGTTCCATAAACAGGGTTAAAATAGTAACGTATGTAAAGTTGACCAAAGTTTGGTTCGTAAAAGTCAGAGCGATCGATGGCTAAGTAGCCACCAAAGAACCAATTCGGCGTTATTCTATACTCAAAACTACCTTCAAGATTATATGAAACACCAGAACTTGTTTCACCTTCAAATACAGGGTCAACACCTGTTATTGATTCTCTATCATACGCAGCTATTTGCAAATCGCTATCGTTAGGGAAGAAATCAATAGATTGAGTTTTTGTTTGCGAGTACGAAACACCGGTTTTTAATCGATAAACAAAATCATCGCCCCAACGCGCGTCATAAGTGAGTGGCACGGATAGACCTACATAGTTTTGCGGACTGTAATAACCGCCGTGGCCCCAGGTTTCTTCACTTAAATTAAATTTATAGGCCCAATGCAATAAACTTGCACCCACTGTAAATTCGCGGTCTTGATTGCTTATCACACGATAATAGGTGCCGCCCATCAAGCGGTAGCGTTGGTTATCTTTTACGTTTTGACCTTTGTACAATGTAAAGTCAGCACTAGACCAAAATCCCCAATTGCCGCCTAAATCATGAGAAACATTAGCGGTTAAACCAGTTGAGCGAACCCCCCCCCAAATTTTACCAGTATTAACGTCTTCAAGGCCTGCATAGGCGAGTACTGAGCTGGTTACTGGTCGTTTTTCTAACTCAAGGCTATAGCCAAAGTCACCAAAGTCGTCCGAATAGTTAACACCCCATACAATGTCTTCGATTAAAAAGCCCAGTGGTGTTGTGCCAATATCTACGCGCCAGTTTTCGTTCTGCCAACCAATGCCAATATCAACGCCATCTTGCTCAGGACTTACCTCGTCAATACCACAGGTAAATATACACAAAGCGCCTTGACCGTATCGACTGCCAGCAAATTGCTCGTCAAATCGTGTTGTTTGCGCGCTAATACTTGTAGGATCTATTTTTACAAAGCCTTGCCCCTGCCAAAGCGGAAAGTACGCTTCAATAGGGACTAAACCAGCGCCCAATGTGGCCTCACTTTCAGTACTTACTTGTCCGCTAAAATTTACACCAACGGCAATGTAGGCTTGGTTTTTGTTTTGTTGGCTGAGTAGTTCTCGTTTGGCACCGTTTATATACCACTCGTCGTTTTCGTTGATGCGCGAAAGGGATGTGTAGAGTTCTTTCTCATTCAGTTGACGATTAGGTGAAAGCGTTTGTGCGTACCACGTTTGTGCTTGCTCTGTTTCATTAAAATTAGAGGCAACTTGCGCGCCTAAATAACGAAGCTCTAAATCATTAGGTGCTTTTTGAATAAGCTGTTCAGCTAAGTAAAGGGCATCACCTGCGTAGTTAAAATCGTTTAACGACTCCATAATTTGACGCTGAAAATAACTTTCTTGCGTTGTACTTTGTTCAATCGCGAGTTGTGTGACTTCTTTCGATTGGAAATCATCACCAAGCGCTCTGTAGGCTTTGGATATTGCCATTAAAGCTTGAGGTTCAATTAGCTGATTATTTTTTACTTTTTGTTCGTATAAAATAATCGCAGATTGGTTTTGATCAAGTGCTAAGTTTGCATTTATTAGCGCAGTTGTTGTTGCTGATGAACTTGGGTATTTTTGATCAAGCTGATTTAGCTTCGCAATAAGATCACTGCCACTAAAATACTCAGAATAATAGGCATTTTGTAATTGCACAAACTGATCTATTTCACTCTCAGAGGCATTTTCAGGAAGCCGATAACGATTAAACCAATCCGTAGTCTGAGCTTTATTACCCTGTGCTAAAAGCCATTCTCCATACAACATATGCCAATAGGCTGATAATGAGGGGTCTTCAGCTAATGCGTCACGCATGAGTTTTAAAGCGTGGTTTTGTTCTTCTATGCTAAACCAGCTTCGTGCTAGCTCAGCTTTCATTGGTGGCGTTAAATTTTGTGCTTCTAACGCACTTAAGTGATAAATAGCAGCCGCTTTATTTTGAGAATTAATAAAACGTTCGCTTTGTGCTAAAGACTCATTAAGTTGTAACTGATGTTCAAGAGATACAATGTCAGCATCGCGAGATTTAAATGGAATATACTGAAGCGTAGCAAGCGCACCTTGGTAATCGTCTAAAGCACGCAAAAACAGTGCATGGCTATACCTAAGCTGTGAATTTAGCGGAAATTGCCACAATACATTATTAAACAATGAGCGAGCTTTGTCGGTGAGTCCTTTTTGTTGATATATAAACGCTAAGTCGTAATATAACCAAGGCTCTTCTGGTGTTGCTTGAATAGCCTCTTTTAATATTTTTTCAGCCTCTTCTAATTCACCAGCTTCAGTTAGCTTTGTTGCCTTAGCTCTATACACGCTACTTAATGAGCTTAAATATGACGCTCTTAATATTTCTTTTTGTGAAAATGAAAGTCGATTAAAAAAAGATGTGAGCGTTTTTTCACTTTGTTCAAGCTTTGCAATTTCAAGTAAGCCAAATAGGGCGCCTTCGTTTAAAGGCTCGCTTTTAAGCACCACTTGGTAGGTAAGCGCAGCTTGTGAATATAGCCCTTGGGTAAATTGTAAGGTGCCACGATTCGCCAATACGGTATTAGGTTCTTCTTCTAATGCGGCGGCTAAATCGAGTTTTAGCTTAGCAACTCTAAATTCACTGCTATCTATAGCGTCTCTTACTTGGCGAATATACAGCCAAAACTTAGCTGTTTTAGCCATGCTTTTAAGGGTATTTCGCTCTGCAAAGTCGGCAGTGTATTTTTGTGCACGTGTAAAATAATTATAGGCTTTACCATTTTCACCTAGTTGTAGGTAAAGTATGCCTAAGCTGTTCATGATTTCGCCGTCAGTAGGGCGGCCTTTTAAGGCTTTTAACAGAAGAGGTTCTGCTGCTTTTAACTTTTCTTGTTCGAGTAGATTATTGCCTTTTAACCAGAGCTGATAAGCAGGGTCGGCTAATAATTTTTGGCGTGCTTTTAATTGCTTTTTAAAGTCTTGATACTGTAACTCTCCCTTATTACTAAACGGGTAAAGTATAAAGTATTGCTGAAATTGCTTGTCAGTATTACTGTTTATTGGCATATTTTTTAATGCAGAGAGCCAAATACTTTCAACTTCATCACTAAAACCCGATGTAGATCCATACTTACTTAAAATACGCATAGCTGCTTTATCGCGTGGGTTACGTCTTAGTAAATGTCTGGCATAAGCAACTTCTATAGTGCCTAGGTTGTCATAGCGTTTTAATAATTGTTTGTAACCATTTTTAACCCCTTGCCATTGAGCGCTGTCCTGGGCATACCAGCTTAAATGCTCAAGCTCAAAGTTTAAAGTAGGATAAACATCATTAAATATTTTATTGTAAATTTGACGTGCTTGTTCATACCTGCCGGCACGAGCAAGCAGCTTTGCTTCTTGAATTACTGCCTTGTCTTTACCTTGAATACGAGACATAACCTTGAGTTTTTTTACGCAAGGTGTTTGTTGTGTTAGTTGGTTATCAAGCTTACTTAATAACAAGTTTGCCTGGTCTGTATTGCCATTCGTAAAGTCGTAATGTGCAAGCGCACATTGCGTTTCTATTCGGGTAGGGGCAATTGCAACCAACTTCTGCAGGCTATCTTCAACAAG
Source organism: Pseudoalteromonas sp. SR43-5 (assembly GCF_014163835.1). Taxonomy (NCBI): domain Bacteria; kingdom Pseudomonadati; phylum Pseudomonadota; class Gammaproteobacteria; order Alteromonadales; family Pseudoalteromonadaceae; genus Pseudoalteromonas; species Pseudoalteromonas sp. SR43-5. The sequence goes on from NZ_JACJEA010000022.1 coordinate 55,605, forward strand.
TCTTTTGTTTTGTTGTGCTTCACCAATACTAATTTGGTTTAATAACCAATCAACCGATTGTGTATCAATATCATTTATTGTTGCGGCATTTAAATTTGTGCTTAGTGCCAATGTACAAGCTAAGGCCAACCTTAACGACATTCAGTGCTCCAAGTAGGTAGTAGCGTTCCATCAGCCGTTATTTTAAAGCGCTTGTTTACAGCACTTTCACCAAATAAATGCAATACACTGTCGTAATAACGTGTTTGTGTAAAAGACTTATCAATCATTAGCTTTTGCTGAATGGCCATTACCAGCTCATCATTACCTTGCTCTGCTAACAAAGGCAGCAGGGCAGCGTTAAAGCCCAAAGGCCCTCTTTTTTCAGATTTACCTGATTGAGCGTACGTATTTAAAGGAACATGGCCGCGCTCTTCAATAGTGTCCACAAACGGTGCAAACTGAGTAAGAAGCTCTTGTTTGTAGGGTGCATCTTTTGCCATCATACTCGCCCAAAGGTAAACACGAATTGCATTATAACTACCTAAATCTGTATTTTTTCTGTCGTAGTAAAAACCGCGGTTTGAATCAAACATAACCCAATCAGGGCTGACGCCTTGCTGTGCGGTATCTAAAATTAGCTTAGCTGATCCTTCGTGCAGTTGATGCCACGGTGAATGTGGATAAAGCTTTTTAAATTGCTGGTAAATAAATAACGGCGAGTAGCTAGGATTTAGCTTATAGCGCTCATTGTCAAACTCAAAACCGGCAGGTGCGGGGAGTAAAGACAGGCCAAGGCCCGTTATGTAGGCGGTTTCTTCTCTGATTATACGTTGAGCAAGCACTGCGGCTAAAATACTATAGCGGCGTTCATCCCATAAAATTGCCGCTTGCGATAAACTGTAGGCAATCCATAGGTCTGAATCTGACGCAGGGTTTGAATCTAAAATTCCCCCTACGCGATTTTTATCTAGTCCCCATTTCCATGCTGGTAAACGCGTACTTAAATCGCCCTCTGATAAATGCTCTTGGGTCCAATTTAAAACAGAATCAAAAGCGGCTTTATCGTTGGCAATAAGCGCAAAAAATAGTGCATATGATTGGCCTTCAGAGGTTGTGATACTTTGATCACTGCCCAAGTCAATAACGCGGCCGTCTTGGCTTATAAAATGATTTTTAAACACTTGCCACGACTGCCAAGGTTCGCACTGTTCAACTTGTGCGTTGGCATTGAAAGCAAATAGTGCCATCACAGTAAAAAACATATTAACGAGTGATTTCATTATTCGTCTCCTTCAGCTAAACGCTTGTAAGTTAGTGCTTGTAATAATCGCCATAAGATAAATGAGATCAGCAATAGCGTTAAAATAGACAGTAATGCCAAAATAAATGGATGATCAGATAAGTGAAACCACACTAATGTATGGACTGGGATATGGCCTACAAAGTATTGCTCATCTACTTGAATGGTTTTAATACCCTGTGAGTTGATAATGGCTGCACTACCTTTTACTTGAGCTAATTTTTCTGAGTTCATTAGAACATCGTCAAGTATAGAAAATGCATTTTGCGTCGTAGCACTCAACGAGACAATAGAGCGGTCTGAGTCAAACGGTGATTGAAACCCTGTTATAACTGCCATATCGCCACTACTTTTAATACTAACCTCTACTTTATCGGTCGTTTGTTCGTCGTATGCACCATTATAAATTGCTTGTTTAATTGCGCGCTGATTATTGTTAAGCAAAACATTTGTTTGTGCATCTTCATCTAAGTCATTAGCAATACTGTTAGGTTTAGCTATAACGAGTATGTCTTTATCATCTAAATCAGCGTCCTCATTTAAATGAGCAACACTCATTCTGTGGGTTGGGTAGCCGGTGATTGCGCCAAAGTGCCCCGTTAAGTTAAATAAAACGGTTAAAGCATTAGGTGTTGGGTTTTCATCAATAAGTACAAGTGTTTTTTGTAAATCAGCATATTTGGTAAAAGGAAAGCCACTATTAGCAAATACGTTCAGATCTGGTAATGCGATGTAGTGATCAAATTCACTTACGTCAATGCTTGAATCGCCATCAATAACACCAAACTCACCGCCAGGAGGTGCAACAGCACATTCGCCTTTTTTGAGTACGCCAAACCTAAAGTCAAAGTTAAGTTCATTTCTGTTAGCTAAATTAATGCCATTGACAGAAAAGCCTTCTGTACTTTGTGTGGTGTCAGTATTGGCAACTAGTGGCAACAACGCTTGTGTTGTTTGTAATAAATCGTTGTTTTCATCTAGTAAAAAACCACTTATAAATTCTTGGTTTATTAGCATATTTAAACGAGAGTCGATGGCTTCTGATTCTGGCGTGCTACGGTACTGAAGAGTAATAGGTATTCCTCTTTCACGCCACGTGAATAGATCAGGTGCAAAGCGAATGTTTAGTTTTACTGGACCATTATTAAGACCTTGCGCCTGTAGTTGCGTAGGGTAGTCAATAAGCTCGTCAAAATGCACTGGACGATCGCTTCTAAGCCAGCGTGGTGCATCATACGCTTTTCGAAGTGGCAACTGATTTATGGCTTCAATACTTGCGCTTCTTCCAGTCATTACTTTGTGGCCAAATGCAAGGCCAGTCACCGCTGTTTTTAAATCAGCTTCATCACGGCCCAATATCAGTAACATTTTATAATAACGATTAAATGGGTTTGAAATGATTTCAATCGTTGGTTTTTCAACATCTGGGTAATCTTTCAAAAAATCAGGTTTTGAATCATTAGTAATAAAAACCACACTGTGTTGATCAGGCGATTTATTTAACGTTACGGGAAAATTAAATCCACGCCAATCAGCTTGGGCTCCAAACCAACTCGATAGCGTTGCTGCTGCCTCAATAGCTTGGGTATTGGGTGTTTTAGCAAATACAAATGGAAGGTTAAGCTTGTTGTAATCCTTTTCATCAAAAAACGGCTCTGGGAGGTATTCTAAACGGCTATCGATAGCAAGCTGCTTTTGGTCGAGCGTTATGTTGCTTGATTTATTTATTTCTGTCCAAATAGTACGGCTGAAGTAGTCTTGACATCTAAGGTCGTAATAACCAACCAATTCAAAGCGGACTTGGTTGTAATCTTGAATGTATTTAGCGTTAAGATCGAGGCTATGCTGCACTGTGTTCTTTACAATACTAAGTTGTTCGTTAATAGGTAAAACAGTGACTAAATTATCATTAAAGTATACTTTTAAGTGCGAAACATTCGCGATTAATGAAGGCGAGTTAGTATACGAAAAGTTAAGCTTTAAATTGGTAGTCAATTTATCTATTCGGTTTGTAAAGTCAACGCGGGAGTTGTTATTTACCCCGTTGAGCCTAAAACCTGTAAAGCCTAACGCTTCAAACTCTAAACGTAAACTCGACACCTGAGCGCTCTCAGGGTATCCATTAATGAACATTGATTTATTTTGTAATGGCTCAATTGCATGCGCAAAGTAAGCGCAACAAATAAGCGACAATGTTAGGGATATATTAAGCAACTTTTTAATCATAATTATTATGCACTATTGGTCTTTTTGGAGTAAATGAGTTTACGTATACAACTATATCAGTAATAAACTGAATGGTCGGTTGGAGCGCTCGTGGCGCATGAAATAGCAAATTACTAAACCCTCTAAGGCTGGTTTTTTGCACTTCTTTAAAACTGTAAGATGGACGGTCATGTCTAAAGTTATTTTGCCAGTCAAGCCACGCATCTGCTCGTGAAAATGTACATTGTATAAACGCGCGCTGTTTTTCAAGAGATAAATCTTTAATGGTTAAGCCAATTTGATTACCCCGAGTATTACAAACATGGGTAGTAAACGAAAATTGCTTATTACCGCGGCTCATTAATAATTCTATTTTATCGTTTACACGACAAGCATGTGCATGGTCGGTTTCTATTCCTACGCCGTTATCGGAGTAATCTGTAATTTTTACTTTTAATGTGTGGCCATTTGCTAAACGAACTCCCGCTGGGAAGTTTGCTTTAATGCGGTGTGAATGCCTAACTTGGCGTGCTTCTGCTGCCACGGCAACCGCAGCACCCAAAATGATAATATTATAAAGCGCCCACCCCATACTAATCAGCAGTACACCAACTTGCGTAGGGTCGCCAAAAAAGAGGCGCAAAATACCAACTAACATACCGACTAAATTAATAGCGAGTAAAACCAAATATGGCTTAGAAATACCCCAGTCATAATGCTCTTTATCGTTTAATCCACCTTTTTCGGTAACGTTAAATTTACCTTTGTTTGGATTAAACAAAGCAACTGTTGTTGGCTTTAATATGTACCAAGCAAGCACAGATTCGTAAACTTCGCCCCAGAACGAATAGCGATACTTACCTTGTATTCGTGAGTTAGTTGCTTTTATTTGAATAAGTGTAGGTACAACGTAGATAAAAATAGCTAAAAATGGCGCGTAAATAATGTATGCATTAAAGTATATAAGTGCCAGGGGCGCGGTTAAAAATACAATGCGCGGAATACCTGATAGAAAATGCAGCATAGCGTTTAAGTAGCAAAGTCGCTGAGGAATGTTCAAGCCTTTGCCTAACAGCGGGTTATCGAGCCTAAATATTTGCGCCATACCTCGTGCCCAACGAATTCGCTGGCCAATATGAGCTGATAAACTGTCAGTGGCAAGGCCAGCAGCTTGAGGGATATTTATATAGGCAGTTTTATAACCTGCGCGTTGCATTCGCAGCGCAGTATGAGCATCCTCGGTGACGGTTTCAAAAGCGAAGCCACCTATCTCATCAAGCGCTTCTCTTTTGAGCACCGCACACGAACCACAAAAGAACGTAGCATCCCACATATCGTTTCCGTCTTGAATAAGCCCGTAAAACAACATGTTTTCGTTTGGAATTTGACTGTGGTTATTTAAGTTTCTCTCAAATGGATCTGCGGAGAAAAAATGATGTGGTGTTTGTACTAAACACACTTTACTGTCTTTTAAAAACTGTCCCATGGTCATTTGCAAAAATGAACGAGCAGGTACGTGGTCGCAATCAAAAATGGCAATATAGTCACCATCTGTGTAGCGCATAGCACTATTCATATTTCCGGCTTTTGCATGGTTATTATCTGGTCTTGTTAAATAACCCGCACCCACTTGTTTAGCAAATTCACCAAACTCAGGACGTTTACCATCATCTAAAATATAGACTTTCAGCTTATCTGCTGGCCAATCTATGCTTAATGCGGCAAGGGTAGTCGGCCTTACAACACTTAAAGGTTCATTGTAAGTAGGAATGTAAATATCTACCGTTGGCCATAAGTCAGTATTTTTTGGCAACATGACAGGTTTTCTTTCAAGTGGATTAATGGTTTGAAAAAAACCTAAAATAAGTACCATCCATGCGTATGTTTCTGCTAGTAACAAGCCAGCACCTAATGTAAGTGCTAAAGGGTCATCCCAATTAAGTGTTTCAGTGTATCGCCACCACAAGTACCGCGAAGATGTAGTGACAGATAAGGTAATCATTACAATCGTGGCCATATGGCCTTTTACGCGTTTGAGCGCGTAAGCAACCAGTAAAATAAAGCTAATAAACACTGCTTGCGCTTCAAGGCTAAAGGGAATGGTAACAAATATGGCAAGCAAGAATAATATCAGTGCAACAACGATGTATTTAATAAGTTTGTTCTGCCAAATACGAGCGTCTGCCATTGTTTTAAAAGCACTTTTTTTAGGCTTGTTGTTTTTGGAAAAAAGGCGCCTTATTAATCGGCCTAATTTAAGGTCGTACCAACGAAGTTGCCTTAGGCTGTAACTGACCCCGTCATAAAAATAATTTACAGCATGCTTTTTTATGGACACTGATTTTTTTCTGGGTTTATGAACAGCAAAAAGCAAAAATATGCTCTGAATAACAAAGCGTATAATATTGGAATAGATATAAGTTCTGTATGGTAACCTTAAGTGTGGATAATAGTTATATAACGCTAACTCAAAGTTTTCTTTGTTCTTTTTTATATTTACAAATAATGAACCGAACAAAGTTATAAAGGGCATTAAAAAGGCTTCAATTACATTTACTTTGTGCTGATTAAAGTAACTATGAAATTTAAATAAAATGTAACGCACAAGCTTATCAGTGAATAATATACTCAATAGAATATACAATGTACTGTGTATGGGCCTTTTGTAAAAAAGAGTAAAGCTCATCGTCAGTTCGCCGCCTTGCTTACAAGCCAACCGGCCAATGTTTCAAAGTCATCGTTCGCTACACTGTATGGTGCGCAATTAAGGGCTACATTACGATTAGCTGTGGCCTCTTTAATAACTTCATCACTGTTGATAAAAAACGGCGCCATAAATGGCAATGTAGATTGCCAAAGAGAAAATAGATCAAATTCTAACACTGAGGCTGCGTTGTAACGATTAACGACAAAAAAGTGTTTCCAGCTTGACTCTACTGACTTAAGAGTTTGAAGGCGCTTATATATGAGGCTATGACAAATTGCATCGCAAGTGACTAGCTCAATAACAATATCGTTTTCTTCCAACGGGTAGTGAGAAATATTAATGTGTGAAGGGCAGTCGAATATTATCCAAGCAGATTCTTTATAGTCCAGCTTTTTGCAATTGTTAATCGTGGCTATAATTTCATCTAGCGTTGCTTCGTTATCGCCATGGGGTAAAAAAAGAACGCCATCGCTGTCTTTACGAAAATGTAATAATGCATCGTCAAAAGTACTCTCGTTGCTCCAACCTTTTGTGGCTGTCCACTTAAGGCCAAAGTGCAAACCAAGGTCACTTTTAGCATCTAGGTCTATGGCAACCACATCAACATCAGATTTTTTCAAAACGCACGCTAAGTTTGCAACAACTGATGTGCTACCTATGCCGCCTTTGATACCTTTAATAAAAATCCTTTGCAATGGAGTTTACCTTTTTTATTTTTTTTCTTTAGATGTTTTTAATGCGTCATCAATTTCTTTCAATAGCGCATACTTGTTAATTGTTTTTTGATTTTTTTGTGTATTCATAATTTCTATGTAGTCGTCACTTTTCCCACCAAAACGGCGAGCTAGGTTTTCTATGTCACTTGATGTGAGTATTTGTGAGCTTTTTGTAGCTAAATTGTTCATCACAACCTTTGTAAGCGTAATATTTATTTTTATTAAAAGTGGACAATATTTGGCTATTATATATAGAATAGCGGGTAAAACTAGTAAAAAAGTATTTTTTTGAGGGCTTTTTAAGTGCATAACTTTAACATAACGGGTTTAGAGCCGGCTGCAAAAGAGTTAAAATCGGCTTCAAGTTATGCTGTTTTAGCGCCTTTAGATAATTTTGTGGTTGAATTTGCTTTACATGCAATTAACCAAAATTGCGCAAACGATATTTACATTGTTTCTCAAGACGTTGAATCTTTTTTTGAGTCGTCATTTTCTGCAGCAATTAATACTGCGTACAAACGTAGTAAAGTTCATCCATTTTCTCTCTCATCTGAGACACAGCATTACTCAATAGAGCGAATAAACAAAGGTATAATTAAAGAGATAGGCGCGTATAAAAAATTAAAAAATGCGCTAGTGTTTATTCACTTCAATACAGAGCTACTTAGTGCAGCAACCGAAGCTAGCACAAAAGCAATAATGAACGATTACAGTGAGTTTGCAAAAAAAACAGGGGTTACCTTATTATTTTTGTTATCTGGTCCAGAAGTAACACACTATCGATTTTTAATAAGGCAGCTTAATAAATCTTTTGATGGATTAATTTTTGTAGATAATGATTCCGCTACCCGCGTTTTAGAGTACGATTATTGGCATCACACTACGGGTGTATTTGCTGATATGCAGTTTCAACTTTCGCTTGAAGATAATCAGTTTTTGGTACAAGAGGGAACTGTAAACGATCTAAAAGTATTCAATGGCTCGCATTTTCCAGATGAGGACGATGTTTGGTTAGTGCAAAGCGCGGTACCAATCGGTACAAAATTGCCTACGCATTATTATACCGCAAAAGACAATAATGAGCTGTTTGACAAAGGCCCCAAATTAAAAGCGGCAACATTGGTGTTTGCTGTTACGCGTTACACAGATTTAGTACTGCTTGGTAAACAGTGCTTTGAACTCAGAAAAAGCTGCGGTCGTTGGTTGAAATTGGTAGTACAAAATGTTGATGGCGTTATTCGCCATCAAGATGAATGTTTATTTTTAACTTTAGGCGTTAACCTTATTTTGTATAGCTTTTCTGAACCTTCGCGATTATTATCTCAAATTCAATCTATTCAAGGGTTTCAATTTTCTAGACCGTTACCGCCATCTGTCGAGCACGTTCTGAAATATACTGAAAATACGTTTTCTAAAGGCTATTTACCTTTTGATGAATTTACGCGCCAAGTAGAGGTTCATAGTGACTCGGCTGTTAATCTGGGTGTTAGCGGCGTGTTGGTTAAGCTTGAGTTACTACCCCGCATAGAGCCCATTCACCCTTTACACTTGTTTCATATTAAGCGTGAAGGGGATGTATTTAGCCTTGCAAATAACACCGTGTATTTGTACTTGCATGCGTGTAGAGAGAACGACGTAAATAATGCAATTAAGCATTTATTCAAGCTACAAACGAGTGACTTTTTTGTGCAGCAAAATGTTATTTCAGATCATTTTCATATACAGCAAGAATGTAAGCAATTAAGGCGGCTTTATAGCGGTAAACATGTTACTGATTATTCTAAACAGTTAACAGAGAATGATAGCTATAAGTTTGAACCCGGTGTGTCAAAAGGGATTACTGAGTCGTTAGACACACCTGAGTTTACAAATGATGCGCGCCCCGATGCTGTGTCATTTGTAATGAGATTAAAGGCTTAACCAATGAGTATTAATCAGCTTTTTATTACCGTTATTTTGGCAATTATAGTCGGTATTGTGCTTTGTATGTCGGCAACTCAAATATTGGCCAGAGTAAAAACATATTATTACAAGCTTACTTTTAAACACGAAGTACTTGAACCTTATACACCGAATAAAAAAAAGAAGGATGAGCAGTGAAATTATCAGGTTTAGGAGCGTGGAATCTTTATTTCTTAGCTAAATTTGCCTTGTTTTATTACGGCGCAATTGATTTTAATGTATTAACCAATGCTGCCCTTGCAGCACTTTTAGCAATCAAATTTAATAAATCGACTTTTGAAAAGTTAAAACATGTACTTGGTGGTATTTTTGCCATTATCATACTTTACCAAGACTCTTGGTTGCCGCCAATAAATAGGCTGACAAAGCAAGCTGGTAATGTTCAAGATTTCAGCTTTGGTTATTTTTTTGAACTTTTAGCACGTGTACTCAGTGTAGATATGCTATTGGCATTATTCGTTATTACCGTGTGTTTTTGGTATACATCTCAGTGGTTACGTTTTACAACAATTACAATTGTTGGGCTGCTTTTGATTGGATGGCAAGGAGAGGGTGAACAACCAGGCACAGTAGTAAATGCCAAATCTACAAATACAACAATTAGAAATGAGCCTACTAATCAAGCACAAGTCATTACTCGCGAAAGCCAAACGCCTGATCAAAAATTGTCAGACTTTTATCAACAACAAAGCCATTTAATTAGCCATTTTCCTTCGCAAGTTAATGGCGAACTGTTCGATGTCATCGTTTTAAATATTTGTTCAATGGCGATTGATGATTTGAACGCTATTGGCGTTAGTGTTGAAGACATGTTTAATGATTTTGATGTGGTGTTTTCAGATTTTAACTCAGCAACATCATACAGTGGGCCTGCAGCTATAAGGCTTTTACGCGCAAGTTGTGGGCAAACAAGCCAAACGGCTTTATTTAGTGATGCACCAGAGCAATGTTATCTATTTAAAAACTTAGAAAAATTAGGGTATCAAAGCAGCGTTGTGATGAACCACGATGGCCACTTCGATGACTTTAAAGGTTTGGTTAATCGCTTTGGTGGCCTAAACGATAAACCACTTAATATTGATTCGCTTCCAGTAGCGCAATACGGTTTTGACGACAGTCCTATTTATTCTGACGGTGCAGTGCTAGATAGTTGGCTTAAAAATGAAGCGCAAGATTGTGAGCCGTGTGCAATGTATTACAACACAACAAGCCTTCACGATGGTAACCAGCTGGCCAATAAAAAACGCATGAACAGCCTTGAAAGTTACCCAATCAGGCACGCTAATTTATTATCTGATATTAATCGTTTTATTCAAAACCTTGAAAAGCGCGGCCGTAATGTCATGTTAATGGTAGTACCCGAACATGGTGCAGCATTAAAAGGTGACAAGGTACAGTTTGCTGGCCTTCGTGAAATACCAAGCCCTACTATTGTATCTGTACCAGCTGCTATAAAATTTATTGGCCCAGACGTTAAAAGTTATTCGCAAATTATGATTAACGAATCGACTAGTTACTTTGCCTTATCTGAAATTGTTGCAAAAACACTTGAGACAAATGTTTTTGGGGGTAATAACAGCATTGCCAATTTAGTTGAAAACTTGCCAAAAGCACCAAAAGTTGCTGAAAATGCCGGCACAATCATGATGTATGTTAATAAACGACCTTACATACAACTTGATGGCGAAGAATGGTCTGCTTACCCTCAAGGTTAAAAGTAATTTAGCTACGCAGCAGGCTAGCTCTGCTGTGTAGCGTGTTTATGTTGTTATTCTTATGCGTTAATTAAAACGCAGACTTGTCCAAAAATGTTTACAATAAGCTACCTTCTCAAAGCGACTTAGCGTATTATTCGGCTAATTTAGTTTTTCCTTCTTTGAGGATGTATGCGTCTAGATATTCACTGTGCTGATCGAATTGGTATTGCTCAAGAAATCCTTAACATACTAGTTAACTACAGCGTTGATTTAAAAGGAATCGAAGTCGATTCTGTAAATTGTCGTATGTACGTCAGCTTTCCCGAAATAGAATTTGAACAATTTCAAAAAATTATGCCATCGATACGTTTAATCGACGGCGTACATGACGTGCGTACCACTGCGTTTTTACCATCTGAGCGTGAACACAACGAATTAAATACTTTGCTACGTGCATTGCCTGATGGCGTTATCTCTATTGATGCTAAAGGTTGGGTACGCTTATGCAACGATGCAGCATGTAAGGACTTACAGTTAATTGAAAAAGAAGTTATTGGTGCAAATATTAATAACTTACTTAAAGGGTTTAACTTTACGCGTTGGCTAGAAGGTAAAGAAGTGCTTGGGCAAACCACGCGCGTTGAAGTGGCGGGTGAAGATTTTATTGCAGACATTTTACCAATTGCAGTCCCTCAAGGTAGTGAAGGTGATGTGCTTGCGGGTGCGGTTATTAACATTAAATCGCAAAGCCGCTTAGGGCAGCAGGTCAGTGCATTTAGACGCTACGGGCAAGAAAGCTTTGCTACTATTCATAACTTTAGTACGGCAATGCGCCGAGTTGTGCGCGAAGCACGCAAAATGGCGCAACTAGAAGCCCCTATTTTGATTACTGGCGAAACTGGCACTGGTAAAGAGTTATTAGCTCGCGCGTGTCATTACGCATCTAATCGGTCTGTTAAGCCTTTTATTGCGCTATCGTGTGCTTCACTTCCTGATGATGTTGCTGAGTCTGAATTATTTGGTTATGCCGGGTACGAAGAAAACGCAGCGCCAAAGCGTGGTGTATTAGAGCAAGCTGATGGTGGAACTGTATTTTTAGATGAAGTTGGCGAAATGTCGACTCAACTACAAACTAAGTTACTGCGTTTTTTACAAGATGGTACGTTTAGAAAAGTAGGCGATGAGAACGAAGTTAAAGTAAATGTTCGTATTGTAGCTGCTACTCAAAAAGACTTACCTGCAATGGTACAAGAAGGGGTTTTTAGAGAAGACTTATATTACCGTATAAACGTGCTTACTTTAGAAATAGCACCACTAAGAGATAGAAAAGCAGATGTAGGGCCACTTGCAGAGCATTTTATTCAAAAATATGCACAGCAAAATGGTCATGCAATTCCTGTTTTATCACAAGAGTGTTTAAGCTTCTTACAAGAGTATCCGTGGCCTGGAAATGTTCGTCAGCTGGAAAATGCCATTTACCGTGCAGTGTCGTTACTAGATGATAGCGAGCTTCGCGTAGAGCATTTACAGTTACCAACTTTTACCCATGATTTAGGGTATTTAGAGTCTGATTTTGAGGGCTCACTAGATCAAGCTGTTAAGCGCTTTGAAGCGACTTTACTTCGTAAACTTTACCCCGCTTACCCAAGCTCGCGTCAGTTAGCTAAGCGATTGGGCCTAAGTCACACCGCTGTAGCTAATAAGTTACGTGATTACGGGATTAATCGAAAAACAGTAAAAGTGTAATTGACTTAAAGAAATTAAAATATGGGGACTAATTTTTAGTGCCCATATTTTTTGTTACCCCATCAATTGCAATCGTCTCAATACCTTCTCCGTTAAAGTTCATTACGATACTGGCGTTATTACGAGTGAAAAAATAGCTACGGCCATTTAGCTCAATAACATAGTCACCTTTTACCGGATCGCTAAACTGCTGCTTTTTTAGAGTGACTGTATGTTCGCCAATTTGCCATTCAAACTCCTCAATAAACCCGTTATTAAATTCTTGAACCCATACTTGGCTGTCATCTTTTGAAAGCGTGATGGCGACAGAGTAAGAGCTAGGAATTTGCTCCATATTGTAACTTTTAGATCCAATAGTGAATTTCTCAGCTTTTTGCTGCCATTCAAAACCAAATTTAAATTCTTTAACTACACCGGTAGGGTAAGTTACTGAGCCTTTACCTGGTAACGAGAAATCGGCAAAAGCATTGTAGCTAGGGACTAATAGGGCCAGTGCAGCGATAATTTTTAGTTTTGATTTCATTAGCTATCTTTTTTATTGTAATAATGATTTAAGATTAAAGTAGAATATTCGTCTTCGCAAGGGGCTATGCTACACTCGAATAAATTTAACTGGTAAGACCTTTATTGTGAACTTATATATTCGACTTTTATTATTATTTTTCAAAATTAAACGCAATAAGCAATATCAAAATCTACTTGATACAGTAGATATTGATTACAAAGCTTTGCCGACTGATTGTGATATTAATCTACATTTAACGAACTCACGCTATCTTGCGATGATGGATTTATCTCGCACGTGGATGACGGAGCGTGTTGGCTTACTAAAGCAAATAATGAAGCGTCGTTGGTTTCCGATTGTTAACGCAACTGCTATTACTTATATCCGCGATATTAAACCTATGCAGCGATATACAATAAGTACTAAGTTAGTTGGCTGGGATCATAAATACTTTTATATTGAGCAAAAGTTTCACTCAGAGCGAGGCTTACATGCTATTGCTTATGTACGCGGTGTATTTAAAAGTAAAAAGGGTATTATAAGTATTGAAGAAATGCTTGAAGTTGCTGGTTTTGATGGGCAAACACCTATATTGCCAAGTGAAGTAATGCACTGGAAAGAAATGTTAGAGCAGAAAAAGTTAAGTAACCTGCCAAATCGCTAATACCCTACAAATGAGAAAAAAGGCCTTTCGGCCTTTTAACATACATTGTAATTGGGTAACTATGTACTACTTCATATATGCTTTAAAAGCTGTACCTAACACCAAACATAGCCACAACAGGGTCAAGCTCAACAGTTGATGTAAGCGATTTTGCACCATTAGCATAAACAGTGGCATCGGTATCAATATCCATAATTGATACCATAGCGTGTAAACCCCAGTTTTTATCAATTTTATAGTTAGCACCTACCTGAGCCATAAAGCCAAACGAATCATCTAGCTTTACTTCTACATCGTCTGTTCCTAGTGTTGCTTTAAGTGCTTGAGAGGGTTGCTCATCAAAAAATGTAGTGTAGTTTATGCCTACGCCTATAAAAGGTCTTAGCGCATAGCTTGTATCTAAAAAGTGGTATTGTGCAACCAATGACGGTGGAAGTTGTTTTATATCTGCAATTTTGTTGCCTGCTAAGCCGTCTGCGCCATTTACATCGTGTGAAAACGGTGTTGCTGCTATCAGCTCTAACACCCATTGATCGTTAAATGCATAATCTACGGTGATACCTAGTTGAGTATCTGAATCACCTTTAAGGCCTAGCGTAGGTGCTTCATTAATCGCTGAGCTACTGTTATCAGGGTTTACGTTAATAGCGCCAACATTTACGCTAAAGTTAGCGTGTGCAGCTGGAGAGAGTGCTAATAAAGAGGTTAATAATGCGATGCTAATTTGAGTTTTCATGTTGTTCTCCAAGAACTACTGTTTGATTGGCGCTATTATTACCGAGCAATAAATATGAAAACCTGTTCTAGATCAAAGTTTAAAAAGCATTTGAAGCTTATAAAATATTTTATTGATTTAGATTAATTTTAGTGTCGTTATGCTTTTGTAAAGATTGACATATTTATTTAATTAACAGTCACATGAATATATTAAGGCAGGCACTGCCTTGCCATAATCTCGTGTTTAACCAAGGGCCTTAATAAACAAGAAAATATGTTTTTAGCAGGGTTCAAAAATAATTAAAACAGCCGACACTTAAAAAAGTATTGGAAGACTTAAATGCGATTGAGTCGGTTTGTATAATGAAATATAAACCGAGTATTTTATAATACATAAAATACTCGGTGCACTGACTTTACTTATCAATAGTTATTCTAAATAACGTTTAGCTTTGTTTTCTTTCACACTTTTAAGATCGACTAATACCAATCCATCAATACAATTATTAAAATCGGGATCAATGCTAAAGCTTAAAAATTGTACACCGCCAGGGTTGCAAAGCTCAGTATATTGTTTAAATAAAGTAGGGACTTGAGCGCCCATATTAGCTAACACATGTTTTAACTCTACAAAATCTTCTTTAACATCGTTTCCATTAAAAAGAATATTGCATTGAGTTAGCTGTTGCTCAGTTAATTTAAGCTCATTATTAGGCGTAGCTAGTTCTATACTGCTTTTATAATAATGTTGATAGTAATAAACGAGCATGGCTTTGGCTTGCTCAGGTAGAGCGTTGGACACGCTTACAGCCCCAAATAAATATCTATACTGTGGGTAGTTTTTTATAAAAGCACCAATACCGTACCATAAATAGTCGAGACTCTTACGTCCCCAATACTTAGGTTGTACAAAACTTCTACCAAGCTCAATACCTTGGTGCAGATAGGGCGTCATAGCGTCGGTGTAAGAAAATAAACTATCGGTATATAAACCTTCACGTCCATGTTTTTGTATTATCTGTTGTGCGCAGGCTAATCGATAAGCACCTACTAGCTCTAGTTGCATAGGGTCCCACAGTACAAGGTGTTGGTAATCCATATCGTATTTATCTATATCACGACGCTTACCGCTTCCTTCACCTACTGCTCTAAATGCAATTTCTCTGAGGCGTCCTAGCTCTCTAAAAATAGGGGAACTACCTACATATTGATATAGATGAATGTGCATGCCATCGTGTGTTTTACCCAGAAGCTGACATTGCTCAATTGCTCTTTTTAGTTCTTTTCTACACTCGGGCACAGCAATAGGTGTTTGTGTTTTTAGCGGCAGTGTTTTTTTAGTTGTAAGCCTATAAAGCTGCTTACGTATGAGGTTTACAATTTCTTTATCTTTAAGGTTTTCTATCAAGTAGGACTCAGGAGGGATAGAAGCACCAATTTCAAACTCTAAAGATTTTTGGCGCTGCTTAAACATTTCGGCCACTAATAGTAAACTTGCCAAAGGTTTATAAATCATTGATGTACCATAAAAAAGCGGACTATTTTTGGCTTTAATAAAAATAGGTAAAATGGGGCAGTTGGCTTTTTTTGCCATACGTAAAAAACCGCTATTCCATTTGCAATCCTTAATACCGGTTGGTCCTAGGCGCGACACTTCCCCTGCAGGAAATATAAGTAAGGCACCTCCACCTTTTAAATGGTTTTGTATATTACTAAGCTCTTGCTTTTTACTCATACCAGATAAGTTATCAACAGGGAGTAAAAGAGAATGCATTGCGCTGACCGACATTAACATGCGGTTTGCGACTACTTTTAAATCCTGCCTTACTGTAGAGAGTACTTTGATAAGTGCTAAAGCATCTAGTGAACCAATAGGGTGGTTAGCAACAATAACAAGTTTACCCTCGTTAGGAATATGTTCTATCTGCTTAGGTTTATAGCGCGTATCAAAATTGAGTTCATCAAGTACTTGCTCAACAAATTCTAATCCTTGTAGGTGAGGGTACGTATTACCAAAGGTGATAAACTCTTGTTCATGCAATAAGTAACCTAAGCCCTTTTTTACTAAACCTTTTACTTTTGGAGAGTTCTCTAGTTGTGGTAAGTTTGCTGCAATTACTTTATCAACACTTATCATATTAACCTCATATCCCGTTTGGTCTATTCGCTATACATGTAAGATTAAAAAAAGGGTGTGACAGTTACTTTGCAGTAGTGTGACTTTTTAAAGTACTAAATTATAAACTGTGAATTGCTAGGAGAATTTATGTCGGTATTGGTGGCTATAACGGGGCGCAACAACGAAAAGCTAATAACGAAGTTACAAGAGCGATTACCAAATACATTGATAGAGCAATGGCCTGATTGCAAAAACGCAAATAATGTGGATTTTGTACTTGCGTGGAATGCTCCTGAGTCTCTGTGGCCGCAGCTGCCTAACTTAAAAGCTGTGTCGTCATTTGGTGCAGGCGTAGATAGTATCGATTTAACATTATTACCTGAACATGTCGAAGTAGTACGTATTGTTGACATGCAACTTGCTGAAGATATGGCGGAATATGTACTTACACATGTCTTAGCTCAAAAATTACGCTTAAAAGAGTATTACACTAAACAAACACAGCAAACATGGAAGCCAAAACGAGCTTTTAGTAATAAACATGTTGGTATACTTGGATTTGGCGAATTAGGTAAAGCATGTGCGCAAAAACTTGTAACTAATGGTTTTAAAGTAAGTGCCTGGGCGCAAAGTAATAAAAACACGACTAATGTCGAGGTTTATTATGGCGATGAAGGACTTAGCGATATGCTTTGTAAGATTGATTATCTCGTGTGCTTATTACCTCTTACGCAGGCAACGAAGGGTATTATTAATCACTCAATGCTCGCTAAGCTACCTTCACATGCTGTTGTTATTAATGTAGCACGTGGTGCTCATGTGGTTGAGCAAGATTTATTAAATGCATTAAATAACGATAGCTTACGCGCTGCTACCTTGGATGTTTTTGACCAAGAACCTTTAACGCAGAATCACCCTTACTGGGGAAACCCCAAAATAACACTTACACCACATTGTGCAGCGCTATCTGATTTAAATAGCGTTATAGACCAAATAGCCGATAATATTGAACGTTTGAATATGGGCTTAGCACTCAATAATTCAGTGGATAGAACTAAAGGTTATTAGCTGATAGCTAATTAGTTTAAAAAACAGCTTGTTAACATTTGTAATTTTCATTAGTGTAAAAGATATTCTCACTAATAAAAATATAAAGAGGGTGTTATGAAATCCAGTCAAAGTGGAGCTAAATTAAGCCTCGTTGTTATTTCAATTATCGTGCTAGGTGTTTCAGCTTGGTTTAATCAGGCTAACGCTGAAGATAGTCCATCTAAAACACAAACCCAAAGTGAATTAACAATAGCAGATTAACCTAGCTTATTAGGTATTTTCAGTTTTCGTCTTTCTTCTCGTTTCACTCAACAGTACATGCACAGCACCATTATTGCAGTGGTGCTTTAGTGGCGCTTAATACTGTCCTGATCTAACGTGTTTCTAATATTTTAAAAATTCGCAACAAAAAAGCCCAGCAATGCTGGGCTATTAAATATTCTAAGGAGAAGTTGTTAACTTTGGGTTACATTAAATTGCCCAAATGTATAAACTTTAAACAGGTAAAAAGTGTTGATCAACACTAAACTCATATTTGAAATAACGCTCGACGACATAAGATCTAGGCTAAATGATAAGAATAATAAACCACATGCACTAATGGCGGCAACGCGCAGCAGTGTTATCTGGTTAATAAAGAATGCACCTAAACCTAGTGCAAGTAGTGTAGTATTTAAAAGCCAATCTAGCTCATTTAGCATGGTCGTTTCAATAGTTCAGTTGTTGAAAAAAGGAGCGCCATTATGTTGATCTTTTGCACACCTTTCAACCAAGTAATTTTAAATTTTCAGATTAGTTTTTTTAATGCTAAAAGTAACTGCCAATTGCCGAAAACAAACCATTGTCAGCAATTACTTGATACTTTTGACAGCTCTGTGGTTTTTGTAAATCACTGCATAAATAAAGGGATTCACGGCTAGAATCATAGTTGGGGTGCAAGTTGGAATCAATTAAAGTAGCTCCGTAACCTAAAAGTCCAGGCCAGTAAACACTCTCACTTACCATCCCTAATTTTTTATAGGTGAGCAAGGTTGGTTTTGGAAAAGCTAAAATTATTACAATAACAATGGCCAGAGATATAAATAGCCCCTTTTTTGACTTTGTTTTTTGGCTAGTGCCATTGTTTATGTTTGTTTTTTCCTCTGCGGGTATAGAGCGCTGAGTAGGGCGTTGCGGCTTTCTTTTTTGCGCTGTTTTTTTTCTTGTTGGTGCTTTACCTAGCAACGACTGTTTATTTGGGGTTTTAGACATAAAGCAAATCTGGCCTTTTTTCCGTAGGTCTCTATAATTAAATGAGCAAATTTATATACTAAGCTAATTATTATGATAACTTAAAGTTAGCTTATAGCCTACGAGGAATAAAGATGAATACGCAGCTATCAATTTTAATTGTAGATGACGTTAGCACAGTGCGTAGTTTTTTGAGCCAAACGCTCATGCACTTAGGGATAGATAACGTAAAGGAAGCATCTACTGCCTCACAATGTATTAGTGAGTGCCAGGCTGCAAATTATAATATCATTTTTTTAGACATAGAACTGCCGGACGGCGATGGCAAAGATTTGATTGCGCAAATCAATGAATTAAGCCCTGAGACAAATGTAGTAATGGTATCTGCACATTCAGGTATTGAAAATGTTAAGGATGCAATTGATAAAGGCGCTAAAGGATTTGTAGTGAAGCCGTTTACACCTAAAAAAATAGCGGCAATGCTTAAGAAGTTTTATCCAGACTTGGAAAATGTATGACACCAATCTGTTTAAATATTTATGTCGACTGTTATTAAAGTACGAGATTAAATCTTAGATAAAAAAAAACCGGCAAAAGCCGGTTTTTTATATTCTATCAAAAACAAATTATAGAGCTTTAATCTTAGCTGCTATACGGCTCTTATGACGAGCTGCTTTGTTTTTGTGAATTAGACCCTTAGTTGCGTAACGGTCTAGGATAGGTGTAGCAACAGAAAAAGCTTGCTGTGCAGCTTCTTTATCGCCCGCTTCAATAGCAACAATTACTTTTTTGAAGTAAGTGCGCATCATTGAACGACGGCTTGCGTTGTGCTGACGGTTTTTTTCGCTTGTGATAGCGCGTTTTTTTGCAGACTTGATGTTAGCCAAGGTTTGCTCCTAACAATCTTAAAATAAAGCTTAAATTAAAGGCCGTGGAATATGCCTGTTTCTATCATGGATGTCAATTTAAATTTAACAATCCAAGAAAAACTGCACCATATAACGAGCATCAATTTGCCGCTTTAGCAGTTAATATAGACATTGTAACAAAGCACAGACCCCCAGCCTAGTGCTTTAAAGCGATTTATAAAAAAGACTGTGGCATAATCGCCTATCTTGAGGATTTTTGAGTAGGTTTAAGGTGTCAAAAGGTTTATTTCGCTCTGGTATGATTGTTAGTTGTATGACTATGATATCGCGTATTTTAGGGCTCGTTCGAGATGCTGTCGTTGCCAATTTATTAGGCGCAAGTGCAGCGGCTGATGTTTTTTTATTTGCTAACCGTATTCCTAATTTTTTACGCCGTTTATTTGCAGAAGGTGCCTTCGCACAAGCATTCGTACCGGTGCTAAGTGAAATTAAAGAACAGCAAGGAGACGACAAGGTCAGACTTTTTGTTGCACAAGCAGCAGGCACATTAGGAACCATTTTACTAATTGTCACTATTATAGGTGTTGTTGCTTCTCCTGTTATTGCAGCATTATTTGGTACCGGTTGGTTTATAGATTGGTGGCAAGGCGGACCTAATGCCGAAAAATTTGAACTTGCAAGTTCACTACTTAAACTTACATTCCCCTATTTATTTTTTGTAAGTTTAGTTGCACTTAGTGGTGCGGTAATGAATGTGTATAACCGTTTTGCTGTTGCTGCATTTACACCAGTTTTGCTTAATGTTTCTATTATTACGTGTGCAATTTTTTTACATGATAAATTTTCGGTAGGTGCTTATTCACTTGCCATAGGTGTATTTGTCGGTGGTGTAGTGCAGCTACTATTTCAATTACCGTTCTTGTATCGCGCTAAAATGTTGGCGCGTCCGCGCTGGGCATGGCAAGACGAAAACGTAAAAAAAGTACGAAAACTTATGCTACCGGCTTTGTTTGGTGTCTCTATTAGTCAAATTAATCTGTTGCTCGATACCATGATTGCGTCATTACTGATGACGGGCTCAATTGCATGGCTTTACTATTCAGACCGCTTAATTGAATTTCCGCTGGGATTATTTGGTATTGGTATTGCGACAGTTATTTTACCGGCGCTTTCTAAACTACATAGCAGTAAAAAAAGTAGCGACTTTCAGCATACTCTCGATTGGGGAGTTCGTTTTGTTATATTTTTAGGCCTGCCAGCAATGATAGGTTTGATGATCATCAGCCCACTTATTATTACCGTGTTGTTCGACCACGGTGCATTTAAAGAAGACAGTATTGATCATGTCAAAGCTGTAAGCTTAGGCGTAGTCGCATATTCGGTCGGACTTGTAAGCTTTATGCTAATAAAAGTACTCGCTCCTGGCTTTTATGCTCGTCAAGATACAAAAACACCGGTGCGTATTGGTATTATTACCTTAGTACTTAATATGGTGTTTAACATTATGCTGGCTCCTTTCATTGGTTATTTAGGGTTGGCACTTGCTACTTCGTTATCGGCTAGCTGCAATGCATTTTTATTATACAGACAGCTTAAAAAAGAAAATGTATACCAGTTCTCATCAATGAGTATGCGTTTTACACTTAAATGTGTTGTTGCAAGTATTGTTATGGGAGCTGTCACATGGTTTGTGAGCAGTTACTATTATTGGGCTACATGGGCCTTTACACAGCAAGTAATATTATTAGTAGCGCTAGTGGCTTTGGCAGGTATTAGCTACTTTGCAATGCTATTTGTGATGGGCGTTAGACTAAATACGATAAAAAGTGTAGCAATTACTGAATCAAACTAAAAAAAAGATTATAATCGGCAACTCTGCGGCTTTAATCATTTTTTAGCCGTAATTAATAGCTCGCTAAACAAGGCATTAGGTGGCATGGAGTTAATTAGAGGTATACACAATATTCGCCCACACCATTTTGGTTGTGTGTTAACTATTGGTAATTTTGACGGCGTTCATTTAGGCCACGCAGAAGTACTAAAAGGTTTACTTAGCGATGCTAAAGCGCATAGTTTGCCTAGCACTGTAATGCTGTTTGAACCCCAGCCACAAGAGTTTTTTGCTAAAAACAATGCCCCTGCACGGTTAACGCGCTTACGAGATAAGTTACGTTTATTGAGTGATTTAGGTATTGAGCGAGTTATTTGCATTAGCTTTAATCAGCAATTTGCAAACATGCATGCTGAGCAATTCGTTAATGAGATTTTGATTAAAAAGTTAGGTGTTAAAGCACTTACTGTTGGTGATGATTTTAAGTTTGGAAAGCAACGCCAAGGTAACTTTCACTTACTTGCTAGCATGGGTAAGCAAGCGGGCATGGATGTAAAAAGCACCGCGAGCTTTCGTCAATTAAATGCTAGAGTAAGCAGCACTTTAATACGAGATGCTTTAGCATCCGGTGACTTAGCGAGTGCTAAAATAATGCTTGGTCACGATTATGCTATTTCTGGGCGTGTTATACATGGTTGGAAAAGAGGACGTGAACTCGGTTTTAGAACGGCAAATATAGCCCTAAAACGCCAAGTGTGTCCTGTCAACGGAGTGTTTGCAGTGCAAGCAACGATTGCAGGAAAACAGATTTTTGGAGTTGCAAATGTAGGCAATAAGCCGACATTTAATGGAACTCGTGCATTATTAGAAGTTCACCTTTTTGATTTTGCACAGGATATTTACGGACAATTTATGCATGTGGAGTTAATAGAAAAACTTCGCGATGAGAAAAAATTCGAGACATTAACACAATTAACGGCGCAAATAGCAACTGATGTTGCTGCCGCTAAGCAGTGTTTTGGTTTAAATCAGGTAGCCGATAGAGACGGAATGTAGGATAAATGAGCGACTATAAACATACTTTGAACTTACCGGAAACACCGTTTCCAATGCGTGGCAATTTGGCACAACGTGAACCAAAAATGCTTAAAGCATGGTATGAGGACGACCTTTATGGTCAAATTCGCAGCGCTAAGAAAGGTAAAAAAACCTTTATTTTGCATGACGGCCCTCCGTATGCAAATGGCGATATCCATTTAGGCCACTCAGTTAATAAAATATTAAAAGATATTATTGTTAAGTCTAAAACATTATCTGACTTTGATTCACCATTAGTTCCAGGTTGGGATTGTCATGGTTTACCAATCGAGTTAATGGTTGAGAAAAAAGTAGGCAAGCCGGGTGTAAAAGTTACTGCGAGTGAGTTTCGTGAAAAATGCCGTGCATACGCTAAAAAACAAGTTGAAGGTCAAAAAGTTGATTTTAAACGTTTAGGCGTATTTGCAGATTGGGATAAGCCATATTTAACAATGAACTTTGACTTTGAAGCGAATGCAATTCGTGTGCTTGGTCGAATTATTGAAAAAGGTCATTTGCATAAAGGCGCCAAGCCTGTGCATTGGTGTACAGACTGTGGCTCTGCATTAGCAGAAGCAGAAGTTGAATACCAAGATAAGCAGTCTCCAGCAATAGATGTGCGTTTTACATTTGTTGATCAAGATGCTGTTGTTAGTGCCTTTGATCTGGCTGATGGTCATAAAGGTGAAGGCAGTGTTGGTACTGTTATTTGGACAACAACACCGTGGACGCTTCCTGCAAACCGCGCTGTGGCTGTGCATGCCGATTTAGAGTATGCGTTAGTACAGGTTGAAGATGAAGGCGTACAACAACGTCTAATTTTAGGTTCTGAGCTTGTTAAAGATGCTATGGACCGTTTTGGTTTTAATCACTTTCACGTACTAGGGTATGTAAAAGGTGCAGCGCTTGAAAACTTGCAAGTAGCCCATCCTTTTTATGATTTTAATGTACCAGTGATTGTTGCAGAACACGTAACTACTGATTCAGGTACTGGTGTTGTACATACCGCCCCAGGCCATGGTCAAGAAGATTTCGTGGCTGGTTTAAATTACAACCTTGAAGTGGCTAACCCTGTTGGTGCAAATGGTGTTTATTTACCAGATACCGAACTTTTTGCAGGTCAGCATGTATTTAAGGCGAATGCGAGCGTAATTGAAGTGTTAAAAGAGCGTGGTGCGCTTATGCATCACCATGCGCTTACGCATAGTTACCCACATTGCTGGCGTCATAAAACACCAATCATTTTCCGTGCTACACCACAATGGTTTGTAAGTATGGATCAGGCTAACTTACGTCAAGATTCTCTTGCTGAGATTAAAAACACGCAGTGGTTACCAGAGTGGGGCGAAAGCCGTATTTCTAACATGGTTGAAAGCCGCCCAGATTGGTGTATTTCTCGCCAGCGTACTTGGGGCGTTCCTATTGCATTGTTCGTTGATAAAGACACCGGTGCACTTCACCCAAATACACAAGAGTTAATTGCTCAAGCAGCAGAGCTTGTTGAAAAGTCTGGTATTCAAGCATGGTACGATTTAGAACCAGCTACTTTACTTGGTGAAGAAGACGCCAAGCAATACATGAAAGTGCAAGATACGCTAGATGTATGGTTTGACTCAGGTGTGTCACACGCTTGTGTAGTAGATGCACGTGAAGACCTGGTTGGTCCAGCTGACTTATACCTTGAAGGTTCTGATCAGCACCGTGGTTGGTTTATGTCATCAATGATGACATCTGTTGCTATTAATGGCCATGCGCCATACCGCCAAGTATTGACTCATGGTTTTACTGTTGATGAAAACGGCCGCAAAATGTCTAAGTCACTAGGTAATGTTATTTCACCACAAAATGTGATGAATAAACTAGGTGCTGACATTCTACGTTTGTGGGTGGCTTCTACCGATTACACGGCAGAAATGACTGTGTCGGATGAAATATTTAAACGCTCAGCCGATCGTTACCGCCGTATTCGTAACACCAGCCGTTACTTGCTTGCTAACCTAAATGGTTTTAACCCAGAAACAGATCAAGTAGCTGTTGATGATATGGTTGAGCTTGATAAGTGGATTGTTGGTCGCGCAGCTCAGTTGCAAGACGAGATTTTAGCCGCATACGACAGCTACCAAATGCTATTAGTAACTCAAAAGCTAATGAACTTCTGTACGGGTGAGCTTGGCTCGTTCTATTTAGATGTTATTAAAGATCGTCAATATACAGCTAAGAGTGATAGCCATGCACGTCGTTCTTGTCAAACTGCGCTTTATCATATTGCAGAAGCAATGACGCGTTGGATGGCACCTATTATGAGCTTTACCGCACAAGAAATTTGGGAAGCGTTACCGGGTGAGCGTAGTGACTACGTATTTACATCAGTTTGGTACGATGGCTTACAAGCACCAACAAATAGCCAATTTAGTAACGATGATTGGTTAGAGATTTTAACTGTACGTGACGAAGTAAACCGCTTATTAGAAGCTGCACGTAAAGAAGAAGTCATTGGTGCAACACTTCAAGCAACGGTGAATTTATTTACGGGTAAAGAGCTTGCCGCTAAATTAAACGCGCTTGGTGATGAACTGCGTTTTGTATTGTTAACATCAGCCGTGAATGTTACTGAAGTTGATAGCCGGCCTGTAGATACACAAGCTACCGAGATTGAAGGTTTGTTCATTAGCGTTGCTGCAACAGATGCTGCTAAATGTGAGCGTTGTTGGCATTACAGCGAAGATGTAGGCGTTGAGCCTGCTCATCCTGAAATTTGTGGTCGTTGTGTAAGTAATGTTGACGGCGAAGGTGAAAAGCGTCAATTCGCTTAGGAGTTATTCTTAGTGAGCAAACTAGCCCAAAAAAGTGGTTTAGTGTGGCTTTGGTTGAGTCTATTACTTTTAGTAATAGACTTTGCCAGTAAAACACTTGTTGTAGGGACTATGGCTTATCAAGAGTCTATAAACTTACTCCCTGTTTTTAGTATTACTTATGTACATAACTATGGTGCTGCTTATAGCTTTTTAAGTGAAGCGGGTGGTTGGCAGCGTTGGTTTTTAAGTGCAATTGCCGTTGCTATTAGTGCTTTGCTTGTATGGTGGCTAAAACGCTTACCTGCTACAAATAAAGTACTATGCGGTGCTTATGCATTGGTACTTGCTGGCGCTATTGGTAATTTATACGATCGTATTGCGTATGGTTATGTAATCGACTTTATTCACGTTTTTTATAAAGACTCACATTTTCCTGTATTCAATATTGCCGATTGCGCTATTTGTATTGGCGCAGCATTATTGTTATTTGACGCCTTCACCGGCGAGAGTCCAAAGGAGCATAAAGCATGAGCCAAGCTGTAATTGGTGAAAACTCGCAAGTTATTTTCCATTTTTCTATTAAATTAGAAGATGGCTCTGCCGCTGATTCTACCAAGGTGCACAACAAACCTGCTAAATTAACAATGGGTGATGGCAGCTTAACGGCAAACTTCGAAAAGTGTTTATTAGGTTTAACTGCAGGCGAAAGTAAAACGTTTGAATTAGAACCTGAAGATGCTTTTGGTCAACCAAACCCAGATAATATTTACTACGTTGACCGTAGTAAGTTTGGTCCAGAAACACCAGCTAAGGTAGGTGCAATTATTGCGTTTACTCAACCTGATGGCACTGAGCTTCCTGGTTTAGTTCGCGAAGTGCAAGGTGAGTCGGTAACGATTGATTTTAATCACCCTTTATCTGGCCAGCGTTTAACCTTTGAAGTTGATATTATTGAGGTGGAAGGTTAATGGAAATATTACTAGCTAATCCTCGCGGCTTTTGCGCTGGTGTTGACCGTGCTATTAGTATTGTTGAGCGCGCTTTAGATATTTTTGAAAAGCCAATTTATGTTCGCCACGAAGTAGTACATAACCGCTATGTGGTTGATGGACTAAAAAGCCGTGGTGCGGTATTTGTTGAAGAGCTTGATCAAGTACCTGACGACAGTATTGTTATTTTTAGCGCACATGGCGTATCGCAAGCGGTTCGCAGCGAGGCTAAACGTCGTGATTTAAAAGTATTTGATGCAACGTGTCCGCTTGTAACTAAAGTGCATATGGAAGTTACACGTGCGAGTCGCAAAGGTATTGAGTGTATTTTAATTGGACATCATGGTCACCCTGAAGTAGAGGGAACAATGGGACAATATGATAACTCAGACGGTGGTATTTATCTTGTTGAAACCGTTGATGATGTTGTTGCGCTTAATGTAAAAAATGCTGAAAATCTTTTTTACTGTAGTCAAACGACTTTATCAGTTGACGATACTGCTGATGTTATTGATGCACTACGCAATAAGTTTCCATCAATTGACGGACCTCGTAAAGATGATATTTGTTATGCAACGCAAAATCGTCAGGATGCTGTTCGTGACTTAGCTGACAAAGTTGATGTGCTATTAGTTGTTGGCGCTAAAAACAGCTCTAACTCTAATCGCTTACGTGAACTTGCAGATAAAATGGGCACTGTTGCTTATTTAATTGATGACGCAACTGATGTGCAAGAGCAGTGGGTTTCAGGTTCTAAATCAGTGGGTGTAACTGCGGGTGCATCTGCGCCAGAAGTGCTTGTACAACAAGTTATAAGCCGATTAAAAGATCTTGGTGGTACGCAGGTTGTTGAAAACCCAGGCGAAGAAGAGAATATTGTATTTGCTGTTCCTGTAGAGCTACGTTAATTTAAAATTTAGATTATAGGAGAGTCGTTATGAGCAAGTCACTAAAAAATGATGGTTTGCTTTTTTCGGCTCTTTTTAATGAGCGAGGCGTATTAGCTTCGCTTATCGTTTCTCAAGTTATTGCTATTGTTTTAGCCTTTGCACCCAATGTAGAAGGCGATATTTGGCTTCGACTTGGGATCATTAGTTTATTTTTACATTTAATTGTTTTAGTCGGTACCTCTTCTTTATACTTTTGTAGATTTTTCTTACAAACGCGCACTCAAACTTTTCAATTAAGTTTGTTTTTTATCTTTTTTTTATTATCTACATGCATTTTTAGTATTTTATTTTCCCATTTTGCTTTTGATATAGATGATACAGATAACTTAATTTATTTCACACTTCGCAATTGCATTATAGTGGCTTTGCTGGCGGCTTTATTCGTCCAATTTTTATTAATTCATTTTGAGAAAGAGCAGCAAACTAAAGCGCTTTCTCGAGCTGAGCTTGATGCCTTGCAAGCTAGAATACGTCCTCATTTTTTATATAATAGTTTAAACACTGCTGCAGAGCTTACTCATCATGATGCCGATGCGGCAGAGCAGGCTATTTTAGCATTAGCCGCCTTATCGCAGGCTGCAATGCACTCAGGAAAAAATGTATCTCTTGACGATGAAATAACGCTGAGTAAGCAATATATAGCACTTGAAACATGGCGTTTCGGTAATCGCTTAAGCGTTGATTGGCAAATACCTAATGAACTACCTGCATTGAGTATTCCTTGTTTAACCCTGCAGCCATTAATTGAAAATGCAGTATGCCACGGTGTTGAAACAAGTGAGCATGGTGCAGAAATAAAAGTAGAGCTACATATTACTACCGGCTATATAACCATGATTGTTTCTAACCCTATAACAATTTCTAATGCTCAAACTAGGCCTAATAACGGCATGGCGCTTGAAAATATTCGCCAGCGATTAAATATTTATTATAAAAATAAAGCGCAGCTAACAATTACTAATAAAAATGATGTGTTTAGGGTCAAGGTCGTTATTCCTAAGCTAATTGAGGGCAGTGTATGAACGTACTCATTGTTGATGATGAACCTCTTGCGAGATCGCGCTTAATTCGTTTGTTGGCACATGATAAAAGCATAGTTGTACAAGGCGAGGCAAGTAATGGTAATGAAGCCCTAGTACTGGCTAAAAAGCAAACGCCGGATTTGATTTTTTTAGATGTTGATATGCCTGGTATGAATGGTTTACAAGTTGCTAATGAGCTCAATAGTTTAACTCTACCTCCTGCTATTGTTTTTATAACTGCTCACCCTGAGCATGCCTTCGATGCTTTACAATTAAGCGCTGCAGGTTATTTAGTTAAACCTATTTCAGAGCAATCATTGCAAAAGGTGCTTAAGCAAGTTGGGCGCTTAAATAAAGTACATATTCAGAAACAACAAAATGCAAAAATCTCTTATCAGCTAGCTGGTACTCTACGTAGTGTTGATATAAATGATGTTTTGTACTTTAGTGCAGAAGAAAAGTATACCAAAATGATATTCTGTGGTGGAGAAGCTTTACTTGAACAAAGTCTAAAACAATTAGAGTCACAATATCCTACACATATTTTGCGAATTCACCGCAATACATTGGTTAATAGACAAAAAGTAATTGCTTTGCATTCAAAAGCGAATGGTAATCATATGATTGAGCTACAAGGGGGCTGTGAGTTATTGCCAGTGAGCCGCCGTGAACTTAAATTAGTAAAAAATTCGCTTTAGGCTTACCTTGCAATTAACTTCCCCCTGATTTAAATACATTTGAGTCTTAATTATCAACGGTGTTATTGAATAAACAGGTTTAATTAACCGTTTATCAACAAATATAACCGCTTGTCTTAGTCCTCATTGATTCCTCAAATAAATAACATAAACTTAAAATCAGATAATTTTTATTTGGTTTTATTATGCAATCACCTCACGTAAAAGTGCAAAGAGGCTTCACTCTGATTGAAGTGCTAATTGCATTTATTATTCTTAGTTTTGGCCTTTTAGGCGCAGTTGCTTTGCAAGCAAAAGCAAAGCAAGCAAGCTTTGATTCTATGCAGCGTGCTGCTGCAGTTGCACTTGGTAATGATATTGTGCAGCGTATCCGTGCTAACGATACCCCGCAAATAGTTAGCCTATATACCCAAACATTTAATAGCGAAGCCTCAACTAAAACCTCACAGACGTGTTTTACAAGCACTTGTAGCGCAGCGCAAGTTGCAGCCCTAGACCTTGAGCAATGGAAAAGAGCTATAAAAGCAAGGGAAAACACAGGCTCTTTAGATGACGCAACTGTATGTATTGCGGCTACTGCAGTTGCAGGTACAGGTGGTAAAGCATTTAATTTAGAGGTCGTTGTATCTTGGCAAGGGCGTCAAGAGTTTAATGCAAATAGTACGACTGGAGACATCAAGTGTGGAACGGCTGATAAAAAGCGCCGTTTAGTTGTTTTAACTAGTTATATTTACCTTAGGAGCTAACATGAAGCAAAAAGGTTTTACACTTGTAGAAATGATGATTTCATTATTTATTGGTGGGTTAATTTTAGGCGGCGTTATGTTTACCTATATAGGTATGAAAGTAACCACTAAAGATACAATGACTATTGGTGAACTTCAAGAATCAGGACGCCTTGCAATTAACATAATGCAACGTGATATTGAACAAATTGGCTTTTGGGGCACTTATTATGATGATTCTTTTACTTCGGTAAACACAGAAGCATTATCAAACCCGCTAAATGACTGTTTTGAAGGACTAAATAACGGTAGTTTTCCTGATTTGGCAACTGCGAGTAACTTTAGAACTATTTATGCGAAGGTTGCAGATGCTTCAAAAGAACTAAACTGCGTAACGAGTCCAGTAAAAGGTACCGATATTATTCAGTTAAAGTTTTTACAAGGTGATCAATTAACTGAAGGTGAGACTCAAACGAGTGAAAACTATTTCATAGCGGAGCAAGAGAGAGCCCAATTCAAGCGAGGTGAAATTACAGGAAGTTCTGTTAATGCCTCTATTTGGCCGTATAGCCATCATGTTTATTATATTTCAGAGCAAACATATAAAGTAAATAACAAGAACCTAACTGTACCTGCATTAATGAGAAAGCGCTTAGTTGGTGGGAATATCACCACAGAAACTATTATGGAAGGTGTCGAAAACATGCGGTTTGTTTTTGGTCTCGATACAAACAGCGACAATCGTGTAGATACATACCGAAGTATTAAAAGTATGGAGCACACTGATTGGGAAAATCGAAAGGGTATTTTAACAGTACAGGTATTTTTATTAATACGCGCATTGGAGCCAGACCCTGGGGTTAAAATTAAAAACCAAACTTACATATTAGGTGAAGATGAAGACAAGCGTGAATTGAAATTCACAGATAGTTTCAGACGCACAGTGTTTACCACGACTATTCGATTAAATAATGTTGGATCAAATTTATGGCGTATTTAAAACAATCACAGAAAAAGCAGCAGGGTGTAGTACTGATCACTGCTCTAATAATGGTAATTGCAGTGACGGGTATAGCGGTGACCCTTATGAGCAGTAGTAGTATTGATATTAAAATTACCAATGCAGCGCAAGAGCGTGAAGTGGCCGAAAATGAACTTATTGGCGAAGTACAGCGCATGATTTCTGATGAAGCAAATAAAGGTGCGAATAATCAGTTTTTTTTGAGTCCAGATGAAGTCACTTCGATTGCAGCCTCTGATAAAGAAGGCATGGTGATCGCAACACATGATGGTATGCAAAGCAAAATGGTTAATCTAAATAAAGGTGCGCTTGACCTAGAGTGTCCTCGACGCTTTAATTTTACTGCAGGTATATCGTGCAATATGTTACAGGTCGCCACGACAATAGAATATGGCTCTAAAAGTAAGCATGAACTAACCATTGTTACAGGTGTAGCACAAGAAATGGCTAGCGTAAGTAAGGGGATTTAAGATGAAATTTAAATTAAACAAAGTGCTAGCCTCTTTACTTGGCTTAACAATAAGTGCGTCAGTTTATGCTGAAGATATAGAGCTTTATGTTAATCATGATGTGGATGTTGAAGAAAAACCTCGAGTATTACTGATTTTTGATACATCAGGAAGCATGGCTTTTTCATCAAGTACAGGTAGTAATTGTGGGCAATATCCGAGTGGAGGTTGGGTTTTATGTTCTGATAGTCGATTAGCTGCAGCACAGTTTGCGATGAATAAAGTTATTACCGATAACGAAGATACTATCGACTTTGGTTTAATGCGCTTTAAAGCCACAGACGGTGGTTATATAGTTAATGGAGTTGGTAAAGATTCTACAATTATACGAAATTCACTTGCTGCTTTACCTGCTGCTGGGGGGACCCCTTTAACAGAAACTCTTTGGGAAGCTTATTTATATATTACTGGGCAAGGAGTTCAGTACGGGCTTGAAGCTTCAATAATAGAGCGTGATACGAGTGTAGAAAGTTCCTCTACTGTCCAAGTTGAAAATCAATATTGTTACTGGGCTGGTCGGGGACGAAATCGCTATCAGGTATGTAATACATATTATGTACCTGAAACGAATTATACCTATATATCACCTTTTGCAGATAGCACCGCTGAGGCTAAGCGCTGCGACAACTCGATAAATATCATTTATATGACCGATGGCGACCCATCTGGTGATAATGATAGTGACAGCCAAATTAGTGCAGAGCATGAGAAGTACTTTGGGGAAGGATTAAACTGGAATACGGATAGTTACTACAGTAGTTACCTACACCAAATGGCTAAAATTATTCATGGTACAAGTGATACTACTGTTGATTTATACCCGTCGACTCCCGATATTCATGAAACAGGCCGTTTATATACTATCGGTTTTGGCTCTGGTATGAGCGCGAGTGGACAAGAGCTTTTACGTAGGGCCGCTTCTTTAGGTGGTGGTGAAAACTTGCCCGCAAGTACGCCAGATGAGCTTTCTGAATCATTAAACAGTGCAATTTCTCGTATTCGTGAAGTAAATGATAGCTTTTCATCGCCGTCCGTTGCTAGTAACAACGTAGATCAAACCCGTAGTCGAGATGCTATTTATTTTGCAATGTTTTATCCAGAGACAAATACCCGCTGGGGCGGTAACTTAAAAAAGTTAAAGGTATCGGGTAGTAACATAGTTGATTCAACAGGCAATGTAGCGCTTGATTCTAATGGTTTGATAGACACTGATGCAAAAACATTTTGGCTTCCTGATGGTAAGTCAGCAGATGGGAACTTAGTAGCACAAGGTGGCGTTAATTATCAACTAAGTACCTTAACAGGAACCAACGCAGAAGAACGAAGAACACTATATACAGATAAACAAGGCGATATAGTACGATTTACTACATCGATTGTTAGTGACATTCTTGATTTAATAACTAATAACCCAATTAGCTTATCTAGTTCAGATATTAAATGGGCTATGGGTATTGATGTTGATGATGAAGATAACGATAACGATACCACGGATCAAAGAGATGATATTTTTGGTGATCCTCTGCATTCAAAGCCTGTTGCGCTTGATTACGGTAATGATGATATTCGTATTCTTATTGGTACCAATGCTGGCTTTTTGCATATGTTTAAAGACGATGATACAAATAATGAAGTATCTGAAAGCTGGGCATTTATACCCTCAGATCTGTACAGTATTATCCAACCGCTGCGCAACAAAGAAACGGGTAAAAAATATGGTATGGATGGACCAATCAGCGTTTATTTTAATAATAAAAACTTAAATAGCGATGGTTTAAACGACGGGATTATTGATGCGAGTGGTGATGATGAAGTATGGGCTTTTGCAGGAATGCGTCGAGGTGGTAAAAACTACTACGCACTGGATATAACAAATCCCGATCAGCCTAAAAAACTATGGAGCGCACCAATAGAAGGCGGAAAAGGTGATTTTAAAGAGCTTGCGCAAACATGGTCAAAACCGCAAATAGCCTACATTAAAGCATTTGGTGACAAGCCTTTATTAATTTTTGGTGCTGGGTACGATACAAACAAAGATGCGGTGATTAAAAGTGAAGATAGTACAGGGCGAGGTATTTACATTGTTGAAGCCGAAACAGGTAAAAGAGTATGGGCATTAACACCCGATATTAATGGCTTTAAAGGTAAGCATAGTATTGCTGCAGATATTACCACGCTTGACTCAGATTATGATGGATATATAGACCGAATTTATGCGGCAGATACTGGTGGAGATATTTGGCGTATAGATATGCCAGGCACTAGTACTAGTGAATTTAGTCACTTTAAATTAGCTGAGCTTGGCAGTAATAAAGCAACTGAGGACAGACGCTTTTTTTACAAACCACTCGTTGCACGAACCATTTATAGTAAAGTAAGCGAGACAACCGTTGATGGTAGTACCGTTATAACACGCTTAGATACGCCGTATGATGCAATAGTTATTGGTAGTGGTAACCGCTCAAAACCAACCGGTACCAATGAAAAAGATCAACTGTTTATGATCAGAGATGAAAATACAGTTACTAAATCATATAAAACGAATGCACCGGATACTATTGTACCTGCTGATTTGATGCAAATGAATTCAGACCCATTTGGTAATGCTCTAGATGACGTTGATGATTTTGTTGACTTAGAAGTCGACTTGGCTAAATTTAATGGTTGGAGATATGAGTTAGGAACGGGTGAAAAATCACTAGCTGCTGCTACAGTTGTTGGAGGTGTTGCTTATTTTACAAGTTTCACACCTGCATCAGATACATCGACTGAAAACCAATGTTCCCTAAGTGGTGGTGGTGGTTCTTTATACGCATTTCACCTACATTATGGTACGAAAGTGTATGACGATCTTAAATTTACAACCAGCTATGATGTACCAGATACACCTCAGTTATACTTTGGCGAAGGCCCTTCATGCGTAGATGGTAATGGAGATGGTAAGTGTGATGACAACCCAACAGTTGACGTAACACAAGAAAGTCAGTTTTATCTAATTGGGCCGGGTATCAAAGGTGAAAATGCTGAAAACCCAATGAAGCCTGTTGAGATAAAGGGCCCTGGCTTAACAATTGTTGATGGTAAAGTTGTATTGGTTAATGACAATGCTGTAGGGTTTGGCTTTAAAACTCAACAAACATATATCTATAAACGTGAAGAAAATGACGAAGTTAATAATTAAGGAAATTAAATGAAGAAACAACATGGGTTTACCTTAATTGAGCTGATGATAGCGGTTGCAATTGTAGGCATACTTGCCTCAATTGCATTGCCCAATTATACAGAATATGTAAAGCGTGCTTCGCGCGCTGAAGCTGCTGCAGCATTGTTAGATGCTGCAAACAAAGAGGAGCAATATTTTGTAGATAATCGTGAGTATACGCAATCCTTTACTGACTTAGGGCTACAAAGTAAAACCGAAAATGGTCACTTTGAACTATCTATCAGCGTAGTTGATAGTAATACCTTCACTATTACAGCTAAGCCTATAGACGGTGCTGTAAAAGGAGATACTGATTGTAAAGAGCTTTCAATCACTGATATTGGTCTCAAAGGTGCAAAAGGGTCTAAAGGAGACACCGATATTGGTTATTGCTGGGGTCGATAGCCTAGATTACTTCTTCTGGCACTTATCAGTTGATTTAATACGTATTCTGCCAGTCTGACTTACTGATAAGGCCAACCCCTCGAGGTTGGCCTTATTGCTGTTGGGGCAATATATAAAAGTACCATTTTGAAAACTATTCAAAGAACCATCAGGACGAAACGTAATTGCGCTGCGAGGGTATTTAAGACTGTCAGCTTCATGGATCTCCTCAAAAGTACTTAAGAGTAGTTCATCATCATCTAACGAGGTTGATTTATCTTTGTCGATAAAGAGTGACATTTGGCCATTCCACTCGTCCTTTGTACATTGACTGTCTTTTAGTGCACAAAGCGTGACGTAAGTAGTATTTTCAATGGCATATAAACGGCCATAATTTATATTTCGGTGTAGGAGGTTTACGTGGTTATCTAAGCGGTTTTTAGCTAAAAAATCTGGGTAAAACCACATAGATAATTGGCTGATAATACTGACAACAGCCATAGATACCATTAATTCGAGAAGTGTTACTCCCTTACTTTTTGATATTGATAATCTCATCCTTGAAGACCTGAGTTAATAAATGATTAACTCAGTCTAGTAAATGATACAAATATGACAAGATATAATTGTACGTTTTTTAATCGCACTTTTCAGTGGTGTCACCAAGGTAGAAAGCAGTACCAGATACTGATACATTCAGCGCTTTATTGTTTTCATTGTCATTATTAGGGCAGTATACAAAGCCAGCAAAGTTACCGCTGGTGTTTAGGTTTGTTGTAATGCGCCCACTAGTATTAAAGCGAAGGCTACTATCACCAGTAAATTTAACCTTGTCTATACTATTTATCTGCTCCATGGTGCGTAAAATAGTATCTTCTTTCCAGTTATATATTCCGTTATTATTAGTATCTACAAAGAGAGTTATGATTGAATCCTCCCCCCATGAACTTTGACATTTAAAGTATCTATTAATCTCAACTTTACTTATAGGAGCAGGGCATATGATAACAATTTCATCCGTACTTGCAGCTTGAGCACGGGCGTAGCTAATATTTCTTTTTAATTCCAACAAAAAATTCTCAGCTCTATTTTCTTCTAGCATATCGCTGCTATTCCAAATCGCAATTGATGCAATAATGCCAACGATAGCAACGGTTACCATGAGTTCTAAAAGGGTGAACCCGTTTTGTTTGTTTTTCATATTAATCTCATTTACTGCTAGTCATTTAAGTATAGCTATTTTTATATAATAAATTATACCACGATCGGTTGTTTTATCACCGTAATTCAATTGCTTTGTTTGCTATGAACACTATGATTGTCTAAAATCGAGGCAACTGAAGCTTTCAAAAGTAATTAATATGAAAAAAATAGAAGCAATTATCAAACCTTTTAAGTTAGACGATGTGCGTGAAGCGTTGTCAGATGTGGGTATTACGGGGATGACGGTAAGCGAAGTTAAAGGCTTTGGAC
This sequence comes from Pseudoalteromonas sp. SR43-5, assembly GCF_014163835.1. Taxonomy (NCBI): domain Bacteria; kingdom Pseudomonadati; phylum Pseudomonadota; class Gammaproteobacteria; order Alteromonadales; family Pseudoalteromonadaceae; genus Pseudoalteromonas; species Pseudoalteromonas sp. SR43-5. The sequence goes on from NZ_JACJEA010000022.1 coordinate 91,750, forward strand.
GTCAAAAAGGTCACACAGAGCTATATCGTGGCGCAGAGTATATGGTCGATTTTTTACCTAAAGTAAAACTTGATATTGTATTGACTGATGAAGATGTAGACCGTGCAATTGAAGTTATTGTAAAAACGGCGCAAACAGGAAAAATCGGTGATGGTAAAATATTTGTCACAGATGTTGAGCGTGTAATACGTATTCGTACTGCAGAGGAAGATGAAGAAGCGATTTAAGCTTGTTTTTCTATGTAGTTAAAAGGCGCTTTAGTAAGCTGTCTCTTGATCACAAGTCTGACTCAAGAGATTTTGCTAAATCGTAGCCTTCCAGGATGGCTTGTAACTTAAGCCATCCTTGCCATAACACTTTCACAGATGCACGCCCTGTGCGCTTGGT
>NZ_JACJEA010000023.1:0-77562 GCF_014163835.1 Pseudoalteromonas sp. SR43-5
ATTAAAATATATAAAAACATTCATATTTAGTAGACTTATCTAAAGCTGCAGGTTTAAAAAAGTGTCTCTTTTATTTAAGGTGAAATAAAAAATAACCTTACTATCAATTAGATAACCTCACTTTCATACCTTAACAATAAGATGTATATGACTTATAGTATGCTTGTAAAATTTATTATAGGAATGGACCCAATTAATGTGTAAACATACATAATTACTTACTCCTTCCTTATTTTGCAATCTGAGTTGTAAATTTTATGTTTTTTAACTTAGATATGTGGAAAAACCTTTTGAAGTAATCACTTAAATTTTATCCTGATCTTTTTAGGATAGGCAGATTATAACCAAGCTACCTGTGTAGCTTTTATGTAAATACCTACTACTGCCTGCATTTAATTTGTTTGAAAAATTCAGTTTAGAACTATTGGTACACATGTCAGATTATAAGTTTGGTTATATTATTTTGTAATTTGGCCTACATCGTGTTTAACCTGATTTATTGAGCTAGCCAGCTGCAAATCATAAATAAACTTTCTTTGATATGTCGTAAAAATGTTCATTATCATTTTTATACTCGAAAAGAGCATAGACTGATGAGTGTTTGTTTAATGAGAGGAAATTATGAACTCAATTGTGAAGGTAGTGCTTGAACATTTGGTTATTAACTGGCCAATATTATTCCTTAATACTTGTTCTAATAATATTGAAACCATCTCTTTATTTACTAATTTGGTAACATTCATCTGAGTATCACATTAACCGGTAAATCAAAGTTAAAACATCCAAAATTATCAGATAAGCTACATGTATTTGATACGGCCTTAACTGTTAATATTGAATGTACTTAAGAAGAGTTACTCCCTATTAAGTGTAATGCGGGATACCCTCTATATTCATATTTACAGATACTTTTGCCGGGAGCCTCTACAATGATTATCGCTAGAAATAGAACAACTAAAGTTTATAATTACTCAGAATAAATAAGCTATAAATTATAAATCACGACAAACACTTAAAAAACTTATTACAATTAAAATCAACCACTTAACTGAACCAAGAGATAAATCATATATAATAATTTTGTAAAACATACGTTATTGAAATACGATAAAACACCAACTAAATACAAAGTTACCACGTTAACAACGTTTGGCAGATAGTCGAAAATCAATGAAATAATGTAGCCTGGAGGAGGGGTAAGTTTAATAGCAAATAGTTTACTTAATATAGATAACCTGTCCGTATTATTATTAGTACTAACACATCAAGATTTCAAAAATAAGTTAAAATATTGCAATTAAACTTAGTAGTAAAATTAGTTCCTATCTTGGTAAATATTTCCTCTTTTGTTAATTTCTCTCATTGCCTCTTGGTTTTTTTTGCGTCTTTCTTCTGCCAACTCTTTTGACATGCATGTACGCTTTTTAATATTACTACCTGTCACCGCTATTTTTTCGCATACCATATTTTCATTACTGCTTAGAGAGTCTTCACTCAGTGAACTACAACCAGATAGAAATAGTAAATTTGAAATGATTATCAGCTCTATTTAGCTATCAACGATATCGACCATACGAAAACTAAAGCCATATCACCGCAGACGAACGGTATCTGCGAACGCTTTCATAAAACGATATTGCAAGAGTTTTATCAGGTGACATTCCGTAAAAAACTATATAGTTCACTGGATGAATTACAGAAGGATCTAGACGAATGGATGGTTTACTAAAATAATGACTGAACTCATCAGGGGAAAATGTGCTGTGTAGAACAACATTAGAAAAATTATTAGACGGAAAATCGATTTAGGCTGAGAAAAGTTTAGCTCAAATCTAAACTGACAGTCACCGATTAATAAACGGGTAACTGTCAGATCGAGTCTGATCTAGTACATTTAATAACTGGTGAGTATCTCATTTAGAGCAAATTCGATGGGTGATTGATTTCTTATTAATCACACTAATACAGTTAATAGCTTTAAATTAAAAAACCCATAGTGAAATTCACTATGGGTTTTATTTAGCTGTAACTTAAAGTTAGAACTTCAGATTAAAGCTTACATGAACAAAGCGACCTAGCGTGTCATAAAAACCTGCAACTGTGTTTGCATTAGAAGATACAGTATTACCAACTAACGGTGGCTCTTTATCGAAGATATTATTCATACCGCCAGTAAAGGTTAAGTGCTCGTTGTATGAGTAGCTGCCAGAAACATCAATAAAGTTATATGCTTCAATACCACCATCATCAATTAACAACGTATCTGCAGTTCCTTCATAGTCTACAGTACCGTAGTAACGCCATTTAACACCTACACGCCAATCATCACGTAAGTAATTTACATTAGCTGTGTGACGCCATTTTGGAGATGCGAAACAGTCAGTACTAATAGTTCCTGAACAGTCATAAGCTAAATCCGCATCACCTAAAATAGGTTCAACTTCTTTTTGAATGCTGTAGTAACCATTAATATCAAAGTTTAATGCGCCTTCTTCTAAATCCATTTTGTAAGCTGCTGTAAAGTCAACACCTTCCCATGTTTGGCCGCCAATGTTATCGCTCAAGTTTGTAACAAAACCAGCTTGACCTAACCATAAGCTACCAGATGGGCTACGAGTAACATTGTCACAGAAGAATGCATCGCCTGTTTCAGCACAGTTATTGATAATTCTTTCTGCACCTACAACACCAATTACTTTTTCAATTTCAATCTTGAAGTAATCAATTGAGAAGTTAAATCCATCTAATGGATTTGCAACTAAACCGATAGTAATTGTATCGCCTTCTTCTGGTTCTAGTAACTGATTACCACCCGCGAACTGGTTATACTGACCCGCTGGAGACTCACCAATACCGCCGTATTGTGAAGCACTTACACCTGTATTAGCACATTGGCTAGCAGAATAAGTTGGACGGTCACCTACAGCAGCAGCATTTGGATCACCAGCACAAGGGTCATCACCACTCCACAAGCTAATGCTTTGTGCAGAAAATAACTCACCAACATTTGGTGCACGTACAACTTTTGCATAACTTGCTCTTAGTTTATATGCATCTGCAATCGTATAATCTGTACCAATTGAGTATGTAGTGTCTGAACCTGTTGTTGAATAATCAGACCAGCGAGCAGCGGCTGATACATTTAACTCGTCAAGTACAGGAATTTGCAATTCACCATAAACTTCATTTACATCAATAGCACCGTACAAACTTGGAGATGGACCACCTTGACCTAACAGTTGACCTTCTTCGTATACCGTATCTGAAACACGTTCGTAATCTTGCTCACGACGTTCAAAACCGAATACTGCAGCGATAGGAGCTGATGCAGAAGGTAGGCTCCAATCAAATTCACCGGTAACGTAACCACTGTAAATAATCTGTGTTACTAAACCGGTTTGGGTTCCAACACCAGCTAATTGTGCAGCTTGCTCTGCGGTAACACCATCTAATTCAAATACGTTATATAACAAACAACCATCTTCAGTATCACACTCTGTACCTACAGCGCCAACGCGTGGAGCAATTTTTGGCGAAAGTAAGTCATTTTTATAAACTGAGCTTGACGTTGTTGCAGAGTAGTTATAGCTAATATCGTAAGACCAGCTATCGTTAATCTCACCTTCCATACCTGTCAATATTCTGTATGACGTATGCTCAAGGTTATCCTCTCGCGGACCACCTTCAACGTTACGTTTACCAATGTATGCAACGAATTGATCATCGCTGCCTTGGCCAAATAACGTTTGTAGTTGTTCTTTTTGAAGATCAGATAATAACGGGTTGTTATAATCGAATAGAATTTCTTCGTTATAAAAAGTACCAGATTCAGCGATTTGGCCTGCTGTTCTGTTGTGCATAAATGAAAATTCTAAATATGGTCTAAAGTGTTCATTTATTTCATAATCAATAAATGTACCAAACGTAAAGCGCTCATTTGGACGTAAAAAATGGTTTACCGGTGCAAAGTTATAACGGTAGCCATCATCTTCCATAAAACCTTGGCCATTTGGGTTCAAATAACCAAAAAGATTCTGATCGTAATCAACTTCACCGTCTACAACCGGGTAAATATCAAAATGAGGATTTGGAGTAGTAGCAGAACCACTACATGACTGGCCATTGCCACCTAAAGCACACGATGAATAGTCTCGAGTACCTTGTACTAATTCGTTTTGACGGTTATAAGTAACATAACCTACGGCATGACCTTTACCACCATCAAATCCACCACCAACAGTAAAATCGATGCTATAAGCTTTACCATCGATTCCAGTATTACCTGTATCGTAGTCATAACCTTTGTCATCCATCAAACCTTGCATGTACTTGTTATCGTTGTTGTGCTGAAAGCCTGATGAGCCCACATTTAGTGAAATACCATCAAACTCATCATCCATAACAAAGTTAACAACACCAGCAACGGCATCTGCACCGTATACTGCAGCTGCGCCACCTGTTAGTACATCAACGCGTTTGATTAAAGAGGCTGGAATTTGGTTAATGTCAGCAACTTGAGAGGTAATACTACCAGCCTGCATTCTGCGACCATTTATTAACACTAGAGTTCTGTTTGAGCCTAAACCACGTAAATCAACAGTTGCAGTACCTGTTGCGCCATTAGCTAAGAATGAGCTTTGAGCGGCTTCTATTTGTGGAAGTTGGTTTAAAACATCTTCAACACGAGTAAAACCACTTAGCTTGATTTCTTCTGCAGTCATTACTGTTACAGGGCTAGATGTTTCTAAGTCAGTTCTTTTAATTCTAGAACCGGTGACTTGAATACGTTCTACTTTTTCGATTTCATCTTCAGCTGCAAAAGAGCTTGCTGAAAAAGCAGCTGTTGAGGCTGCGCTAAAAGCAAGTGCGATACGCACCGCTTTAGCTACTTGATTATTTAACATTTGATTCTCCCTGGTGTCACTACTTAATAGTAGCAATCATTATTTATTTTATTGTTACAGATTTTTAACAGTAACTAAGGCAAATAATAAACAAAAAACATTGAAAAGCCAACAAAAGTTAACAGGATTTTGCAGAAAAGAATAAATAACGCAATAAAAAGGAAGTTTAAGAAGATTTAGAAGATAAAAACACCACAGTGTTGCTATTTTGGGTATTATTAAAAAAGCTCATCCTGATAATTTAACCCAAAATAAACATTGTAGTTCGAAATAAGATCGACCATTTCAATTAGCGGTACAATCTGCTTTTCTAAATAAGTTGCATAGTCATAGCTATGAAAGCCTTGATACAGCTCTACTCCAGCGGTTGTGTAAACAAATGTAACAAGTTCACCTCTATTGACCGTAAATTCGCTATTTTTTTTCTGGTGTTTTTTAACTGCTTGAACATGGGGGGGGATATTTTTCTTATAATCGATTAAGTTTTGACCTAGTCTCTTCTTAAAAACGAGTAAATGATCAAAATCACCTTGGTATAACTTTGTTGTATAGTCTTTAACAAGGTCATTTATGCTCAATTTTCCATCAAAAAGATTAGTAAATAGTTCGAACTGGAACTGTTGAGCAAGTTTAGTCCAGTCACTTCTTACTGTTTCTAATCCTTTAAATACTAGTTTTGATTCGTTTGGTTTAATTAATTTACCGACATAGCGCTTTTTAGAGCCAACCAGCTTCCCCCTTATGGTTGGCAAAAAGAAAGGGCTATAAAGAGATTCAAATTCTATTTCTAAATGACTTGTTAAGTTGTGCGTTTGTTTAATCTCGTTAACCCAATCTGTAGTTATCTTTTTAGCTAAAAACACGCCAATCTCATTACACTCGTCGTGAGTTAAATCATCGTCCAGCTTAATAAATGTAGAATCGGTATCACCATAAATAACACTATAGCCAAGCTCTTCTATCCATTTTTTAGTTTGTAGCATTATTTCGTGCCCTCTTAATGTAATAGAGCTAGATAACCTGGGATCGTAAAACCTGCATCCTTTTGAGCCTAAAACACCATATAAGCTATTCATTATTATTTTAATTGCTTGAGAAAGCATTTGATCTTGATTGTCTTTGGCGAGCTGTCTTTGTGAGGCTAAGCTTTTAATTAATAAAGGTAAGTGATGTTTATCGCGCGAGAATAGGGCTTCATTAAAACCCTGCACACTATGGTTTGAATTTTTTAAACCTTCTATCAGTCCGAGTGGATCAATGTAGAAAGTTTGCATAATACTGGGGTACAAGCTTTTAAAATCTAAAACAATGACATTTTTATAAAGCCCAGGAATAGACTCCATTACATAACCACCAGGGCTTTCAAATGTAAGCCCATGATCGCCCATATTAGGAGCAACATAACCGCTGCGATGCAGCATTGGTAAATACATATTGATAAAAGCAGCGACAGAGCCGCCCTTTTTTTCAAGCTCTAATCCTGTGAGTTTTGTTCTTATAATAGAAAAATCGAGTAGCTTTAATTTATCAAAAATTTTATTTACCAAAATACAGTCTTGTCGATTATATTTTGCTAAAGAAAGCTTATCTTCATTAAATTGCCTAATAATTTCCTGCAGACTATTAGCCGTGTCGATTAATTTGGACTCACCCAACACTTGATTTGAAACATTAGCTAAAGAAAAACTCTCAAAGCTATATGTAGCATTTTTTAAAGTGTCTATTCCATCAACCACACATCGCCCAGGGATCGATACTCGAGTAAAGTGTCCTTTGCGAACATATAAAGGTTGATCTCCCCTACCCAGTAATAACTTAATGCCTAGTGCTTCAGCTCTTTCATGAATAACCGAAAAATCGAACTCAATTACATTCCACCCAATTATGACATCAGGATCGCTAAGCTTAATAAAATGCTCTACCCCCCTTAACAGCTCAGCCTCATCTACACACCAAATAATATCAAACTCAAGGTTTTCAGTTTCCCTATCTGGTTCGCCAATCATTAAAACACAGTCTAGATTGCAGCCCACAAGTCCAACAGAAAACAAAACGCCACTTTCGTTACATTCAATGTCTAAAGAGAGCTTATTAAGGGCTGGGGAATACTCGTCATTTGCTTTTAATTTTGCCTCTGTTACTAATGTATAACCATTTTGATAAAAAACATTACCCGTTATCCAAGCTCCTCCTTTTATAAAGCGCTCCATTAAATAACGCTCTATTGGTCGAATATCTTCTTCAAATAATACAACTCCACGTTGCTTTAAAGCTTTAGCAGCAGAATAAAAATATTTTAGTGAGTTGAAATAACAAGCCGACATTTCTTCTTGCTGAAAGTTTTTTAGTCTAAGACTTTTAACAATAAAGGTAAGTGATTCAGCGGCTAATATTTTATGCGCTATTTCAGCATCTTTGCTTTTAATAAAAAACAGCGCATTCTCGTTAGCTGATACTGTTTTTATAGGCCCTTTGTCACTGCAAAACCATGCTTCGTAGCATATGCCGCTTGCAGTATCATACGCATGAGAAGAAACAATAAAACCGTCTGTTAAGTACACTATTACTAAACCTTATACATATATATGTAAGTTTTTACTTAATTCAAAATGCTTTAAAGCCATACATCCAACCCAAATAAACACTCAGATACTTTATTTGCTAAATTAATCTCATCACTTCTTGTAGTTACACTCTTATAACTCTAAAATCCATAGCACTGTAATTATATACATACTTTAGGTAAATCATCCCATGCTTTCTGACTCACTAAAAAAAACAATTAGGCAAGTACACCAGCATGTGGCTAGTAACCTAAAAGATTATCGCCCTCGTAGCAGTCAAAATTATCTTGTAGCCGAAATAGCAAAAACACTTGCTGGCGAATACCATAAAAAGCAGCGCATTTGCGTAATTGAAGCAGGCACCGGTACCGGTAAGTCTCTTGCCTATTGTTTAGGCGCGTTGCCTCTTGCCTTAGCGCAAAAAAAGAAGCTAGTTATTTCTACCGCAACCGTTGCACTGCAAGAACAATTAATAGCAAAAGAGCTACCATTTTTTAAAAAGCATTCAGGCCTCGACTTTAAATTTGATTTGGTAAAAGGTCGCCATCGTTATATTTGCGCTCACAAATTACATAATGCTGTAAACGGCGATAGCCAAACACAAATGGACTTTATGCCAACACTTACTTCACCATTGAGCGCAATGGAAACCAAGTGTTTAAATGAGCTATATAACGCCTATGTGAATAAAAAATGGCAAGGCGATAGAGACAGTTGGGCCGATACCGTACCCGACAGAGTATGGAACTTAATAGCGTGCGATAAACATTCATGCCAACGCCAAATGAAGGCCCATCAAACATGTCCGTTTCAGCTTGCTCGTAATCAATTAATGCAAATGGACGTACTGGTAATTAATCACTCTTTATTACTTGCCGATTTAGACCTAGGCGGTGGTAAAATTTTACCAGAGCCCGACAACACCATTTATGTAATTGATGAAGCGCACCATTTAGCACATATAACACGCGATTTTTCATCGGCCGCAGCAACAATTAAAGGCACAATAGAATGGCTTGATAAGCTCACCAAGTTTAGCGGGAAAATGGCGAAGGTTTTAGTAGGGCAAAGAGCCATTGGCCAAAACTTTAAACTTTGCGACAGCATTAATGACGCGAATAAAGATTTAAAAGTAGTTCGCGATATCCTTGATAATGCCGACTTTGAATATTCGAAAGACGATACTTATCGCTTTGAGCACGGTGAAATTCCACAATCGCTGCACAGTAAAGCAAAAGACATAAGCGAAGCCACGCAAGATGCGCTGCGCTGTTTAAACAAAATGCACGACACCCTTACCCAAGATGTAAGCGACGGCGACATAAAACCTTACGTTGCCGACCCAATACTAGGCGAAAGCGGTCAATACATAAACCGCTTAGAGCAACTAAACAAACTATGGTTTAGTTACGCAAAAAAAGGCGAAGGTGCTCCCCATGCACGGTGGATAAAACGTCTTGAATATAAAAGCCATCACGACCACTTATTAAGCGACTGCCCTATCGAGGTCGGTTATTACCTAAAAGATAAATTGTGGCGAGAATGCGCGGGCGCTGTTTTGTGCTCTGCGACATTAAGTGCACTGGGCTCGTTTGATCACTTTGCTTACGAAACAGGACTTGCTAAAGAAGAAGGCGTTAAATTTATTAAAGTACCTTCTCCTTTTGATTACCCAAAACAAGCCACTTTACGTATTCCGGTATCTAAAGTAGAACCTACCGATAAAGACTTTAGTGATCACCTAGCTAAAACTTTACCAGAGTACCTAAATGATAAAAAAGCGAACCTTGTACTATTCGCTTCTTACTGGCAAATGGACCACGTAACAAAGTTTCTTAGAACAAAAGGTTTTAACTTATTAGTACAAGGTGAGATGTCGCGAGAAGCATTGCTTAAATTACACACTAAAAATGTAGACGAAGGCAAAGGCAGTATTTTATTTGGAACCCAGAGCCTTTCGGAAGGTCTTGATTTACCAGGTAAATATTTAGAGAACCTAATAATTACTAAAATTCCGTTTGCTGTACCTACTTCGCCAATAGAAGAAGCGCAAGCAGAATTTGTACAAAGCAAAGGTGGTAACCCGTTTTTAACGATTACCGTGCCAGATGCCGCAAAGAAATTGGTACAAAGCTGTGGTAGACTGCTGCGAAAAGAGAGTGATGAAGGCTGTATTACTATTCTCGATAGGCGCTTAGTTACTAAGCGATACGGTAAAGCCATGCTCGACACCCTACCACCTTTTAAAAGACAAATAGATTATTAATGTTTGAACTCGCACTCGATCCAACAACCTGGGCTGTTTTATGTGCTGTTGCACTTGCCGCAGGTTTTATAGACGCTATCGCCGGTGGCGGTGGCATGTTAACTGTACCCGCTTTATTAACTGCTGGCTTACCTCCACATTTAACATTAGGCACCAATAAATTAGCGGCTAGCTTTGGCTCGTTAACGGCAAGCTATACATACTATAAAAAGAACTTATTTAGTCCTAAGTTTTGGGCAGCCTCCATTATTGCAACCGCAATAGGTGCATTGATAGGTACTATTATTGTTGATCATTTAAGTATCGATTTTTTAAACAAACTACTCCCCATTATTATTATTTTAGTTGCTGGCTATAGCTTATTTGGTAATTTAAGCACCACCGAAGGCGATGAACTTCCTAAACTAAACAAAGCGATGAAAATAAAACAATGGCTACAAGGTTTAGCATTAGGCTTTTTTGATGGTTTAGCAGGCCCAGGTACGGGTACATTTTGGACTGCTTCTAATGGCATGCTTTACAAAATGAACCTGCTACTCAACTGTGGTTTAGCGCGTTCAATGAATTTTGTGTCTAACTTTATATCTTTAATTACCTTTGTTGCACTCGGCCATGTAAACTTTTTACTTGGCATAACAATGGGCTTTTTTATTATGCTAGGCGCATGGTTTGGGGCGCATTCAGCAATACGTTTTGGTAGCAAATTTATTCGCCCAGTATTTAATACTATGGTTATACTTTTAGCATTAAAACTAATTTACGAGGCTTACTTTTAATATGCATTCAATGGCTTTAGATAAACTACGCCAACAAGTTGCAACGCTAAAACAACAAGCTGAGCAATTTGATAAAGCTAAACTTTTTTCTAAAAATCGTTACATGCAAGCACAACCTAGCTTGTTTGACCGCGCAGTTTTTAGTACCAAAAGCATGAACCTAGCCGATTACGTAATAGAAATAGAAGACGAAGTTTCAAGGTTACCGCCAAGCGAGCATCGCCATGCTTATACCTACGCGCTTGAACGTATTGCAGCTCAAATACAAGCTGTATTCAATGTTATTAAATCAACGCCTATTTGGGTTAAAGAAAACAAAAGCCATTATAAACCACGCCCTAAGCAAACCGTTTATAAGCAAGCTGTGCAAAAAATAATGCAATCATCCCATGAGCTTTACGACGAATTAAAACAAAACCATGAGTTTGAACGCCGTTTAGTGCTCATGATTGAAGAGCGAAAAATGCAAATGGATAAAGCCTCGCCTGCTAAAGCACAAAAGCTTAACCTTGAAATATTAAGCACACACGCTCGATTAGGCCGCTGCAGAAAAGCAATTTCTGCCACCGAAGATAAAATTCAACAAGTAGAAAAACAGCAGCTGCGTTAAGGCGCACTTTACTATGCAGCTTTATTATCATCCATTGTATTCAGACCTTATACTCCCAGAACGTCATCGATTCCCTATTCAAAAGTATAAGTTACTTAAAACAGAAATAGAAAACCTAGGTGTTTCGGCTATTCACTTTCAAGAGCCTAAAAAAGCAACCAAATCTCAACTTTCGCTATGTCATAGCCAACGTTATATAGATGACTTTTTAAATGGGACTCTTAGCAATAAAGCCATAAAAAAAATGGGCTTTCCTTATTCAAATGAATTGGTAGAGCGCACATTACTATCAGTTGGGGCAAGTATCCAAAGTAGTGAACACGCGCTAAAACATGGTTTTTCGGCTAATTTAAGTGGTGGCTATCATCATGCATACAGTGATTACGGCAGCGGTTTTTGTATTTTTAACGATCTAGCTATTGCAGCAGCACATTTAATAAATACAGAGCAAGCCGACACTGTTTTAATTTTTGATTGCGACGTACACCAAGGCGATGGCACAGCACAAATCACTCAAAACCATGACCAAATTATTACCTGCTCAATTCATTGTGAACAAAATTTTCCTCGTAATAAGCAAGAGTCCACCTACGATTTTGCATTGCCCGCTAAAACAACCGACGTTGAGTACCTTGCTACATTAGAGCAAGCACTCGATTTTTGCGTGCGTATTCATAACCCCGATATTATTTTGTATAATGCAGGTGCTGATATTTACACAAAAGACGAGTTAGGCTTGTTTGAAGTATCACTAGATGGCGTATATAAACGCGACTTTTTTACTCTCAACTTTTGTAAGCAACACCAAATCCCACTAATGTGCGGCCTAGGCGGAGGTTATCAGCGTAATTTGAGTTCACTAATTAATGTTCATAAACAACTATTTAAAGCCGCTATCGATTTATAGCAAGCCATAGTATAGACTCAGTTAAACGGATTATTTTAAAGCGGTGGGAATATGCGATTACACGAAGACATACACAACTATTACGAAAAGATTGTAGTCGAGGAAGTTATCAAACTTAAACTTGATGAAAAATATGATGAAGATGTAATGGCTGACTTTTGTTGTACGGTACTAAATCAGCTCCCGCCACGATATATTCGCTACGATGTAGATATGGCGTTTTATTTACCGCAATCAGAACGCATACATATGGAACAACGTGTACAAACAGCAATAAATGTTGCCATTAGCCAAATATCAAAAAAGAAAGAGTTAAATGACAAGTCCACTTGATCAAGCCCCTACACATATGAAACTTGCAGTAGATTTAATTATGATACTAGAGCAACACGATGTTGCTCCAGAAGAAGTACTTAAAGCACTTGAAATAGTTAAAAGCGACTTTGAAAAGAAGCTAGAAAAGTCATAACTCTATTCTATTATTTGTATGTCGTGCTCGGTAACGCTACCTTCGTGCTTAGTACAATCAATTTTAACTTCACCAAATGTACGCCTAGGCGAAGCTGAACGCCGACAGGTCATATTTTGTGCTTTAACGCCAAATTGCGTTATATACAACTCAACTGTTTCGTCTATTTGTTGTTTTTGCTGCGTAGTCGCTGCACTGTAAAATGCATCGTATTGCGCAGACCAATTCTCAACCCCCGCTTCTTTTGCAACACCTAGCCAGCCCATTCCGAGTTTAGTAGATTGCTCCAAGTATTGGCCTTTTAAAAACATGAATGCCAACGTATATTGTGCACTTTTATAGCCAAGTGCTGCCGGCTCTTTTAAATCATAAAAAGCTTGCTCGTACAGCCCCTTTTTATACGCTTTATACCAATTCGCTTAATTAAGTAATCTATTTTGAGGATGGAGAAACTTGTTGATAGCTAGGCAAAAAATTCGCTATTTAGTTGTTCTAAATGAAAATTTTTTAACGCAGGTAGCGACACGTTTAGCCCCGCAAAATGATTAAGTATTATTGCGGATTGGTATTAATACCATTGTATTCTTTTTTCTTCATTGTATTGTCGCTGTATAGGCTAACAGGGGTCGACCCACACCCACCTAATAAACCTACAGCCAAAATTGCTGCAACCGATATACATTTAGCCATAACTAGTCCTTTATTATTTCTATATGCGAGTACCGAATCTGGCTTACACTCTTTGCAAAGCCTGCTATTGTGTAATCCTGTTTGTATAATTAAAATACTATCATGGGCTTAGCAAGTTTACTTCGGTTATTTTTTCTGGCTGCAATTTGGGGCGCGTCATTTTTATTTATGCGAATGGCAGCTAACAGCTTAGGCCCAGCGGTGTTAATAGAATTTAGAGTTGGCTTTGCCGCACTCACCCTCTTTATTGTGGCGCTGTACTTAAAACGCCGCTTGGCGTTTACTGAGCACACAAAACACTTTTTTATAATAGGCGCGTTTAACTCTGCTCTGCCGTTTTTATTTTTTGCTTACGCAGCCCAAACTATTAGCGCATCCACACTCTCAATTTTAAATTCTACAACACCAATATGGGGTGTTGTTGTTGGAATTTTATGGACAAAAACAAAGCCCAATAAAAGTATGGTGATTGGTTTACTACTGGGTTTAATTGGCGTAGTTATTTTGGTTGGGCAAAATCATTTTGTGTTAAATAGCCAATCAATTTTAGCCATAGTAGCAGCATTAAGCGCATCACTTTGCTATGCCATTGCATCGCATTACACTAAAAACGCGCCTAAACTGCCCCCATTCGATAACGCCCATGGCTCAATGTGGGCTTCAAGCTTTATGGTATTACCGCTTATCTTATTTATGCCAATACGAGAAATACCAAGCACCAACGTTATGCTAGGTGTACTCGTATTAGGAGTAATGTGCACCGCACTTGCTTATATTTTATTTTTTAAATTAATCGAAGATATAGGCCCTACCTCGGCGTTAACAGTCACTTTTTTAATTCCGCTATTTGGCATTTTTTGGGGGCATTTAATTTTAGATGAGCAAGTTGGGCCAAATACATTATTAGGCGCATTATTTGTCATTGTGGGCACTATGCTGGTTACTGGATTTTTACCACGAAAAAAGCACTTAGCTAAAACAAGCTAAGTGCTTATATCAAGCACTTTTACCAAAAAAGCTTACTTTTTCGCCTTTTTGCTTAAGTTTTCAATTAAGTCTTGGGCGCTAAAACTATTGTCGCTTGGTTTTATCCCTTTGCCCATTTTAATATCAATTAAGGTGTGCACTTCTTTGCGTTTATCATTGTTACTTACCTGTACGCCTACGCTGCTTGTTGGGCGTGCACGAGTTTCGCAGGTTAATAAACCACAGTTTCGCTCATATTGCTGGCTTTGTGATGCACTAATAGATGACGCGGGAGCTTGCGATTTAGACTCAACAAAGGTTTCTTTGTTGGTTACAACAAACCAGTCGTAGCCTTGTGCTTGTGTAAGCTCAGCCGCGCGCAATAATGCATAGTCACCGGCATCGGCTACATTATTTGATACGCTTTTAAACTCTACTCGGTATTGATCGTCGCTAATTTTTTGCTCGCTGTAACCTTGTGAGCCATTATTTGCGGCGCGATAATCAGGTTTAGATGCACAGCCCGCCATAAGTAAAATACTGATAATTAAAATAGATGTTTTCATAGTTCACCTCGTTTTATACACATTATTATTTGTTTAACTGCCACTTTGCGCTAATTGCTTGCTGCTCTTGCGCTCTATCGAGTGGTGCGCCGCTGATCATGCTATCTATAACAGCATCTAAGTCACTGTTATTAGACGCCGTTTGATATTGCGCGCCACTGTTACTTTGCTGCACGGCTGTTTGCGCTTTAATTTGCCAACCGCTTTGCGTTTTACAAGCAATGCTTGTTTGCGTTGTATTATTTGAGCTTAGTGCATACTGCCTACAAAGCTCACCTTGCTGATTTTTAAAACTTAGCTGTGCGCTAAATACTGAGCCATCACTTTGCTCAAACACACCACTACTTAGCTGCGTATTAAGGGCTGAAGCTGTATTGCTGGCTACTAAGTTTTGCGCCTCACTGGGTTGTAAATAGCTCGTCATTGCAACACCAAATACCACGGCAACGCTTGCAGCTATTGCTAAACTTTTATTAGCCGATTGCTTAACCTTTTGCCAAGGCGTTAAGGTTACTACATTACTGTTTAACGTGTTTTTTGTCGTTGCTGTATCAAGCTTTACAACCGTTTTAGCTAATGAGTCACTAAGTGGTGCGTCGTCAATACTTGCTGCGTGCTCTTTTACTAACATGTCTACTTCGCTTAGCTCTGCAAGTCGCATTACTAGCTCATCATCGGTTTCAAGGGCTTTACGCACTTGCTCCATTTCGTGCTCGCTTAGTTCTGAGTCTAAAAAGGCGCTAAGTGTTTCGTCGTTAATGTTCATACTTGCTCCTTTTTAAAGTCGGGTTTTATTAAATTATAAAGTGTACTGCGTGCGCGCGATAATTTACTCATTACACTGCCTATAGGTATATCGAGTGTATGTGCTACCTCTTTATAAGCCATGCCCTGCACTGCCACCAGCGATACTATGGCGCGTTGCTCTTCGGGTAATTGCCCAAGTGCTGTATTTACATTTTTAAGCATTTGTTTGTTTTCGAGTGTTTGGTGCTCATTACTTGATATTGGCTCTGGTAAAATATCGGCATGAGCCGTATTTTGCCTTACCTTGCGTGAGCGGTATTCGTCTATCCACACATTACGGCAAATTTTAAATGCCCATTTAGCAGGCTCAACGTCATCCGGAATGCCTTTTACTAATAGTTTTTCAATAGTTATTTGCACTACATCGTCTGCATCTGCTTTACTACCCGTTAGCGAATAGGCAAAACGCCTAAGTATGGGCAATAAGGTTTTTATAGTTTCGTTCATTAATTTTTACCCCTTTTATAAAGAAGACGATTCAAAAAAACATTTATTCCCAAATAATTTAAATAATGAAATATTTCTATGTGTTAAACGTTAACTAACCAGTATGATAAATTTAATAGAGTAACCCACTATGAATATTAAAAACACACGCGTTAAACACATAATAGCCGCTTCGTTTTGTATATTTAGCGCAACGAGTTCAGCCAATATAGTAAGAGTCGATCAGGTGCTTGGGCAGCTAAACCCAATAGAGCAGCGTATTGAGCAAACTATAGAGCGTGCACAACGCCTTCCGCTTCCGGTGCCTGTACCACAAGTTTCGATTGATGAACTAAAAGCGCAAATTAGTGAGCCAATTAGCAGCTTACCCAATGTGCTTAACATTAATATAAATAGCCAAAACACTGCATTTGTTGAAGTAGAGCTAGAAAACGGCTTTAGAGCAATAGAGCGCCAATGGTTATTAATGGCAAATAGCCAACAACTTAATACCCTAAAGCAGCAAAATGTAACCATTGTATCAGTAAAAAATTACAACGCACTTAACATGAGCTTAGTGCGCTTTAACGCCCCCCAAGGTATTAATTCTAAGAGTGAGTTATTAAAAGCGCTTAACTTAGATGAGTCTGCAATACTTGACCGAAACCACATTTACCAAGCGCAAACAGACGAGCCCGCTGTAAAAGTAACGCAAAATGAGTCTATTGCGCCCTACTGCACACAAAGCGTAAAAATTGGCATGATCGACAGCGCCATTAATACCAAACACAGTGCTTTTAAAGGCGCGAATATCACCACGCAAAGCTTTTTACCTAAAGGGTTAAGCTCGCCAAATTTACACGGCACCGCCATAGCGGGGTTAATTACAGGTAAAGGAGCATCGCTCAGCCCGCTTTTAGGCAATGCCACACTTTACAGTGCCGAGGTGTTTTATAGGCAATCTGAATATGCACAAGGGGCTACATTATTTGCCATAGTAGAAGCACTTAACTGGCTAGTTAGTAATAAAATGCCCGTAATAAATATGAGCCTAACGGGGCCAAATAACGCAGTTTTAGAAGCAAGTATTACTGCTGCAATAAAACAAAACGTATTAATTGTAGCCGCTGCGGGTAACCAAGGGCCGGCGTCGCAGCCGTTATACCCAGGTGCATATAAAAGCGTGATAGCGGTAAGTGCTATTGATTCAAAAAACCAAATTTATAGATGGTCAAATAAAGGCGATTACATAGACTTTACAGCCTTTGGTGTAAATGTTGTTACAAGCCAAGGTAATGGGAAATTTGGGAGAGAGTCGGGTACGTCAATGGCGGCGCCGCATGTAAGCGCGGCATTAAGTTGTTTATTGTTAAAGCATGGTAATAATAAAACTAAAGCACTTAACGAGCTTACTTCGCTGGCCGTCGATTTAGGCGAGCAAGGCAAAGACACCACCTTTGGTTATGGCGCCATTTACCCACCTAAAAGTGCACTTTAACTGACGCCGATAAAACCGATTGCGTATAGGTATTACTACTAAGCTTTGATTGATAATCGCCATATTCAGCCTCGGCTATTAGTGTTACGTGATCAAACACAGCTAGGTTATAAAACGCATTGACTACATTTCGGTGCTCATCTCGCGACGGTATTTGCTCAAAAAAATCATCCGTTTTTTGCTCATCGTAATCTTTTTTTTGATAACGCCAGCCAGCCCCTACTTTGTTAGCCACATTAAAGGCCGTAAATTTGTGGGTAACTTTAGCAGTAAAGCCGAAGCCGTTAAAGTCGTATTGGTTGTCGTCGGCGTTTTCTTTATCGGCACTTAGCGCTGCCATTAGCATGGTTTGGCCATTATTTAAAAAATGATACAGCGCTACATCGCCGCCTACGCCGTCGGCATTACGTGCTTTTGCAGTAGCGAAACGTTTAGCTTTGGTTTTTATGCTCATACGTAAATACGTATACGGGTTTAAAAAATGGCCATAGTAAGCACTAGCTTGATTAAAATGTAAAAATGTATCGCCATCTACATTTGCTTTTGCACCATCGTAACGAACTCCTACCTCATGGCTATTAAAGCTATAACTGCCATCTAAACCATATTGATGAAGGTCTAAATCGTATTGATCAAATTCATCGTAGTCTTGTTGCTCAAACTTATAGCTTGAGGTTAATTTAGCGCCTTTGGTTAATTGCCATTTTGCATTAACACCTGCTGCGGTTTTTATGCCGCTGTCGCTTTGTGACGAAATATCGTCAAGCTCCTGAACAGAGAGCGCCGAGTTACTTAATACCCCAACTTCTGCATCTGCATTTAGCTCAAAGCTACTTTTAAAGGGTTTATTTTGCTCAGGTGTTTTAACGTGGTTGGTTTGTGCAAGCACCGCTTGGGCACTAAAAACACACAATGTGGCGGTTATAACTGCTTTCATATTTATTCTCCAACAGGCCGAATAGGTTTCCCTATTCGGCATTTGTGCAAACACGCGGCGTATTAAAGGCCTAGGTCTAAGTCGTTAGTAATGTTGGTTACTACTTCACTTGCGGTGCTAAGTGCTACATCGTTACTAATTTGATCAGTAACCGCTGCACTCACCTGCCCGCTAACACTTTGTTGTACCGTGCTTTGTAAACTGCTAACCGTACTATCTTGCACACTGGCAATTAAAGATTGCTGAACATTGCTTACTACTTCATTACTGGTATTAATTGCATCACTCATTTGCAGTGCAGAGCTCACTGAGTTTGCAGCCGTATTAGTAATTGCTAATTGGTTTGTAAGCTCACCGGTATTAAGCGCATTAGTTGCATTAGTTGCATCAGCTTGTGTAACTGAATCGGTTGCGCTACTCACATTTGAAAGTAAAGAGGCACTTGTTAGTGTATCAGTAGTATCAGGCTGAGCGCCTTGCTCAGAGCTAACAGAAAGTAATGACGATTGGCTCACAGCGGTTGTTAAATTACCCGCCGATGAAGTTAACTGCGTTGTTGCATCGAGCGCTGTATTGGCTGTGGTATTGCTTGTGGAATTGCCTGTGGCATTTAAAGACGAGGCCGATGCATTTAATGCATTATTTAAAGATGAGCTGGCAGATGCAACTAATGTATTTGCAGGCTCTGCGGCCTCACTGCTTTCTTGCGTTGGAGTTTGCGTGTTATTCGCCGTTGAATCAGTGTTTTGCGAATCATCAGCCGTTACTTGTGTATCGTTAGATACGTTTGACTCGTTGCTACCACTGGCTGTTAAACCATTTTGTGAAAGCGCAATAGATGTAGATGTTTGTTGCTGCGCCGACGTTGACTGAGATAGTTCAATATCAGCGGCGTGCACTGCACCTGTAAAAGTACACACACCGCTTAACATCATTACGCTTACAATTTTATTTAATTTAGTCATTGTTTTGTCCTCTAGTTTGTCGGATTGACATAAAGAAGACGATTTACAAAAACACTTTATTCCAAAAATAAATAAAAAATTATAATAACGTTACTTAATTATTTAAGTTTCATACTCTTAAATATAAATTACTCGTTTACTGCGTTAGCGTTTCACTGTTTTGGATCAGCAATAACAGCTCGGCAGTGGCGGTAGCATCGGCCAATGCGCGGTGATGGCTGGTTAAATTTAAATTAAAATGCGCGCTGAGGTTACCAAGCGAATACGACTTTAAGCCTTTAAACGCTCTGCGCGATTCAACCACGGTGCACATTTTTGGCATTTTAAAAAAGTGCCCTGCAACCTCGCATTCTTTTTTTATAAAACCGTAATCAAAGTTTACGTTATGGGCTACAAAAATACTGCCTGCAAGTTTATCTAGTAGTGGCTGTGCTATATCGGCAAATACAGGCGCGTTGTAAACCATGCCATCGCTTATGCCGGTCAATTTAGTAATAAAGCTTGGGATATGGCGCTGCGGATAAATAAGAGTCGTCCAGGTATCAATTACTTTACCGTGCTGCACTTTAACAATGCCAATTTCGGTAATGCGGTTACCGCCTTTTAAGCCGCCCGTGGTTTCTATATCAACCACGCTGTAAATACGGTTAGGATCTACAAACCACTTAACTGCAGCAATATGTACTGTAAAGCCTACATTTTTTAAATTATCAATAGTGGTAAGTTGGTTGCGCCTAAGCTTATCGCCTGGGGCTTTTACCTCTTCAAAATGTACTTGGCCATTATTAATAACCATTAAGTCGGGGTAACCATCTTTTAACTGTAAATAGTGTTTGCTCATAGCCGTTAAGTGCGCAATTAACGCTTCAAGCGGGCTGTTTAAAATAAGTGCCTCTAGTGGCTCTAATAAATTGCTGCGCCATCTAAATAAACCATTGGGCTGCTCAAAATACTGCGCGGCATGCTTACATACCAAATTAAGCAGCGCCTGATTAGTGCTACAGCTTTTTAAACGTGCATCAATTTGCGTGCTTTGTGCTTCATAAAAATTACCAAGCTGTAAAACTTGCGGGTAAATATCAAATTCATTACACGGCGGGTATGGCGATTCAATAAATAACTCGTGCCAAAATACTAAGCCAAACAAGCTTTGCCATAAGGTGTTTTCGGTATTAAAAACCGTTAACCCTTTTGCACTGTAATACTCATTTACGCCTTGCTCTACATCGCCTCGGTAAATTTCGTCAATTTCCAGCACACACTGGGTGTCGGCCAGCATAGTACTTAAGCGCGAACGCGTTTGTTTATTAAACTTACGCATTAAAAAGTCATCAGCAAAGTACAGTAAATCGTCGGTGAGCGGGTTTTCTATAATTTGCTCTAGCTGCGCTTTAACCCACGCTTTATTACCTAGGCGGTATTGCTCTCTTATTTGAATTTCTTGTGCTTCGGCGTAATCGGTGCAGCCTTCAAGTAAGCTAAAAGCAAGTTCGCTATCGGTATTTTTAACTTGTTTGTACAGCCTAACCAGCAGTTTGTTTTTAATGTCGTGCGCTTGTGCGCCATGCGCCGGTTGCGCCAATACTAAATACGCAATCTCGGTGTAAGGGGCTTTGTCATCAAAGGTTTCATCTTTTATATTACCGGCTGTTTTACCAATGTTTTTAAACGCTAAACGGTAACGATTTAAAACGTAATTAGATTGCGCCTCAGCGAGTGTATTAAAGCGCGACAAGCTCTCGCTGTGCCCTTCGCGGGTAGCGGTTAACCCTAAATCGCGCATAACAAAGCGGTTTTGATGGTTTACATCGCCACTACTTAAGCGCCCTGCAAATAAAAACTCAAAATACTCGTAATAATCTTCACGGTTATTTATCACATACTGGCTATATAAAGGGGCTAAATCATCTGCGCGCTCACTAAAAAGTTGGCACGCAATAGTGACCAACTCCCCTTTAGCTGCGCTTTTCTTAAAGCTTACTTGCTCACTGTAATTACTGAGTAACTCCACCAGCATGGGCTTGGTTAAATGCGCTATAAGCTGCTTGTAATGCTGTGCGTTTGGCTCATATAAAATACCCGCTGTTTTTAGCGCATAAATAGCCTGATGCGGCGAGGTTATTTCTTCATAATTAAGCGATTGCGCCTGCACTAAATAAGGCTTTCGCGAGTACACACGCGCCAACATGCATTGGCTTTGCTCATCTAGCTGGTTAATTTTACTAATAAATTCGCTGTGTTTGGGCTCAAGTAAATGCATACATTTACTAGTTACAAACTCAATAAGCTCTCTAAAATGCGCTAAATAGTATTTTGCTGGTAATTCTTTTTTCATAATATCGCCATAACTGTATATAAAAACAGTATCTAGCATTTGTGCTTATTATTCAATCTTAAACTTGTAACTAAAACACGCTATAGTGAGCGTATTAAAGCAAATTTATTAAAAATAAAGGACTTACCATGAGCGCGCACCCATACAATGTTTTATCACTTAATAACGGCGCAAATATTATTTTTACGCCCTGCCCTGGCACAAAAACGCAAAACCTAGCGGATTCAATCACCACATTAAAGGCGGCTGGCACTCACATGCTGCTTTCACTTATGCCGCAAAAAGAACTTGAAAAAAACAACGTACAAACAATTAATAGTGAGTGCAGTAAGCACGATATAACCTGGTTTCATTTACCAATAAATGACGACAAAGCACCCAAACAGCCTTTTACATCAAGCTGGAACACCCACAAAACCGACATATTACAGGCCATACAACACAAACAAACCATTGCCATACATTGTAAAGGCGGCACTGGCCGCACAGGGTTGGTCGCTGCGCTTATTTTAAATTCGGCAGGTTACACAAAAGAAGAAGTATACAGCCTAGTACAAGGCATTCGCCCTAAAGCACTCACTATAGAATTGCAAAAAGAGTACTTTGAGAATTTTGAGGTGTAAGACAGAAATTGGGGAGGATTTAGCACTATAAATAGTGCCAATAATTCTATTTATAGCCTGTAATGAATTAGCACTGATAAGATTGATCACTTGTTATGCAACTCATTTAAACTTTGCCAAGAAATCATTTTTAATACATGCCTTAATACAGAAACTACTATAATTGTTAAAACGCATTAATTGCCAGATGACACCTTGTCCAAAGTCCAAATAAACTGGTTTTGTTGCTTTAAACCAAACATATCTAGGCCTTTTCCACTCAAAGAGGAAGTGTCCTACATGCGTGGATTTAATTATTCCATCTATTTTATCTGAGCTATGTATTTCTACTAACTCATTCGGACCTCGATACTCAGAAATAAAAGAATAAACGAAATGAGTTTTATGATTACTTGAATGAATAGATATATCTTCCATTGATTCATGCAGAGGATCAGGAAGCATCGCACTTAATTTTATGTTTTTCGCTAGATTACGACCATTTATTACCCAAATCATATCTCCGTAGAAATCCTCTCTTGATTTCAACTCAGCTTCAGACATTGGGGAGTTTTGAAATTCAATTACAATATTCTGCTCATTAACAACATCTGCAATATGCTTTTCACCACTTTTATCAAAGTATACTATTTCTTGATTATGATCTTCCCAATGATTTTTCCAATCTCGATGCCATTGGGATTCATTATCCCACCAAGGATCACAACTACATTTTACCTTGTGCGCCCAATGCCATCTAATTTTTGAACCACACTTTGCTACGGTTGGGCTACCACAATATATACAAACTCCTTTCATCTTAGGCAGAGGAGCTTGCTTAAATCCGTCAACTAATGAAAATTTCATAAGTACATAACACTCGGTTGTATAATGCCTCAATCAGCCGCTGCTGGATTGGCTTGTTATATTTATTTAACCAATTCAGGAGCGGGTAAAGTTTTTGTAATACTTTTATTTAGCGAATGATTGTCAAATGCTATAGAAACCATTGAAAGTTTCGCCACCAATTTTTCCCCCTTAAATAGAGCTAAATCCGTTCCTAATTCTGCACCATCAAGATCGGAGAGTGGAAAAGTTTTGTCAATTTTTTTCCAGCCAGATAATCCTTTAAGTAGGATTACTTCACTGTCTATTTTGATTTCATATTGCCGAAAGCTGAGTACCATCCACCAAGCAAAAATAGATGTTGTAACCAAAGCGAGAATTAACGCCAAAAGTTGTTCATTTGGCGATAACGAAGTATTGCTCTCGCTAAGGAATAAAATAGCGCCAGCATATATTGCAAAGAATCCGATACAGTTAAATGATAGTAAAAAAATTGATTTAAAAATGATTTGAAAAACTGAGCTACGAATTACAGACATGGTATCTCTATAAATATGACAATTTAATCGACGACATTTGTCGTTTTGTAAACCGACAATGTTCCTATATTCAATGCATTTACCTTAACCACCAAATAATCACTTGTAAACAATTACCTAACTTCAGAACAGGCTACGCAATTGCAAAAACACACCCAAATGGGTGAGAACAGTAATATTGGTCCAACAAATACTCCCCATACAAAACATATTATTTTTTTGAAAATCAATCGGTGTTATTCAAAAAAGGCGGTTACTTAATTTTAAAGCCTTTAAAAATGGCTCAATTTACACCCGCACAAGCGTATTCAGCCATAGCGCTTTACGATATCATGCTCTTTTAAATTTAAATTAACTTTCAGGGCATATAATGACAACGCACACACCGCCTTCCCACTCAGCCAACACAGTTGAACACACCTCTCTTTTTTACGTAATATTTATATCGGCTGTGGCTGCTATTGGTGGCTTTTTATTTGGTTTTGACTCGGGCGTTATTAACGGCACAGTGTCGGCACTCGGTAATGCATTTAATTCTAGCAGTGTAGCTACGGGCTTTAATGTAGCGTCTGTGTTATTAGGGTGCGCCCTAGGTGCGCTTGCTGCGGGGCCGCTGGCTGATAAGTTTGGTCGCCGTGCAATTATGATCATCACCGCGATTATTTTTGCCATTAGTGCATTTGGGTCGGGCATTAGCGAAAGCTCTGCGGAGTTTATTTTTTACCGTTTATTTGGTGGTTTAGGTATTGGTGCGGCATCGGTATTAGCGCCAGCTTACATTGCAGAAGTTGCGCCACCAGCACTACGTGGTCGTTTGGCTACATTACAACAACTCGCTATTGTATTGGGTTTATTTGCTGCTTTTTTAAGTAACTACTTAATTGCTGATGCAGCAGGCAGCGCGCAAAATATTTTAATGCTTGATACAGCCGCTTGGCGCTGGATGTTTTGGGCTGAGCTTGTGCCTGCTGTGTTGTTTTTAGTCGGTGTGTTGTTTATTCCTGAGTCGCCTCGTTATTTAGTGGCGCAAGGTAAAGTAGACGATGCTAAAGCGGTATTTAGTAAAATTTCGAACGACAACCTTGATGCGCAAATAAGCGATGTTAAAGGCTCTTTGCATAGCGATAAAAAGCCAAGTATTCGTGATTTATTTATTGATAACAGTAAAAAAGTACACCCAATTGTTTGGGTGGGTGTTGCGCTTAGTGTATTTCAGCAATTTGTGGGTATTAACGTGGTGTTTTATTACGGCTCTGAGCTTTGGCAAGCCGCTGGGTTTGACGAGTCGCAATCGCTATTTATAAATGTACTCGCAGGTACTACTAATATTGTATCAACCTTTATTGCCATTGCCCTAGTTGACAAAATTGGCCGTAAACCACTGCTCTTAGTAGGCAGTATTGGTATGTTTATTAGCTTAAGCGCGCTTACTTATATATTTGGTAGTGCAGGCCTTGATGAAGCAGGCAAACTTGCCCTTAGCGATAACATGGGTACGTTTGCACTGATTATGGCTAACTTATTTGTGGTATTTTTTGGCTTAAGTTGGGGCCCTGTTGTATGGGTATTATTAGGCGAAATGTTTAATAATCGTATTCGTGGTGCAGCCCTTGCTGTTGCAGCTAGCGCACAATGGATTGCTAACTTTGCCATTACCATGACCTTCCCTATTATGCTGGCTAACATTGGCCTTGCCGGTGCTTATGGCTTTTATGCGTTATCGGCACTTATAAGCATATTTTTTGTTGTTAAATACATAAAAGAAACACGCGGTAAAACGCTCGAATCTATGTAATTTTTAAAAGCGGTGATATTAATCACCGCTTTGCTTTTACATACAATGGCGTTATTTAAGAGTGATTGTTTGGATGAGCTCAACGTTAATTAATAAATATATTTTAAACTGCTGTTAATACGTAAACGCTCCTTTTACCAGCAAGCTTTTACTACCAAAGTTTATAGCTACCGATTGCATACTTAAATATCACTATAGCTCAATACGTTAGCGAAACTTTTAACTTAAGTTAAGGTTGAATAGCAATCTACGCTCATTTATTTTAACTTTATAACCATTGCCGTATTACCTTTTATTATAACTAATTTATTTAAATTCCTTTTTAGAATATCAAAAATTAGCTATTGTCCGCCCATTCCAACTTTATGTATTTACTAAAATGAAAAAACAGTTAATTTCAGGCTTAGCTTTAACGTGTGCGTTAGGTTCGTTCAGTGCATTTGCTACTAATGGTTATTTTACTCACGGCTATGGCATGACCCACAAAGGCATGGCTGGCGCAGGTGTAGCGCTGTCAGAAGAGTTAATGTCTGGCGCTAATAATCCAGCAACCTTTTTACCTAACGGAACAGAGCTATCTCTGGGCTTAGAGCTTTTTTCACCTGAACGAAAATATACTGCATCAAAAGTAGATACTTTTTACCCTGGCGCATTTTATCTTGAAGCAAAAACACAAAAAAGCGACAACACTGTATTTGCAATTCCAGAGTTTGCTATTGGCCATCAATTAAATGAAAAAGTAAATATTGGCTTATTAGTGTATGGCAACGGCGGTATGAATACCGAGTACGGCGCAGAATCCTCTCCTGAGGGGACTTTTTACGCTGGTACAACGGGCGTTGATTTAAAACAACTCTTTATTAGCCCAACAGTAAGCTATGAGTTGAATGAACAAACACGCCTTGGTGTATCCCCTATTTACGTGGTGCAACAGTTTGAAGCGCAAGGGCTTGGAAACTTTGCTCCTTTTTCGCAATCACCCCAAGCGCTTACAAATAATGGCACCGATACAAGCACAGGCTTAGGCATTCAACTAGGTATTAGCCAAGATATAAATTCGTCATTAAGCTGGGGGGCGAGTTACCGCTCATCAGTTTCTATGCAAGAGTTTGATAGCTATAAAGGTTTGTTTGCAGAGCAAGGCGGATTTGATCTACCAAGTTCGTTTCAACTTGGCGCAGCCTACAAGCTTACCCCAAGTAATCAGGTTGTATTTGATTGGCAAAAAATAAATTACAGCGAAGTAAAAAGTATTGCAAATCCAATCAGTAACTTGGTGTCAGCACCTTTAGGGGCTAACGCCGGCGCTGGGTTTGGCTGGAACGATATGACTATTTATAAGCTTGGCTATCAGTGGCAACGTACATCGCAACAAAAAATTCGTTTTGGGGTATCTTATACCGAGCAACCTATTCCTTCATCAAACGTTTTGCTTAATATTTTAGCCCCGGGCGTTCAAGAGTGGCATTTTACTACTGGCTTTAGCCATTCTTTTACCAACAAGGTACAATTAAACGCTATGGCTTTTTATTCGCCAGCAAAAAAAGTAACGGGTGCTAACTACTTAGCGCCTAATCAACAATTATCAATCGAAATGAAACAAACCGGTTTAGGCGTTTCTATTGTTTGGGAAATTTAAAAATGATAACAGAATTCACCCCAGTATCGGCTGCAATAGGCGGGGCATTAATAGGTATAGCGTGTACGTTATTACTGGTTTTATACGGAAAAGTTGCGGGCATATCAGGCATTGTTAAGTCTGTATTCGCTAAAGCAAATTCAGACTCTCGTTGGCAGTTATACTTTATTTTAGGGTTGTTGTTGGCAGGAGTGGCTGTAAGGGTATTTGCGCCATCTTTATTAGAAGGCGAATTGCAATTACCGCCTTGGCTTATTGTTGTTGCAGGGCTTTTAGTTGGCGCTGGTACAACGTTAGCTAATGGGTGCACAAGTGGCCATGGTGTGTGCGGCATGTCGCGCTTTTCTACTCGCTCTTGGGTTGCAACATGCACATTTATGCTTGTCGCCTTCATTACAGCAAACCTTGTAGGATAAATAATGAAAGCAATTATGATGGTTGTTATAGGCTTTATATTTGGCTTAGGACTTATTATTAGCGGGATGACAAACCCTGCTAAAGTGATTAACTTTCTTACGTATGGAAACCAATGGGACGCAAGCTTAATTATAGTGATGGCTGTTGCCATGCTAATAATGATGCTTACATGGTTATGGGTTGCAAAAAAAGAGAAGCCACTTCTTTCAGGAACGTTTAATTTAAGTGATTTAAAAAAAATTGATGCGCGCTTAATTATCGGCTCGGTACTTTTTGGTTTAGGCTGGGGTTTAAGTGGTATATGCCCAGGCCCGGGCTTGGTTCAATTAGTATCTCTTAAAATGGAGTTTTTATTGTTTTTTGCAGCCGTGCTAGGCGGTATGTGGTTAGCCAAAAAAGTATAATATTTGCTGCCGACTAAACTCGGCAGCTACTTTTACCCAAACAAAGGTACATAACTTGCTGCAATATATAAAACTATATTGAACAGGTTTAAGTTATGCTAAATAAAGCGCTGGAATTTTCTAACAACACACCTTGGTTAGGCGCAGCGTCCTCCCTTTTACTTATAGCTATACTACTGTTTTTAATTCGTTTTTTTGTAATGTACTGGCTAAAAAAATGGACTTCAAAAACCAAATTTATATTCGATACTTTACTAATAGAGTCAATATCTAAGCCGCTAACACTGTGCACAATTATTGTGCTACTCACCATTTTAGAGCACGACACTTTCATTATTGGTACTTCTATTTCTCAACAGATTCCTTTTAATAGCATTAATATTGTATTAGCTCTGCTTGCACTTATTATGTTTTTAGACCGCTTTATTATTGGCACTATTAATTACTATGGTAAACAATCTGCCGTGGTTTTTAATTCAAAAAGCATAATTAAAGGCGTGATACGCGTTACATTATCGTCAGTGGGATTACTGGTATTAATGGGCACGTTAGGTATTTCTATTACGCCCATTATTGCCTCGTTAGGTATTACATCACTAGCTGTTGCCCTTGCTTTGCAACCTACCCTTGAAAACTTTTTTTCTGGCGTGCAGCTAGTAATAGATAAACCTATAAGGGTGGGTGATTTTATTGAGCTTGAATCTAAGGAGCAAGGCTTTGTTGATCATATTGGCTGGCGATCTACATGGGTTAAAATGCTACCTAACAATATGATTATTATACCTAATAGCCAATTATCTAAATCGCGTATTATTAATTACTTTTACCCTGAAAAAGAGCTAAGCGTGCCTGTTGATATAAGCGTGCATTACGATTCAGATTTAGAATTTGTTGAACAAGTAACACTTGAAGTAGCTCGTGAAATACTTATTTCACACGAATGGGGCGTTGATGATTACAATACCTTTGTGGTTTTTCATACCTTTGATAGATCAAGCATTAACTTTACGGTAATGCTTAGAGCTAAAGAATACTTTAATCGCTTTTGGGTTAAATCTGCTTTTATAAAAGCCCTGCATAAACGCTATAAAAAAGAAGGTATTGTAATCCCCTTCCCTATTACGGCTATTAACACGACTCAAGAAGCCGCTAAATTTAATAGTGATAAAAAGGTGCAAGGCGATACGTAAAACAAAGCGCGAGTAACTCTCGCGCTAATAAGTATTAAAACTTGTAGGTTATTTGCCCAATAATTTCACGAGGGCTGCCAGGAAAGTGGCCGTTTCGTTCACTAAATCCACTAACCGCGTATTCTTTATCAAATAGGTTATTAATATTTACACTCAGCAATACGTCGTCAAAGCGACTCGTCCAGCTCATGTCAAATACAGTAAATGGTTTTACTTTTTGACCACTGGTACTCAGTTGCTCACTTACGTAATTTGCACCAAATGCAATTGATGAGTCAATTGAATCGATAGCGTAGCGAGTCCATAAACCTGCCTGGTGGCGTGGTGCATTAGCAAAGCGCGAACCGTCTCCAAATGTATTTGAAAGCGTATCACCCGTTACGCCGTCTACCACTTGCGTATCGTTGTAAGCGTAGTTAGCCGTTACGGTCCAGTGCGCTGATAAATCGCCGACTAAAGTTGTTTCAAATCCTCGGCTTTCTACTTCACCTATATTTAAAAGTGCAGCAATGCCATCCCCCGCTCCCGTATCGTCAGGGTTGCTCATTACCACGTTTTCTTTATTAATTTGGTAAATTGCAAAGGTGCTCATTATTTTGCCGTCGAGCCATTGGTTTTTCATACCCAGCTCGGTTTGCTTACCGGTTTCTGGTTCTAAATTACCTTCGCCTTCTACATCTTCTTGGTCGGCTGATGATGTAGGGTTAAAGCTCTCTGAGTAATTAATATATACCGATGTGTTTTCTACTGGCTGATAAGTAACAGCAACGCGCGGCGTTATATCGTTATCTGAGTAACTAAAACCTGTTTCTTGATTAAACTCTTTAAAATGGTCATAGCGCAAACCTGCAATTATTGTCCACTGCTCGCCTATGCTAATTACGTCTTGCGCGTATACACCAAATCGGTCGGTATCTACGCCATCGCGGTTCATGTCGGTAAGGTTATAAGTACTTGGATCGGTTTCACCGTAGTTTAAATTAAAAATATTTAAATTAGCGACGCCATCGGCCTCATATCGGGCGCGAAAGTAGTCATATTCGGTATCAACGGTGTGGTAATCACCACCAAATAAAAACTGATGGGTTAATTGTCCTTGTCCAAAGTTATAAACAAAGTCGGTGGTTACACTTGCCTCTTTATTGGCACGAAATTGCTTACGGTATTCACGCTTAATCGTTTCATCGTCAATATTGGCAACGCCATCACCGTTTACATCTACCCAGCTTTGCGACTCATGGTAGGCTTGGTCTCGCTCGTTATCCATGTAACGAAACGTAGTACTTAACGAAAAATCATCATTAAAATAATGGCTAAGTTCTGCTTGAAGCACCAAAGCTTCCATATTTTGATAATCAAACGACTCATTGGCGTTATAACTTGGGTCAACTAAAAAGTTACCGTTGTCATCTACCGGTACGCCACGTAAGCGGTTTCCGCCTAGGTCTTGTTTAATGTAGTCAACACTTGTGGTTAAGGTTGTTGAATCTGTTAAATCAAATAACAATCCGCCTGTCAGCTCGGTGTTTTTTGAGTCTGCATTGTTACGAAAGCTGTCTTGCTCTTCATAGTAACCACCCAATCTATAAGCCATTGTATCGCTTAAACCGCCGGTCATATCAAGTGATGCACCACGGGTGTTGTAGTTACCCAAAGTAAGCTTTAGTTCGCGTTTTTGTGTGTAGCTTGGCTTTTTGGTTACGTAATTAATCATCCCACCAGGTTCGCCACCGCCATACAAAGCAGAGGCAGGCCCTTTTAATACTTCAACACGTTCAACATTAAATAACTGCGGTACACCAAAGCCCGAATATGGGTCGCCACGCACACCATCATAAAATACATTGGCATCGTCTCTAAAACCACGAAAAGTTACGCCTGAGTAGCTGTATTCACTGACACCCGCAATAGAGCGGTATAAATCGGTAATGTCGCGCGCGGCTTGGTCAATAATAAGTTGCTCGGTTAACACCTGAGCCGATTGCGGAAGCTTAATAAGATCTAAATTAGTTTTGGTACCAATTTTACTTTCGGTTTCTAGGTAAAATTGCTGGGCACGGCCAGTTACTTCTATTTTTTCAATATCGTTATTTTGCTCGGCAAATGCCACATTAGAAAAAGCAGAAAAAGACGCAGCAATACTGAGCGCCAAATATTTTTGGTTAAACATATTGATCCAGAGAAGAGGTTTATAAAACGTTGCGAATGATAACGACTATCATTAACGTGTGCAATGTAAATAATTTCATATTCATCCTTATTTTTCGAATGAAGAGTTTTTGAGTAACACACTAAATTTGCAGCTCAGCATTAAAAAAATTAATTAGCATTACTGGAATACGAAATTGATATAATATAACATACCTTTGATTGTAATTTAGTAAGATTATTAAATGATAAATAAACTGCCCGTCACAGTGTTATCAGGTTTTTTGGGGGCTGGTAAAACCACTGTACTTAGCCATATTCTTAATAACAGGCAAGGTAAAAAAGTGGCTGTTATAGTTAACGATATGAGCGATATAAATATCGATGCAGCCACTATTAAAAACGATGTATCGCTCAATCACAGTAACGAAAAGCTCGTTGAAATGAGCAACGGTTGTATTTGCTGCACCCTACGAGAAGACTTACTTGTTGAAGTGGGCAAACTTGCCAAAGATGGGCGTTTTAATTACCTCGTTATTGAATCAACCGGTATTTCTGAGCCATTACCTGTAGCCGAAACCTTCACATTTGCCGATGAAAATGGCGTATCACTGGGTGATATTGCCACCCTTGATACTATGGTAACGGTGGTTGATGCCGTTAACTTTTTAAACGACTACGAACAAGCAAATGATGTACAAGATACTGGCGAATCGTTAGGAGAAGACGACGAGCGAAGCGTAGCCGACCTACTTGTTGACCAAGTTGAATTTGCCGATGTAATCTTAATTAGTAAAACTGATTTAATTACAAACGATGAATTAAATAAACTCACTGCCATTTTAAATACGCTTAATACTCAAGCTAACATTATTCCTATTTCAGACGGCCATATTAATATTAACGAAGTGCTAAACACGGGTTTATTTAATTTTGAACGTGCCCAACAAGCACCGGGGTGGCTTAAAGAAATGCGTGGTGAACATATTCCCGAGACTGAAGAGTATGGTATTAGCAGCTTTAATTACACTGCGCGCCGCCCATTTGACCCAGAAAAGTTTTATAACTTTCTTCATAGCACCGAACAATTTGGCAAACTTATTCGCTCAAAAGGGTATTTTTGGTTAGCAACACGCCCTTTATTTTGCGCGCAGTGGAGCCAAGCAGGCGGTATAGCTCATTACGGATTTGCTGGTATGTTTTTTAAAGCCATCCCCCAAAAAGACTGGCCTACAGAGCCTGAACTGCTTGCTGACATAAATAATAAATGGGTAGAACCCTTTGGTGACATGCGCCAAGAGCTTGTGTTTATTGGTCAATCATTAAATAAACAAGCGATGATTAAAGCGCTTGATGACTGCCTACTACCAGAAGATGCCGTACTTAAAGGTAAAGACTTTTGGAGAACCTATAACGACCCGTTTCCTATTTGGGAGGAAGAGTAATGAATGCCCTAGCCCCAATAACTGCGCAAATAAAGCCTGCGGAACCGCTGTACCGAAAAGCAGCTAAAGAGTGTGACGCCGATGTATTGCCACAAATTTATAACCAAGACACTAACATTGTTATTTGGCAAAGAGACCTTGAGCAAACATTAACAAATGCAGTTAATACTCTCATTAGCGCAAATGCTTTAAAGCCACTAGAGCTTGCGGTATCGCCCGATGATGCGTTTGATCAATTAATAAAAACGCTTAAGCCAGAAGATAATAACCGCGATGAAGTTAAAGCGCTGTGTGAAGATATTGCACTGTTGGTTGAAATGTTTTGCTGCCTGTTTGATTTAAAACGCGCCGGTTTAAGGCTAAAAATATTAGATAAACCCATGTGCCCGCGTTTTCATGTAGACAAAATTCCGTGCCGGCTAGTTACTACCTATCAAGGTGTTGCTACGCAGTGGTTAAATCACAGCGATGTAAACCGCTCAAAGCTAGGTACTGGTAATTTAGGTAAACCCGATGAAGAGTCTGGCTTATTTAAAAGCCTAAATAATATTAATCAACTCAAGCAAGGTGATGTTGCCCTGCTTAAAGGCGAGTACTGGGATGAAAACGAAGGTGCAGGGCTTGTACATCGCTCACCAGCGGTGGCTGCAAACGAGCAACGCTTATTACTTACGCTCGATTTTATCTAAAATTTGTTGTGGTGATAAACGCTAAGCTAGTGCGCGTTTATCACCCTAGCGATTACTTCGTACAAACCTTGTGTATTTACAGGTTTAGATACAAAATCGTCCATGCCCACACTTAAACAGCGCTGTTTATCGTCTTCGTAGGCATTAGCGGTAATTGCAATAATGGGCACATGTGCCTTAGTGTTTGCTTCGTTAGCACGTATTGTTTGTGTACATTCGTAACCATCCATATTTGGCATTTGGCAATCCATTAAAATTAAGTCAAAGGTGTTACCCTTAAGCACTTTTAACGCTTCAATTCCATCGTTAGCCATTGTAAGTTGTATATGAGTTGGCTCTAACATTTTTGCAATTACTTGGCGGTTTATGGGGTTGTCTTCTACCAATAGTAATTTTTTGCTACCAAGATCAGGTACTGATTGCGACTTTACTGCGTCTGTGGGCTCTATAAACTCAGCTTTAGGCGCATTAATGTAAAACTTGAGCATGCTGCCTTTACCGGGTTCACTATTTAAAGATATTTCACCCTGCATTTTTTTAATTAACCCTTGGCTAATGGCCAAACCTAGCCCAGTACCGCCATATTTACGCGCAACACCTACATCAGCTTGAGTAAACTCACTAAACAATAACGATTGCTGATCTTTTTCTATGCCTATGCCGCTATCAGACACACTCACAAATAATTGCTGGCCACTGTAATCAAACGATAAACGCACAAACCCGCGCTCAGTAAACTTATACGCGTTAGATAATAAATTAATAATAACTTGGCTTAAGCGTAAATCATCTACGTTAATACAATCTGGCAAGGTGTTACTACACTGAACTATAAACTGCACATCGTCAGAGCTTACAATGGGTGAAAACAACGATTTAATATTTTCGATAAACGGCGCTAAGTTTGTTGGGCGCGGGCTAATTTGCATTGCATTAGCCTCAATTTTAGAAAAATCTAAAATATCGTTTAAGATTTTTAATAAGTTTTGAGCACTTTTTTGTTGCGTATCTAAAAGATCT
Organism: Pseudoalteromonas sp. SR43-5; assembly: GCF_014163835.1. Classification (NCBI taxonomy): domain Bacteria; kingdom Pseudomonadati; phylum Pseudomonadota; class Gammaproteobacteria; order Alteromonadales; family Pseudoalteromonadaceae; genus Pseudoalteromonas; species Pseudoalteromonas sp. SR43-5. Next base: position 34,421 of record NZ_JACJEA010000023.1, read on the forward strand.
CTTTGCTCGTCGGTTAACGAACTATCACGTAGCAATACTTCACCCATGCCCAAAATACCGTTCATTGGGGTGCGTAGTTCATGACTCATATTTGCTAAAAACTGCGATTTAGCCACATTAGCTAAATTAGCACGCTCTACTGCTTGCTTAAGCTTGTTAGTTTGCTCAGCAACTTGTTTTTCTAGCTGCTGGTTAAACTCACTGAGTTGTTTGTTTAGGTCTTGGTTTTTTATATTTGACGCTTGCAGGTTTTCTATTGAATGCTGCAGCGCAGTGGCTAGCATTTCAAACTGCTGTTGTAGTTGCAATACTTCTTGCCAACTTGAATCTGTATTAAAAGTATGTTTTTTTGATTTATTAAAGCTTTGCATTAAATTAGTTAAACCACTAATTGGCTGCACTAATAAGTTTGCAAGTTGGCGTACAAACAGCACCACCATAATAATTAGCATAGCGCCTAGCAAGATACTTGGCAGCCATGCTTTGGCTACAGCCATACTCAAATGTTTACGATTATAAAAAGTGATTACTTGCCATTTGCTCTGCGGATTAACATATCTAGAACTATGGTAAACCTCATTATTATTGGAGCGAAATAAATTTTTATCGCCCATATTAGGCGTATTAAAACCATCTTCGTTAAAGTCGGTTAATATTTTAAACTGCTCAAGCGAGCTAAAAACCACTTTTTGTTTATCATCCAGTACAACTAACTCGCCAGTATTTTCAAATAAATTAGGAATAAACTGCTCTAATCGTCCAAGCTTTAACGACCCCTCTACTACGCCGAAAAACTCACCATCACGATAAATAGGTGCCGACAGCGCAACAATGGCTTCATTGCCAAGCCCTCGTCCTTGAAACACACCACCGCTATAACCGAGAGGATATTGCTTAGCCTGATTAAAGTACTCGCGATCAGTGACATTACGCTGCGCCTTAGTTAACCCCGCTATAAGGTTATTAGGCGACGTTATTTCGACGTAGCCGCTAGGGTTTGCATACAAGCTTGTAGCAAACCCAGGAAATAGATTCATTAGCCTTTTTAACTGCTGCTCACTATCTGTGCCCGCGCTTATGGCGTCGCTACTCATTACAATGGCATTTTTATGAAACGTTAAATAATCACTTAATTGAGTGCTTATATATTTGGCTTTTTCTTCAAGCTGGGCGTCTACCTCATACTCTAACCGAGAGTGGTGATCGTTCACTAAAATTACACTGGTAAGCAGTATAACCAATATAATAATAACGCTTACAACATAGCTAAGAATGCGAGCGAGAGGCCTGCCCTGATAGGCACGGCTGGCGTGGGGTACAAATACACTAAATAAATCAACTAAAGCTAAGCTAATTAACGCATTTATGAGGTACTTTGATATTGCAACAACTAGCGTTAACCATGGCAGACCAATAAGAAACTGCCCTATTCCCCAAATTATAGGTAAACCAACTAACAGCCAAAAAACAGTACCAAGAGGGAGTATGGGTTTAGAGCGGCGTAAACAAAAAGTGTAAAGCCAAAAAAGCTCGAGTAAATAAACAATACTCGGCCAGCAATGCCCCCACCTATAAAGTAAAAAGCCAGATACGATCGCAAGGCTTAAGCACGCATAACGCAGCCCAATAAACACTAAGCTACATAATACAAATACTTGCCCAAATAAAAACTCAGAACTGTCGAAAAAATATAACGGCGAGAGGTTAACTAAACCCCCTAGCAACCCTAATAAAACAGCGAGTGTCCACTTACTTCTTTGAGGCATTACTTCAACCCTAGAGTACTTTGTTAACACGCAGTGTTAAATTAATATAATTGCTACATTATTGCGTACAAGTTAAAAGTTGTCTAGCGAGAAAAGGAGCTGGAAACTATTAGGTATTATGGATTAATTTAGTGAAAAAATATAAATATTAAGGAGTTAGCGATATACACCCAATGTTGCTTGAAGTATAAGTTGGCATAGAGTTGAATCATAAAATGGTATAAAGTGACTGGTTTTCTTAAATTAAAAGCTCCTGATACCAAAGCCAGTTTTTTAATGCTAAAAAATTCCGATTAATTTAGTAGAAATAGATATTTCTCATTAAGACTTAAACACCCTTAAGTTTCAATTTTTGATGGTGAAGAAAATGATTGGATAAATTTTATGGGATATCTATGTCGATGACATGACGTACCGATTCGCAACAAACGATTATATTAGCACATCAAGAATAGTGGAAATATCACCTCAGAACCAGCTAATCAAAACAGTCAGTGGTAGCCTTTATCAAGTTATTGGAAAAGGCAAAAAGCCGAAGTGCAAATGTGAGTGAGCCATTTAACAATTTGGTTAATACTAAACTATGTCATCTTATGCTTCTGGTTTATGCCATCTTTTAGTACAAATATGTCAACTTATACTTCAAACAACACCCAAATGAGGAATTTGGGTGGCAGTCTTACCAGCCACATCTCGGCACACACGTCACAAACTGTGGCTGCTCCCTTCCGGGCCTGACCAGGTTCGCCTGCTAGTGTTGCGAGAGGACCAATAAGACTACCATTGAGGGCCTTGGTTGGCGCGGGAAGGATTATCTCTACTTTTGCTCTGTTATTCAAGGGATAATCTAAAAAGAAAGTGCGATTGCATACTTCATATACAATCGCGACGTATTTAGCTGTTTTAGTGCGTATTAATTGTTCTCTAACTGCGCTTTTATATTACGAAGTGCTGCTTTTACTTTTTTCATGTTTTCTGGACCCATACGTAAAAGCTGTTTTTGCGCAGCAGGTAATTGCTCCCACTCCGAAAACGCATACTGATACGTCACTGAATCGCGAAGTAACGGCAAGTCACCTTCAGGCTCTGGCGTATCAAGTAATAAATCGATTGCATCGGTTAGCGTTTGATTAAACTCATCATCGCCATAACCAATTTCACTGTATGCATTATTAATAAGTGGCTTGTACTCTTCGTACATACGAACGGCTTGCGCTGCACTCATACTGGTAAATATTTTCACATACGGGGTATAACGCTCGTAGCTGTTAGGGTTAATTGTGAGGATATCCCCTTCATTAACGCTAAATTTCTCTTCTGGCTGTACAACAGGCGTGTGCTTTTTAGCTACCTTACCTTTAGCTAGGTTATCTACAAATACAACACCACGGCGAATTACATCATCGGTTACCATTAGGCTCATTACTGAGTCGCTTAGGTACTCATCCATTTTAGCAACTACAACTGCATCACTTTCGTTAAGTGTTGGTAGTGGCTCCACTTCAGGCTCCGGCTCACTTGGGCTTTGTGCTGGTACTTCAAGCTCGGCTGGTTTTTCTGGCATTACAGATGGCGCGTCTACCACTGGGTCGTTCTCGGGTTTAAACTCCATCATAGGTTGCTCTTTAACTACGGGCTCTACCTCAGTGCGTGTTTCTTGCTCGTCACTTGGTGTGAGCAATACGAAGGCGGCCGCACATGCTACGACTATTAAAATAATAACGGCGAAAAGAATATTGTTATTAGGTGGACGTTTTTGAACATCTGATGCTTCTGGTTTATCTGACATACGAACTCCATAAAAATTAAAATGCGATATCACTTAGAGTACGCTAAGTGGATTAAATTCATTCTTACACAAATACTATGACATTTTATAATACGACAATTATAGCAAAGTAAGTTACCTACTAAATTGGGTGATTAAATAATGTAATAAGTATTAGGGCAGTTATCCTTTGATTCTTCTAGCTTAAAGACTTACAGTTAATAAATAAAGTAAAGACGTAGAACAGTTTAACCACCAATATGAAAATCAAGCAAGTTGATCCACAAAAACCTAAAACTGCCTTATTACTTACAGGTGGTGGCGCACGAGCTGCTTATCAAGTGGGTGTGCTAAAAGCGCTAGCTCATAGTATGCCTCGTACCGCTCCATTGCCATTTAGAGTAATAAATGGCACCTCCGCTGGCGCTATTAACTCAGCTGCATTGGCATGTTACGCTTCTTGTGCGCATTTGGCTGTACGAAAGCTCGAATCAGTTTGGAAAAACTTTTCAACCTCTATGGTCTATAAAAGTGACTTTTTAAGCGTGTTTGGTCATATTGCTCGCAATATCTTAACGAGCTTTCAGTCAGAGCATATTAACCACCCACCAGCGAGCTTACTAAATAACCGCCCTCTGCGTAGTTTATTAAACGAGATTTTAGATTTACACCGCATTGAGCGCAATTTACACCGTAATTATTTAGATGCGCTGTCTATTACAGCCTCAAGTTATACAACGGGTGACTCGGTTGCATTTTTTCAATCTAATACGCAAACATCGTGGCAACGTGCTAAACGCGAAGGCCGCGCAACTCGTATTAATGTTGAGCACTTAATGGCATCAAGTGCCATTCCTATGGTGTTTCCAAGTGTAAATATTTATAACCATTACTTTGGTGATGGCTCTATACATCAACTTTCTCCGCTGAGTCCGTCAATTCATTTAGGCGCTGAAAAAATATTTATTATTGGGGTCGATCAACCTAAAGAATTACACCCGCCGGGTTATTCGCCACATTATCCTGGACTCTCTGCTGTTGCGGGGCATTTACTAGACAGTGTATTTACCGACACTATGCAATCGGATTTAGAGCGTTTGGCTCGTGTTAACCGAACATTAGGGCTATTACCCGCGCGTGACAAACATCAAGAACTTAAACAAATAGATACCTTTGTAATTAACCCATCGCAAAACTTTAATGCTATTGCAGCGCAGTATTACGACGATATGCCTTGGGCTATTAAAGTATTGCTACGTACCATAGGTGTTAAAAAACATTCGCAATCGAGCTTAACCAGTTATCTATTGTTTGAAAAACGCTACACCCAGCATTTAATGCAAATTGGTTATGAAGACGGTATGAAAAAATTACCGGAGATACGCAAGTTTTTAGAACTAGATTAAGCCCTAACAGAAACGTTATTCTATGCCGTCGAGCAGGTAGTGCTCTACCCTCTCAACACGCCTTGGTTTACCTTGTAACACTAAAACGTCATTAGCCAATAAGGTTGTTTTTGCTGATGGCGTGTCTATTTCGGCTCCTTCTCTGCGCAGTGCTTTTACCAGTACCCGACGCTTTTCTAAATTTAGATTTTCGATTGTTTTATTAACTGCATAAGCTTTATCAGGCAGAGCAACCACATGTAAGTACTCTAACCGGTCACTTGATGTATCTTCGTTATCTTTAAAATAGCCTGCATAAAAGCTTTGCATTAACGGATAACGATTACGACGCTCTTTACTTACTCTTCGCACAATACGCGTCATCGGTACGCCCGACATAGACAACACATGCGACACGAGCATTAAGCTTGCCTCTAACGACTCAGGTACTACTTCGGTTACACCTAGCTCTTTTAAATAATCTAGCTGGCTATCGTCACGGGTACGAATGAGTATTTTAACATTGGGTGCTATTTGCTTTATGGCATCAATAACAACCTGTGCATGATCAAACTCTGTAAAAGTAATAATAACCAAGCGAGCTCGCTCTACTCCTGCGCACTTTAAAATATCTTTTTGTTTAACATAGCCAAATATGACAGGCTCACCCGCCGCTTTGCCTTCTTGTACTAAAATTGGGTTACTTTCAATCGCAACATAGTCTATTGCTTCGGGCTTTAAAAAACGCGCTATAGTTTGCCCAACTCGCGAAAAACCACAAATAACAACATGGTCACTATAAAGCGTACTACTTTGTGGCTCACTCTCGAGCGCCAAACTTGGGCGATCGAGTATGCCTAAACGCTTTAAAATAAATGGCGTTTTATCAATCAAAAATGGGGTAAATGCCATTGAAAGCACACCAAGGGCAATTAAAAATGAAGCTTGCTCTGAATTTAATAATTGATGCTGGCCAGCAAGTGCAATAAGTACAAAGCCAAACTCCCCCATTTGCCACAGCATAATACCACAGGCGAGTGAATCTTGGTTTCGCTCATGCATTAGCCGCGCGCTAAAGGCTACCACTGCAATTTTTAATACCAGTAAACCCAGCAAGGCACCAATAATTATTACGATATGCCCCAGTACAAATAAAATATCTAGCTGCATACCTACAGTAACAAAAAATAGCCCCATTAAAATATCGCGAAATGGGCGTATATCGGCCTCTAACTGATGCCTGTAATGGCTCTCACCTAACATCATTCCGGCTAAAAAAGCACCTAGCGCCATAGACAAGCCAAACATATACGTTAAAAAACCTGCAAACAACGCGACTAATATGGTGGTAAGTACAAATAACTCATCGGTTCGTACTTGCGCTATTTCTTTAAACACAATGGGCAATACCCATTTACCAATTGCCCAAAGAAGCACACATACAAATGCGCCTTTACTTAGGGCAAACGCTAAAGCCCAGCCAATACTTTGAGAGTCACTTGATGCAAATAAAGGAAGTATTATTAATAGAGGAACAACAGCAATATCTTGAAAAAGTAGAACACCAACGGCTAATTGCCCACGGCGCTGATTAAGCTCACCCGTTTCTTTTAATAGCTTAACTACTACAGCGGTTGAAGAAAGCGCCATAATTGTGCCGATGGTAAAACTGGTGAGTAATGAAAAGTTTAAGCAATATAGAATAATAATGAAGAGTAAACTGGTTATACCAACTTGTAATGAGCCCAAACCAAATACTAGGTTTCGCATTGCCATTAGTCGAGAAATAGAAAATTCTAGCCCTAAACTAAATAACAAAAACACAATACCCAATTCAGCTACAAACTCTATTTCGTGAGATTGTGCAAGCCAGCCAATACCATGACTACCGGCTAAAACCCCCGTTGCTAGGTACGCTAAAATAGGCGGCAAGCCAATGCGCTTAAAAAACCACACAAAAAGAACTGCCGCGACTAATAAGCCAAAAATTTGAGCATTAATACTTTGCAAATGCAGCCTCGCGTTTAAATTAAACTAGTAGCTTGTAAGTAAATATAACAACCATATGTTTTTCATGCAATTTTAAAATATGGCACAAAAATAGCTTAGTTATTGCAAAGTAACACCCTCGGGGGAGAATTTAATGGAAAACGTCCATATTTTGACGCAGCGTGTGTCTGGTCGCGGTGATTTTTTGCCGTTTTCGGCTGAACACTCACCTACAAATGAAATAACTGAAACGCATGAACTCGTCGCAGAGCTACAAACAAGCTTAGTGATCGAGGATGTTCTGGCTATTTACGCTAAATTTGCAAAACAATTGCTCAATTTTTCTGGATTGCAGTTTCAATCAACTTTAGGTACTGCTCAAACATCACAAAGTGATACAAATAGTACACCCTATATTTTTGATTTAGCGATTAATAAAGACCACTTAGGGCAGCTAATTTATTTTAGTAAATTCCCACTTGGTCACGCAATTGAGAAAAAATTACATACATTACATAGTGCGCTGGTTTATCCACTTCGTAATGCGATGATGTATAGCCGCGTACTAAAGCTTGCCACAAAGGATGCGTTAACCGGTTTAAATAATCGTAGTCAATTTAATGACTTTTTACTTCAAAAGCTTGAAAACTGTCGCCGTTATCAACGCCCATTTAGTTTAATGTTGCTTGATTTAGATAACTTTAAACAAGTTAACGACAACTTCGGCCATAAAATTGGTGACGATACACTTAAAGAATTTTCAAAAGTACTGTGTAGCAGTATACGCGGCACTGATTCGGTATTTAGATTTGGTGGTGATGAGTTTGCTTTACTTATTGAAGACCCTGAGTTTACAACTAATAAAGTGATTGCTGAGCGTATAATGTGCTTAGTAAGAAAATCGCCATTAATGTCTAAGTATAAAGTAACAACCAGTATTGGTTTTACTTTAGCTAACAGCCAAGATTGCGAAACTGAGATATTTGCTCGAGCCGATAAAGGTTTATACAAAGCAAAGGCATCAGGTAGAAACTGCGCAAAAGCATATTAGCCTTTACTTAACTGCATTAAATAAAAAAGCCTAGCTTCCCCCGCTAGGCTTTGCACTTACCAATTTATAAATAAACAACGCAGCACAAAAACCAAAAAAGAACCCGCTAATTAAATTAAGTAATGCAGTAATAGTCGCAAGCGGTGTAAATAATACTAAAAGCAGTGGCAGACTCACGCCTAAAATAAAAAACAATCCACCTTTACCTAACCAATAAGCTAATAAAAGTACTGCAGATGCAATCCCACCAGCGACTGCATAACCTAACGTAACTATATTTAACTCAAGTAAAACATTAGCGATAACAGCAATAAGCGCTGTTATTAGCATACCCATTGGCGCTTTTTTTACTAACGATAAGCCAACATGCGGCTGTTTACTCATTTATTTACACTCCCAAAAAATACCATTTTCATCAACATGCTTAGCGCTTATAAAACAACCAACCACTTGAACTAATTCATCATTATAAAAAATAAGTGGCACACTGGCGCGTAGCCACGGCGCTATTTTTGCATCTTTAAACCAATGCTTAACTGTATTACTACCAGGCTTTTTAAGTGGTTTAATACGTGCGCTATTGCAATTAAAGCGCACTATTACTTGCTCATTTGAGTGTGGAGGTCTTACTCCAAAACCAATGCTTTTAATTAATAAGCGCCCGTCTGCAAGTTTTAGCTGCGAATGATTTAGCTCAATATCTGTTAATACTTCACTTGGTGTTACAAAATACAAATAACCTTGATGACGACGTATTTGCCCATAGAGCAAATCAATACGCATTTGCGCGTCGTTTTTTGCGCACATTGCTTGATTAATAATTTGCTCAAGCTGCTTTTGCGATGGCATGACCTGTGTAAATAATGCAAGCCACGCACGTACTATATTTGCAATACGCGCTGAGCTGTATTCACTTATTTGGCTAATGCACAGTGCTTGGTGCTCGTTAATACACTTATTTAAATCAAGCTGAGTGTACTCATCAAGTAGTGTTTGCTGCTGTTGTAGTAGCTCAATACTTCGTGCTGTACATTGTTCAAACCCAGTAAAGCGCTTAGCTAAAACAGGGACTATTTTTGAGCGTAAAAAGTTACGGTCAAAACTTTCATCTGTATTTGAGTCATCAGTTATGTGGTTAATACTAAAGCGCGCTGCAAACGCTTCTATATCGCTTCGCTTTACGTTTAACAATGGCCTAAAACATACACGGCTACTTTGCAGCAAACGCGCTTGGTGCATGGCGCCAAGCCCTTTTAAACCCGAGCCACGCTTTAAGCGCAGTAAAAACGTTTCTACTTGGTCGTTTAAATGTTGGCCCAATAAAACAATGCTGCCTTGTGGGCTTAGCTCATCAAGTGCTTTGTAACGTGCATCGCGAGCTTGGGCTTCAAGGCTCGTTCGCGACTGCTGCTCAATTACAACTTTTGCGACTTTAAAAGGCACATCAAGCTCAATACATACATTTTTGCAAAAGCGTTGCCAGTCATCGGCATACTGGCTCAAGCCATGGTGAACATAAATAGCCGATACATCAATTGCAGGGTTATCGGCTCTTAAAGCACGCATTAAATGCAGCAACACCACAGAATCAACACCACCAGAAAGCGCCACAGTAAAAACAGTGTTACCTTGCTCAATATAGCTATTTAGTGATTTTTTTAATTGCTGATAAATTGCTGTTGTATGCATATGGCCGCACTTTTATATAAAAACTCTGAACATTTTAAAGCAAAAAAGCCGCATAAGCGGCTTTTTTTTTAACAATTAATGTGTTTAGCAATAACCAAACGACATTAAACGTTTGTAACGTTGATCAAGCATTTCTTCAAGCGTAAGTGCTTGTAAGTCTGCTAGGTCACGCTTAAGGCGTACTTTTAAGTTACGTGCCATAGCATCGTAATTACGATGTGCACCACCTAGTGGCTCATCAACTAAGTTGTTGATTAAGTCTAGCTCTTTAACGCGCTCTGCGGTTACACCCATTGCTTCTGCTGCAAGCGGTGCTTTGTCAGCGCTTTTCCAAAGAATAGACGCACAACCTTCAGGCGAAATTACAGAATAAGTGCTGTACTGCAACATGTTAACTCTGTCGCCAACACCAATCGCTAATGCACCACCTGAACCGCCTTCACCAATAACCGTACATATTGTCGGCACTTTAAGTGACGCCATTACTTTTAAGTTACGTGCGATTGCTTCAGATTGACCACGTTCTTCAGCGCCAACACCTGGGTATGCACCTGGTGTGTCAATAAAGGTCATGATTGGCATTTTAAAACGCTCAGCCATTTCCATTAAGCGTAATGCTTTACGGTAACCTTCTGGCTTTGGCATACCAAAGTTGCGTTTAATTTTTTCAGCAGTATCACGACCTTTTTGTTGGCCAATAACCATTACCGGTTCGCCATCTAAACGCGCAATGCCACCTAAAATAGCTGGATCGTTAGCAAAAGTACGATCGCCAGCAAACTCGTCAAATTCCGTGAAAATGCGCTCGATATAATCTCGAGTGTAAGGACGCAACGGATGACGTGCTAACTGTGATACTTGCCAAGCGCCTAAATTAGAAAAAATCTCCTGTTTTTGTTTGGCACTTTTTTCTTTTAATTTGCTGACTTCCTCTTCTAACTCAAGGTCTAATTCGCCAGCGCGGCTGATACTTTGTAATTCTTCAATTTTTGCTTCTAATTCTGCAATTGGAAGCTCAAAATCAAGATAATTGAGGCTCATGCTCTAAACTACCTAATTAGTTAAATTCTAGTTCTACATCTTGCGCAGCCATTAGTGATAACTTATGGATTAAGTCGTCACTTGGCGTAACACACCATTCGATCCCAAGAGTTAATTGCGCCAACGCATCTGGACGTTGGTAATAAACCTTGATCGGACACGTTCCCATTTTATAGGGTTCGAGTACTTTTTGTAATTTATCGAAGAAACCTGCCTCGATTTGCACCATGTTCAGCGTCATTTTAATCGCTTTAATACGCTTTTCACGCGCTTGAGCAATGGTGTTTATTTCTCTGGCGGTCATTGTAATACCACCGGAGAAGTTATCAAAGCTGACCTGTCCAGATATTACCAAGATATTGTTAACTTGGAGCATATCTTGGTACTTTTCAAACTCGTCTGAATACAAGCGTACATCAATCCGTGCACTCTTGTCATCTAAAGTTACTAAGGCCCAACGATTTCCTTTTTTATTAATTAATACCCTAGAAGCAATAACCAAACCAGCGGCCGTTGCAAACACATCACGATTAGTTGGCTGTAAATCAACTATTTTTCCGCTAGTGTAATGCCTAAGCTCACGGCGGTACTGATTTATTGGATGCCCAGTTAAATAAAGGCCTAGCGTCTCTTTCTCGCCATCTAACCACTCGTTATCAGTAAGCCCTGTGGCTTTAATAAAAGCTTGTTCAACTTCATCAGGCTCAGTGGCTAATAAACCAAATAAGTCACTTTGTCCTAATTGCTCAGCTTTGTTGTGTTGATCGGCCGCACGCATAGCATCTTTTAAACTGGCTAGTAATGTAGCACGCCCAGATTGGGTTTTCTCTGGTCCTAATTGATCCAAAGCACCTGCGTAAATTAATTTTTCAGTAACACGTTTATTTAAGCGTTTTAAATCAACACGGGCACAAAAATCAAATAAATCTTTAAATGGGCCGCCTTTTGCACGCGCTTCTAAAATTGCTTCAACCGGAGCCTCACCTACGCCTTTTATCGCGCCAATGCCGTAAACAATTTCACCTTCAAGGTTTACTGTAAACTTAAACTCACCTGCATTTACGTCTGGTGGTAATAAGGTGAGCTTTATGTTTTCACATTCATCCACCAAAATAACTATTTTGTCGGTGTTATCCATATCGGCCGACATTACAGCAGCCATAAACTCTGCAGGATGATGCGTTTTCATCCACAATGTTTGATACGATACGAGTGCGTAAGCTGCTGAGTGAGATTTGTTAAAACCGTAACCTGCGAACTTTTCTACCAAGTCGAAGATTTTTATCGCAAGCTCGCCGTCAATGCCGTTATTTCTTGCGCCATCTTCAAATGTTGAACGCTGCTTTGCCATTTCTTCGGGTTTTTTCTTACCCATTGCACGACGCAGCATGTCGGCGCCACCTAGCGTGTAACCTGCCAGTACTTGCGCAATTTGCATTACTTGTTCTTGATACAAAATAATGCCGTACGTTGGATCAAGTATTGGTTTTAAGCTTTCGTGCTGATACTGCGCATCTGGGTATGAGATTTCTTCGCGGCCCAGTTTTCGGTCGATAAAGTTATCTACCATGCCTGATTGCAGTGGACCTGGTCGGAACAAAGCCACAAGTGCAATCATATCTTCAAAGCAGTCGGGCTTAAGGCGGCGTACTAAGTCTTTCATACCACGCGACTCTAGCTGGAATACAGCGGTCGTTTCGGCGCGAAGTAACAACTCAATACTTTTTTTATCATCCAGTGGAATGGTGTTTATATCAACGGGGTCTTTACCTTGGCGCTTCATGCGCACATTGGTCATATCGACCGCCCACTGCAATATAGTCAGTGTACGTAAACCCAAGAAATCGAACTTAACTAAGCCGGCTGTTTCTACATCGTTTTTATCAAACTGTGTTACTGGAAACTTACCTTCGTCATCGCAATAAAGCGCAGCGAAGTCGGTAATAGTGGTTGGCGATATTACTACGCCACCCGCATGTTTACCGGCATTACGTGTACACCCTTCAAGGATGCGACACATGTCGATTAAGTCTTTTACCTCATTGTCGCCATCGTAGGCTTCTTGCAAGCGTGGTTCTACATCAAACGCTTTGGCAAGTGTCATACCGGGGTCACCCGGAATCAATTTTGAAATTCGATCAACAAACCCGTAAGGATGCCCAAGCACTCGCCCTACATCGCGTATTACCGCCTTTGCAGCCATGGTACCAAAGGTAATAATTTGCGAAACCGCATCCCGACCATACAAAGCCGACACGTGATCAATTACTTCGTCTCGTCTATCCATACAAAAATCGACGTCGAAATCGGGCATTGATACACGTTCAGGGTTCAAGAATCGCTCAAAGAGTAAGTCAAACTCAAGTGGATCAAGGTCGGTAATTTTAAGCGCGTACGCAACTAACGAACCCGCACCTGAACCACGACCAGGCCCAACTGGAATATTATTATCTTTACTCCACTGAATAAACTCCATTACGATTAAGAAGTAACCAGGGAATCCCATTTGGTTGATTACACCAAGCTCTATATCAAGGCGCTCATCGTATTCAACACGTTTTACTTTTCTATCTTCTTCGTCTGGGAATAAAAACTGTAGTCGTTCTTCAAGGCCGTCTTGTGACACTTTAACTAAAAAGTCTTCAATTTTAAGCGAGCCGGTTGGGTAATCAGGTAAAAAGTAAGTACCTAATTGCACAGTTACATTACAACGCTTAGCGATTTCTACGGTATTTTGTAGGGCTTCTGGAATATCGCTAAACAACTCAGCCATTTGCTCAGGTGTTTTTAGATATTGTTCTTCAGAGAACCGTTTAGGGCGGCGCTTATCATCGAGCGTGTAACCGTCAAAAATAGCAACACGAATTTCGTGCGCTTCAAAGTTTTCGGGCTTTAAAAACACCACTTCGTTGGTCGCTACAACCGGTAGTTGCTCTTTAGCAGCAAGCTCTACCGCCATGTGCAAGTAATCTTCTTCAAGCGGTCGATTGGTGCGAACAAGCTCTAGGTAGTAGTTATCGCTAAAATGCTGCTTATAAAAACTAACAACCGATTCAATTACAGTCGGATTATTTTTTAATAATGCTTTACCTAAGTCACCGTCTTTAGCGCCTGAGAGAATAATTAAGCCTGCTTTTAGCTCAACTAACCACTCGCGGTCAATCACAGGGCGATGAAATACATGCCCACGCTGATACGCTTTAGATATCAGTAAGGTAATATTTTTATAGCCGTCGTTGTCTTTGGCTAATATGGTTAAGCGGCTTGGCTCATCAGGAAACTCTGGGCTACGAACCCAAAAGTCAGCACCCACTATAGGTTTAATACCTGCATTATGCGTGGCGCCATAAAAACGCACTAAACCACAAAAGTTCATTTGATCGGTAATTGCAATGGCTGGCATTTGCAGCTCTTGCGCTTTTGCGACGATTGGCTTTGTTTTAGCAAGGCCATCAACCATCGAAAAGTCTGAATGAACTCTTAAATGAACAAAATCAGGAGCAGCCATGCTTAGCCCTCACCATTGGCTTGCGCCAAAACCCGCTGCACAGGTTTAAAGCTTTTACGATGCTCGTCAATTGCACCGTACTGTTCAAGCGCTGCAAAATGCGCTTTAGTGGGATACCCTTTGTGCCCTGCAAAACCATATTCTGGGTGGCGTGCATCAAGTTCAAGCATTTCGTCATCGCGCGCTACTTTAGCTAAAATAGACGCTGCTGAAATTTCGGCCACTAAGCTATCACCTTTAACAACAGCTTGTGCTGGCATAGTGAGTTTTGGCAATCGATTACCATCTATAAATACAAATTCAGGTTGTGTGCTTAATGCCTCTACTGCGCGAGTCATGGCAAGCATCGTTGCGTGTAGAATATTTAACTCATCAATTTCTGTTGGACTGCAGCGTCCATACGCGTAGCACAATGCTTTTTCTTTTATTTCAACTGCAAGTGCTTGGCGTTTTTTATCCGTTAATTTTTTAGAATCTGCTAAACCTGCAATTGGTTTAGTGGGATCTAAAATGACGGCGGCAGTGACTACATCACCAACAAGCGGGCCGCGCCCTACTTCATCTACACCAGCAATTAAGGATACATTGGGTCTATCAATTTGCATTTATTAACTCCGCCACAGCATTGGCTGCTTGTTCACTGGCATTTAATCTAATTTTTCCGTGAATAGCTAAAAAGCGTGCTTTTAGCTCTTTGTTATCCGTGTTGAGCATAGGGGTAAGTGCGTTTGTTAAGTTAGTCACATTACACTCGGTTTGTAAAAACTCAGGCACTAGCTCTTCGTCGGCTAATAAATTAGGCAGCGAAAAGTACTTAATATTAAACGTAAATAAAGTTTTAAAAATCCAATAGCTCAAAGGCTTTATTTTATAGCCCACAACCATTGGCTTTTTATAAAGCATGCCTTCGAGTGTTGCAGTGCCCGACGCTAATAAAATAGCATCAGCAGCTTGCATCGCTAATTTAGACTGCCCATCAAGCAGGTTAACATTAAGGTTTGGTGCGGTAGCGTTTAATATATCACTAAACTGCGCTTTGCGTTTTTCGTTAACCAACGGCACCACAATTTTAAGATTGGGGTTTTTAGCTTGCAGCTCTGCGGCTGTTTTAATGTAAGTCTCGCTTAGCAAACCAACTTCAGAGCCTCGACTACCAGGTAGCAGCGCCAGTACTTTGTCATCAAGGCTTAAGCCAAGTTCTTCTCGTGCTTTAGTATCGTCGTGCTCAAGTGCTATGTCGTCTGCCAAGGTATGCCCCACAAATGTACATGGCACTTGGTGCTTATCGTAGAACTCTTTTTCAAATGGTAATAATGCTAACACTAAGTTAGTGGCTGCACTTATTGTATGAATGCGCTTTTCGCGCCACGCCCAAACAGACGGACTTACATACTGTACGGTTTTAATACCCGCATCTTTAAGTGGCTTTTCTACACGTAAGTTAAAATCCGGTGCATCAATACCTATAAATACATCAGGTGGGTTATCTACAAAATGCTGCACGAGTTGTTTACGTATTTTAAGCAAACGTGGTAAACGCCCTAGCACCTCAACAAGCCCCATAACCGAAAGCTCATCCATGTCGTAAAGTGTTTTACAGCCCTGCGCTTGCATTTTAGGTCCTGCTATTCCTTCAAAAATAGCGTCCGGAAAGTGTTTTTTAAGGGCTTTAATTAAGCCTTCACCTAAAATATCGCCCGACAGTTCACCTGCCACAATACCAATTCGTAGTTGTTTTTTATCTTTATTCATTTGATTTTATTTCACAAGTAAACCAGGCGTTCATGCTTGTTAGTTTACCGTGTTTTACTGTTTGGTTAAACGCTTTAAATAACTGGTTTTTTATCACGTAAGTTAAGGCTTTATGTTGTTTGTTTTTAATACTGATGTAGCATAGGAAATATATATTAAGTTTTACTAATATGTATGTTGACAAAAATTGCACAAAAGTAAATACTATTACAAACTTTCAGTAATTACTGAAAGTTCATTAAACCTTAACTTTGCCAATTAAATGTTGCCCTGTTAATCCGTCACTCTCAAGGAGCCAATAATGATAGATGAAACCTTTGTGGATCTATCGCGATTACAGTTTGCTGTTACCGCTCTCTTTCATTTCTTATTCGTACCGTTAACGATAGGTATGACCTGGATTTTAGTTATTATGGAATCGGTTTATGTTATGACCGGTCGCGAAATTTATCGTGATATGACTAAGTTTTGGGGAAAATTGTTTGGTATTAACTTTGCTATTGGTGTGGCAACAGGCCTTACCATGGAATTTGAGTTTGGTACTAACTGGTCTTATTACTCCCATTACGTAGGTGATGTTTTTGGGGCTCCCCTGGCTATTGAAGGTTTAATGGCATTCTTTTTAGAATCGACCTTTGTGGGTATGTTCTTTTTAGGCTGGGACAGGCTTTCTAAACGCCAACATTTAGGCGCGACCTTTTTAATGGCCATTGGTACTAACATGTCGGCGCTGTGGATTTTAATTGCCAACGGTTGGATGCAAAACCCAGTAGGCGCTGAATTTAACTATCAAACCATGCGCATGGAAATGACCAGTTTTGCAGAGCTTGTGTTTAACCCTGTAGCCCAAGTTAAGTTTATTCATACTGTATCGGCAGGTTATGTAGCAGCGTCTATGTTTGTGCTTGGTATTAGTAGCTGGTACATATTGAAGGGTCGTGATTTAGCATTTGCTAAACGCTCTTTTTCAGTCGCATCAGGCTTTGGTTTAGCGTCAATTTTATGTGTAATTTTACTCGGTGACGAATCAGGCTACGAAGTAGGCGAAGTCCAAAAAGTAAAACTTGCCACAATTGAAGCCGAATGGCACACAGAAGAAGCTCCGGCTGCGTTTACCGCATTTGGTTTTCCTGATTCAGAAGAGCAAGTAACACATGCGGCGGTTAAAATACCTTACGCACTTGGGTTAATTGCTACGCGCTCACTAGATGAGCAAGTAACGGGTATTAACGACCTAGAAAAACAACATGAAGTACGTATTCGCAACGGTATGATTGCTTATGAATACCTTACAAAACTTAGAAACGGTGAAGATACGCCAGATAATATCGCCAAATTTAATACTCTAAAAGATGATTTAGGCTATGGCTTGCTACTTAAGCGCTACACACCTGATGTTGTAGATGCTACTGAAGAACAAATTCAAAAAGCTGTTAAAGACTCTTTTCCTAAAGTAGGCCCTATGTTTTGGTCATTTAGGATTATGGTTGCCTGTGGTGTGGCCATGCTAGGTGTATTTATATTGGCATTTTACTACAACGCACACCGCGTTATTGAGCAAAAACGCTGGTTGTTATGGGCTGCCGTATTGAGTATTCCACTACCTTGGATAGCGATTGAGTTTGGCTGGATTGTTGCCGAGTATGGTCGTCAACCTTGGGCTATATCTGAAATACTGCCGACCTTTTTAGCCACGTCGTCACTAACAGTAAACGATATTTTAATTAGCTTAACTGGGTTTATTGTTTTCTATACTGGTTTAGCCATTGTGGAAGGCTGGCTGATGATCCGCTTTGTTAAGCAAGGGCCAAGCTCGCTACATACTGGTAAGTATCATTTTGAATTACCAAGCAAAGCTGATAAAACTGAAGGAGAGCAATCATGATTTTTGATTATGAAACATTAAAAATGCTTTGGTGGTTGATCATTGGTGTGCTGCTTATTGGTTTTGCTATTACCGATGGTATGGATATGGGCGTTGCTATGTTGCTCCGCCTCGTTGGTAAAACAGATTCAGAGCGCCGCACAGTAATAAACACAATTGGCCCGCATTGGGATGGTAACCAAGTATGGTTTATAACTGCAGGCGGCGCGTTATTTGCGGCGTGGCCTATGGTTTATGCAGCTGCATTTTCGGGCTTTTACTTTGCCATGATGCTAGTACTCTTTGCTTTGTTTTTTAGACCACTTGGATTTGATTACCGCAGTAAAGTAGACTCAAAACGCTGGCGCAATAACTGGGATTGGGGCTTGCTTGCAGGCAGCGCGATTCCAGCATTAGTATTTGGTGTTGCGTTTGGTAATTTATTTTTAGGCGTACCGTTTAATATTGATAACCTTATGCGTGTAAGCTACCAAGGATCATTTGTTGGCTTGCTTAACCCATTTGGATTACTTGCAGGTTTAGTGAGTATTACCATGTTAGTTGCGCATGCGGGTATGTGGTTACAACTTAGAACAGCAAGTGTAGTCGCAGAGCGTTCGGGTCAATATGGTCGCTATTCTCTTATTGTGTTTATCGTGTTATTTGCTGCAGCTGGTTTTTGGGTGGCTAACTTAACGGGTTACCAAGTTGTATCTATGGCTGATACACAAAGTCATGCAGACCCTTTAGCTAAAGTAGTCACTACAGCGCAAGGTGCTTGGTTAAGTAATTACAGCACTCGTCCGTGGACAATGACCTTCCCTATTTTAGCCTTTGCAATGGCATTAAGTGCACTTGTGTTTTCAAAATTAAATAAACCTGCACTTGGACTTATTTCAACAAGCTTAATGTTAATTGGCGTAATTATGACGGCCGGTGTTTCTCTGTTCCCATTTATTATGCCATCGAGTAACAACCCTAATATTAGCTTAACAATTTGGGATGCGGTATCGAGCCATAAAACGCTCAATATAATGTTTGTTGCAGTGTGTATTTTTGTACCACTAATATTGTCCTACACCACTTGGTGTTACGTAAAAATGTGGCGCAGAGTAACGGTAGAAGAAATTGAAAACAACACTCATGGTAGCTACTAAGGAGACTAAACAATGTGGTATTTCGCTTGGATTTTAGGTGTACTTTTGGCCTGTACCTTAGGTGTAATAAATGTAATGTGGTACGAATTTCATCAAAATAAAAACAGCATTGCTGATGATGAACAAGCCATGCACGATTTATTAAATGATGCTAACAACACAAAAGATGACGACTAACCCCCGACCAGATCGCGCGCAGCAGCAATCACTGCGCGCTTTTTTAAAGCGTCAAAGTAAACCCGCTGCAGTGTGGTTGAAGTTAAGCATTGCACTGGGTACTTTTAACGCATTACTGATGATTGCAGGTGCTTATTTACTGGCTCAAGCTATTCATAATGTAATGTTTGAAGGTAATAATTTAGCCCAAGTCACTCATTTATTATGGCCCTTAGCAGGCATTATTTTATTGCGCGCGGTGTTTTTAGCGTTAAGTGAGCGCTTAAGTGCATTTGCTGCGCTTAAAATAAAATCAGCTATGCGCCAAACACTTCTCCATAAGCTCAGCTTACTTGGGCCTAGTTATATAGAACAACACGGTCAAGGCGCTACATTAAATACCCTGCATAATGGCGTTGAAGCACTTCACGACTATTATGCTAAATACTTGCCAGGTGTTGCTTACAGCGCGCTTATTCCGCTGGCAATATTGGTAGTTATTTTTCCGACAGATTATAAAGCTGGGCTGATATTTTTATTAACCGCCCCGCTCATTCCTTTTTTTATGATTTTAGTAGGCACTAAAGCCGAAGCTTTAAACCAAAAACGCTGGAAGCAACTTGCTGTACTGGGCAATTACTTTTTTGACCGCGTGCAAGGTTTAACTCAGCTAAAACTATTTAATGCAACATGTACCGAGCTTAAACAAATAGCTAAAATTTCAGATGATTTTAGACACGCGACACTCGATGTTTTAAAAATCGCGTTTTTATCATCATTTGCACTTGAGTTTTTAGCCACTATTAGCGTGGCACTCGTTGCCGTAATTATTGGTTTTAGACTATTTTTTGGCACTCTTGATTTTGCCACTGGCTTTGTGGTGCTACTTTTAGCGCCTGAATTTTATTTACCACTGCGCCAACTAGGTAGTCATTACCATGCACGTTTACAAGGTATTAGTGCGGCGGCCGATATGGTTGCGATTTTAAATGCCCCACTGCCAAGTGACGAAAATGCGTCAGTAACTACAAGCACACCTGAAAACAATTTAACTTTAAATACAATTAATTCAATAAGTATTACCGACCTTAATTTTATATACCCTGGTAGTAACGAAGGGGTTAAAAATATAAATTTAACATTGCCAAATAAAGGCTTAATTGCAGTTGTGGGCAGTAGTGGCTCAGGTAAAAGTACGTTGTTTGATTGTCTATTAGGGTTTCACCCTGAGGTGATTAACAACCTATCTATTAATGATCAGAGTTTAAGTACAACCGATATTACTTACTTGCAAAATAATATTGCATGGATACCACAACAAGCGACGCTATTTTACGACACCATTGCTGCCAACATTAAATTGGCCAAACCCACTGCCACACAGCAAGAGCTTGAACACGCGGCAAAACAAGCTGGTGTGCTTGAATTTATTAATACCCTACCCGATGGTTTTAACACCCAGATAGGTGAGCAAGGTGAAGGGCTTTCTGGCGGTCAAAAACAACGTATTGCACTGGCTCGCGCATTTATAAAACAAGCACCAGTCTTAGTGCTTGATGAGCCCACTGCGCACCTTGATAGTCAAACAGAGCTGCTTATTCAAGATGCTATTAATGAATATGCTAAAAACAACTTAGTATTAGTTATTGCCCATAGATTAAATACCGTTAAACATGCCAGCAATATCATTGTGATGCACGATGGAAAAATAGCTGAGCAAGGTCACTTTGAAACACTTGCAGCGCAAAATAGTGCATTTGCTGACTTACTAAAAACGGCTGAACAAGGGGTGGTGCATGCGTAATTTTATTCGTTTATTAAAGCTTTGTGCTCCTCATTACAAAGCTATGCTATTGGGTACATTTTTAGCGACGATTACGGTATTAGCTAATGTGGGCCTGTTGGCTATATCTGGCTGGTTTTTAGCATCAATGGCCGCTGCTGGTATTGCGGGCGTACAAATGAATTATTTTACTCCTGCCGGCACGATTCGTTTTTTAGCTATTGTGCGAACAGCATCGCGCTATGGCGAACGCCTAGTTACTCATAACGCCACGTTTTTATTACTAAGTGAAATACGTACCAATGTATTTGCAACGTTAAGCAAGCTTAACAATGTTGATTTAGCAATGAGCCGCAGCGCTGATCTAGTTAACCGATTACAAAACGATGTAGACGCACTCGACAAATTTTATTTAAACGTTTTACTTCCTATGCTGGTCGCTCTTTTAAGTGTGCCAATCATCATGCTGTTTATGTCGGCCTATAATGGCAACGTCGCCCTTATTTGCTTTACTGGCATTATACTTATTGGTGTGGTTATACCTGCCCTACTCAGCATAAAGCTCACTAAAAACAGCCATAAAGAAACACAACTTAGTGCACAACTTCGCTCTGAGCTTTCAGATACACTTACAGGCCTTAGAGAGCTTAGTATTTATCAAGCCCGTTCGCAGCAACTTAATAAGTGCGACGAATTAAGCGAGCAGTACAATCAGCAATTATTTATTCGCCACAAAGCACTGGCAAACTCAGATGGATTAAGCTTGTTGGTTGTTCAATTAGCCATGCTTGCTAGCATAGTAACCATTGTGCCGCTGGTTTACGCAAGCAGTATGGTAAATGTAGAACTTGCTATGTTAAGTTTATTTGTACTGGCAAGCTTTGAAAGCGTATTACTACTACCCAACGCGTTTATAGAGCTTCCAAATGTTTTAAAAGCAGCAGAGCGATTGTTTACACTTGAAGATAAAGCAGCTAGTACGCAAATTGAAAGTAAACATGTAGACATTGATGAAAACTTTAGCGCGCAAAATCACAAGTTAGTACTTAACAATATTAGCTACCAATATGGTGAACAAACAGCGCTAACTAATATCAGTTTTGAACTAATGCCTCAACAAAAAGTAGCGATTGTAGGTAGAAGCGGCAGCGGTAAAACGACGCTTGTAAATTTACTTACTGGTTTATGGCCTTTGCAACAAGGCAGCATAACGCTAAACAATCAAAATAGCGTTGTTGACTTACATTCGTTAAATAATGATATACGCGCAAATGTTATAAATATACTCGCCCAGCAGCACCATATTTTTGATGGCACATTAAGTGAAAACTTACGTTATGCCGCGCCAAATGCAACTAAAGAGCAAATGATTGAAGCGCTCGCATTAGCTCAATTGAGCCCATGGTTTAATGAGCTAAAAGAAGGTTTAAAAACACGTTTAGGCACTGGCGGGCGTAACGTGTCGCAAGGCCAATCTAGGCGTATAGCCATTGCCCAAGCATTACTTAAAAACCCTGCTATTTTAGTACTTGATGAACCAACTGAGGGTCTTGATAATCAATCTAAGCAAGGGGTAATGCAAGCAATAATGCATGTTATGAATAACGCGAGCGTGCTGACAATTACGCACGATCCCGCTCTACTTGCTCAAATGGATAATGTTGTATGGTTAGAAGGCGGTAAAGTAGTCGCACAAGGCTCTCATAAAGAGCTCAGTAGCACTTATCCCGACTATATTGCGCTAACTACCCGGTTTTAAAACCGTTACTGATACATCAATAACGCCGACTTTAGGGTCGGCTATCTTTTTAAACATACTCTTTGATAAATCAATAATACGACCTCGCACATACGGGCCTCTATCGTTAATTCTTACCGTGACTGATTTATTATTAGCGAGGTTGGTAACAACGACCTTAGTGCCAAAGTCGAACTCTAAATGGGCTGCTGTGGCGGCTTGTTGGCTAAAGCGCTCTCCGTTGGCAGTTGTTCTCCCGTGATATTTGTCAGCATGAAAAGATGCTTTACCAACTTGAGTAACCTCTCCAGTAGATGATTTAACAATAGGTTGGCTACTACAAGCGGCTAACGCTGAAGTAATAAAAAGAGTGACAACTAACTTAGGTAAACGCATAGGATGACTTTTATTATACAAATTAGATGCATACTAACTTGAGCTCGCTGAGTATTAACTGAATTAGGTCTAAACCGTGGGCAATAAAAAACCACCTTCGATTTATCATCTAGGGTGGTTTTTTATGCTTAGAGCAAAACGCGCGAATTATCTTACAATGCCGCGCTCTGAGCTTTTAACAAAGTCGACCATCAATTTCACAGCAGGGTACTTTTCGGCATCTTCTGTGAGAGATTCAATCGCTTCTTCAGCACCTAAGCTTTTACGATAAAGCGCTTTATATGCACGTCGTACAGCCATAATTTCATCACTTTCGAAACCACGACGTTTCATGCCTTCTTTATTGATAGCGGCAGGACCTGCTGGCATACCAATGGTAGTAACAAAAGGTGGTACATCTTTGTTAACACCTGAATACATACCAATAAAGGCATGTGCACCAATTTTACAAAACTGATGAACTCCCGAATTACCACCTAAGATAACCCAGTCGCCTACATGTACATGGCCGGCCACACTTGCATTGTTAGCAAAAATTACGTTATCGCCAATTACCGCGTCATGTGCAACGTGTGTATAAGCCATAAATAAGTTATTACTACCAATTTTAGTAACGCCTTGGTCTTGAATTGTACCACGGTGAATAGTGGCACATTCACGGATAACATTGTTATCACCCATGATTAATGTGGTTGGCTCGTTGTTGTATTTTTTGTCTTGGCAGGCTTCGCCCACAGACGCAAACTGAAAAATATGATTGCCAGAGCCAATAGTTGATGGCCCTTTAACAACAACATGAGACTCAATAATACAGTTATCACCGATAACAACATCATTGCCAATATAACTATACGGACCAACTGAGACATTGTTACCTAGTTTAGCGCCAGGTTCGATTATTGCTGTAGAATGGATCACTATTAAAACTCTCTTCTCGCACACATAATTTCGGCACTACACACTACTTTGCCGTCGACTCTAGCTTCTGCTGCAAACTTCCAAATGTTGCGACGTTCTTTTAAAAACTCAACGTGAAGATGCATTGTATCACCTGGGATCACTGGCTGTTTAAAACGTGCGTTATCAACAGCAGCAAATAAATATAGTTCGTTTTCACTACGATTTTCTACTGTTTTAAAACCTAATAAACCCGTGGCTTGCGCCATTGATTCTAATATTAGCACACCAGGAAAAATTGGCTGATTTGGGAAATGGCCAGTAAATATAGGTTCGTTTATAGAAACATTTTTAATAGCATGTAAAGATTTTCCAGGTGTAAAATCAATAACACGATCAATTAATAGCATCGGGTAACGGTGCGGTAATAAACTTAAAATTTCTTGAATATCAAGGCTATTTAATTCGTTTGCCAAAATAGCATCCTTATTAGTGTTCAACGTTATGACTTAGCCAATGCTTCCAGCGCTTTAAGACGAGATTTCATGTCTGAAAGGTTACGCAAGTGAGCTATTGATTTACGCCATTCTTTGTTTGTTGTATGGGGCATACCAGATGAGTAAATACCTGGTCCGGTGATTGATTTTGTCACCATACTCATGCCGGTAATTATAACACCATCACATACAGACATGTGACCATTAATTGCAACCATGCCACCAATTTGACAGTTTTTGCCAATGGTAACGCTTCCTGCAAGTACGGTGCAGCCCGCGATTGCGGTGCCTGAATTAACTTCAACGTTGTGCGCTATTTGACACTGATTATCGATAATAACATTGCTATGGATAATGGTATTGTCCAGTGCGCCACGATCAATTGTCGTGCTTGCACCAATTTCAACTTTGTTACCTATGATCACTGAACCAAGCTGAGGTATTTTTACCCATTGCCCGCGTTCGTTCGCATAGCCAAACCCATCACTACCTACAACACTATTTGCTTGAAACAAACAATCTGAACCAATTTCAACATCGTGATAAATAGTCACACTAGACCAAAGCTTAGTGCCAGAGCCTATTTTAACACGTTCTCCGATAAAACTGTTCGGACCAATTTGCGCATTGTCACCTATCACCGCATCAGCTTCAATGACTGCATTAGCCCCTATAGCGGCGCTGTCACTAACAATCGCTGTTGAATGAACCGTAGCACTTGGATGAATACCCGTCGAGGCTGAGCGTGGTGTTGTATCCATAAATTGCGCTAATTTTGCGTAACTTACGTACGGGTTAGCAACAATAATTTTGCTACCACTAAAGTACTGAGCATCGGCTTGGCTTACTATTACAGCGCTAGCTTGAGTAGTTTCAAGTTGCGAGCGATATTTTGAGTTCGCTAAAAATGCAATATGCCCAGAATGGGCATTTGCAAGTGTCGCTATTTTTTTTATTTCTAAAGCGCCATCACCCTGAAGTTCGGCGCCTAGAAGTTCCGCAATTTGCGAAAGCGTATAATTTTGCATAGAGTGATTATTTCTTACTAACTGCAGCTACAACTTTAGACGAAAGATCAGTTACTTCTTTAGGGTTAAAGTAAATTGTTGTGTCTTTTACTTTAACTTCGTCGAAGTCGCCGTCTTTAGCAATTTCTTCAATTGTTTTGATTATCACACCTTGAACTTTAGCAAGCTCTTGGTTTTGGCGCGCTTTGATTTCTTGCTCTAAAGGACGACCTTGTTCAGCAAGATTTTTTTGCATGCCTTGAATTTTATCACGTAGTGCATCTTTTTGAGCTTGGCTCATAGTTGTACTTTCACGTTTAAATTTTTCAGCTTCAAAACGAATATCGCCTTGTAACTTTTCAAGCTCTTGACGACGTTCAGCAAACTCAGTTTGTAAAGACTGTTCAATTTTAGCCATTTGAGGAATTTGCTTGTAGATTTCCTGCATATCAACAATACCTACTTTGTGTGCAAATGCATTCACAGAAGTACCCATCATTAAAGTTGCTAAAACTGCTACAGCTGTTGATTTAAATAATTTTTTCACAAAAAACTCCTTTAGAAAGTGTTACTAATGTTAAAGCTGATGGTTTTCGTATCGTCATCTTCTTCTTTTTGCAATGGATACGCAAAACTGATCAGCATTGGACCCATTGGAGAGATCCATTGTAATGAAAGACCGGTTGAAACCCTAAAACGCATTGGGTCTGAATAGTCATCTAACTTAGCACGTTCATCAACGCCTAAGTTTTGATAGCGGTCTACGTTAAACTCAGTATCCCATACGTTTGCAGCATCAACAAAGAAGCTAGTACGTACAGAGCTGGTATTTTCTTCATCTAAGAATGGTGTAGGAACAATTAGCTCCATACCTGCCACTGCTTTAGCATTACCACCAATACGGCCTTGCGGCACTAGAATATCAAATTCTGATGCGCCACCAATGCTACCGGTTGTAGTACCGTCTGCACCTGGCGTACCTGGAATAGACTGCGGTATACGCGATACAGCACGTGGTAATATTGTATTACGGTCAAAGCCACGAAGTTCCATTTCCGTTATACGGAAGTACTCTTGGAATGGAAGTGTTTGCTCATACCCGTTTGTAGAACCATAACCATTACCATAACCAAGCGCTGCACGGGTTGAGAATACCCAACGGTGGTCATTTGATATAGGCCAGTAAAAACGCGAATCGTAATTCAGTTTAAAGTACTGAAGATCTGAGTTAGGCGTTGTTGCTGTTAAGTTTAGAGTTTGACGCGAACCCGCTGTTGGGAATAAACCACGGTTAACAGTAATACGCGACCAACCAACACTCAGCTCATACTTAGTAAAGTCAAAGCCTGCATCTGGGTTGTCTGGATCTAAGAATGTTTCACGAAGTACACGCGTTTGCTCGTACTCTGCAATATCCGAAAGCTCTTCTTTAATCCAACGGGCGCCAAAGTTAACACGATTTACAGCATCAATTGGAAAACCAATATTTGTGCCTAAACCATAACTTTTTGATTTGTACTCAACAAGACTGAATTTACTTGCATCGTAGTTTCTGTAAAAGATGCTACTGCCTTGCGATACACCATCTGGCGTAAAGTATGGGTCTGTGTACGATAAGCTTAAGCTTTCAGAACCTGTAGACGTGTTAAGGTTTAAACCAATTTGGTTACCTGTGCCTAAAAAGTTAGATTCTGTTACACCAATATTAAACTGCAGACCTAAGTAAGAACCATAAGCAAGACCAGCATTAAAGCTACCCGCTGATTGCTCTTTTACAGTAAAATCTACATCTACTTGGTCATCCACACCTGGTACAGGCACTACGTTAAAATCAACAGTTTCCATGTAAGGCAAACGTTGAATTTGTAGTTTTGAACGCTCAAGGTTTTGATTAGATAACCAGGCGCCTTCAAGTTGTGTCATTTCACGGCGAAGTACTTCATCAGCTGTATTTTGGTTACCACCAACAATAATACGACGAACATATACACGCTTACCTGGATTAACCGATAGTGTTAGTTGTACTTCTTGCTTTTCGTCGTCAATTTCTGGAATTGTACGTACTTCAGCATTAGCGTAACCAAAACGTGCTAAGTAGCTTTTAATAAATTCTTCTGACGAAGTAACGACTGAGCCATTGTAAAGCTCACCCGCTCTAAGTGGGATAACACTTTTAATTAAGTCTTCACGGCCAAGCAAGTCACCAATAAAGTCAAAGCCTTTAACGGTATATTTTACGCCTTCGGTTAAGTTAGCTGTAACGTAAACTGATTCACGTTCAGGGCTCACTGATACTTGCGTTGAATCGATATTAAAACGTAGGTAACCACGGTCTAAATAATAACTACGAATTTTTTCTAAATCGCCTTCAATGGTTTGCTTTTGGTAGCGATCGCTACCCATAAACTGCCACCAAGGTAAATCTTGCTGCGATTCAGCAAGTTTAAGAAGCTCTTCATTAGAAAAAAGTTCATTACCCACTAAGTTAATTTGTCGGATAGAAGCTGCATCACCTTCATCAAACTCTAATTTAAGTTTAACGCGGTTACGAGGCAACTTAGTAATACTGATATCTACTTTAGCGTTGTATTTACCAATACTGTGGAAAAACTCAACTAAGCCCTTTTCGATACTATCGATAACGGTTTTATCAAGTGGTTCACCTTGACGAATATCTTGCTGATCAAGAGACTCATTAAGCTGCTCGTCTTTAATGTCTTTATTGCCTTCAAACTCAATGAAGCTGATGGTTGGACGTTCCGTTACTTTAAAAATAACGTTGTTGCCATCACGAAGGGCTTTTATGTTATCAAAGTGCCCAGAACGATAAAGTGACTTTATTGTTTTTGAAATCGTATAGTCATCAACATTATCGCCTACGTTAATAGGAATATGTGTTAGCGCTGCACCAAGTGCTACACGCTGCAAACCTTCAACTTTCAGGTCTTCAACAATAAAGGAGTTTTGGCCTAGGGCTGCAAAACTTGCACCCAATAAACTTGTTACTGCCAAATGTTTTTTTATAGCCATTTTATTATCTTTATCCTTTACAACTGTATTACCGCATAACACCCTACTAAAGTGGTGCTTTACAATCGTGTTCTAATTAGTAATTTGCCACGCTGTAAAACTACAAACGCGATACATCATTGAACAAAGCGAAACATGTTAGAAAAATGAGCAACAAGGCGCCCACTTTAAAACCAAACTCTTGTGTCTTTTCAGAGACCGGCTTTTTACGAAAAAGTTCAATTATGTAATACATTAAGTGTCCACCATCAAGTACTGGTAAGGGTAATAAATTAAATACACCCAAGTTAACGCTTATTAAGGCTAAAAAGCTTAAAAAGGCCACTAACCCATAGCTTACGCTAGTTCCAGCGCCTACTGCAATGCCCACAGGGCCACTTAAATTCTTAACCGAAACCTGGCCTGTAATTAAATTACCAATCATATCAAAACTGAGTGTAATTAAGCGCCACGTTTCTTTTGTGCCTCGCACGATACTATCGAGCGGGCCGTAATGTCTAGTCTCTACATAACCATCAGGCCATTGCTGTACAACAGGAGCAACGCCTAAAAAGCCTTGCTCAATACCGTTATTATCAATGCGCCCTTTAGGGGTTACTGTAATGGCTTTTATAGTATCTTGTCTTTTTACACTAAATTGTAAAGATTTGTTAGCTGATTGCGTAATAAGATTAACTAATTGCTGCCAATTGCTTATTGTTTCACCGTTTACAGCCAAAATTGTGTCATTAACTTGTAAATTAGCGTGTTCTGCAGCTGAGTCTTTAGTTACGGCGGCAATTGTTAAAGTTGCTTGAGGTCTAAACGGTACAATACCTAACGAGCTTAATGGTGGCACGTCTTGCTGATCTAGTTTCCACCCCTCTAAATTAAGCGTTTTAACACGTGGTTGAAGGTTTTTATCGCGCACTATCACTTCAACGCTTTCTTCACCTAAATTAGACATAAGTGCAAACGTGGCATCTTGCCAGGTCGTTATATCATCATCACCAATTTTTATAATATGTTGAGAAGGCATAATGCCCGCTTGCTCTGCCCGGCTACCCTCGGTAATACTACCTACCACAGGCTTTACCGACTGCACACCCACCATATACATTACAGCAAGAGCAAAAATGGCAAACAAAAAGTTGGCCATTGGACCCGCTGCAACTATGGCAATACGTGCTTGTACAGATTTAGCGTTAAACGATAAATGACGTTGGTTTGCCGGCACGTCATCAACACGCTCATCAAGCATTTTTACATAACCGCCTAATGGAATAGCCGCAATCACATATTCGGTATTATATTTATCGTGCCATTTTAATAGTGGCTTACCAAAGCCAATTGAAAAACGCAGCACTTTAACGCCCATTTTTCGTGCAACCCAAAAATGGCCATATTCATGTATGGCCACTAAAATACCAAGCGCTAAAATAAATGAGCCAAGATTCCAAAAAAAATCAAACATATTAATGCGCCACTTTTGTTATAAATTCTGAAGCGCTAATACGCGCTAATTTATCGCACTCTAAAATTTCATCTAAGCTTTGTACATTGGTATACGTTGCAGATTCAAGCGTTTGTGCATTTATTTTGTATATATCAGTAAAACCAATTTTACCGTTTAAGAATGCACTTACTGCTATCTCATTTGCAGCATTAACCGTTGTGGTCGCGCCCTGCCCTGCCCTGCACGCATCAATCGCTAATTGTAAATTTGGATAGCGAGAAAAGTCAGGCTTGGTGAATGAAAAATCACATATATCAGAGAAGTTTAAGGGTTTAACGCCTGCATTAATTCGCTCAGGGTATGCAAGTGCATGGGCAATTGGGGTGCGCATATCAGGGTTACCCATTTGCGCTAAAATAGAACCGTCGTGGTATTGCACCATTGAGTGAATAATACTTTGTGGATGAATCACTACGTCTATATCACTGGTGTCGCAATTGAATAACCACTTAGCTTCGATAAACTCTAAGCCTTTATTCATCATAGTGGCCGAGTCTACTGATATTTTTTGACCCATCGACCAGTTAGGATGCGCCACGGCTTCACTTACAGTTACATCTTTTAGTGTGTTTAGATCGCGCGTTAAAAAAGGGCCACCAGAACCGGTAAGCAAAATTTTACTTACGCCATGTTGCTGTAAATTTTGATCGCCTTTGGCACTTTGTAACGAAGAAGGTAGACATTGAAAAATAGCATTATGTTCGCTATCAATTGGCAGCAAGGTCGCTTTATGTTGTTTAACTTTATCAATAAACAACTGACCTGACATAACTAACGATTCTTTATTAGCAAGGAGTACTTTTTTACCTGCTTCTACTGCACTTAATGTTGGCAGTAAACCAGCTGCACCTACAATTGCCGACATCACGACATCAACATCTGGGTGAGCACATAAGTCGCACATTGCTTGCTCGCCGTGCATAACAAGCGTTTGGCATGGTGTATTAGCTAAATAAGCAGATAACTGCTCAGCGGCTTGCTGGGTAGCCATAATCGCATAAAGTGGTTCGTGTTCAATACACAGCTCAGCCATTTTTTTTGCGTTTTGCCCTGCAGCTAAAACAAAAACATCAAATAACTCTTTATTGCGCGATACAACATCTAGTGTACTTAAACCAATTGAACCTGTTGCGCCTAAAATAACCAGCAATTGCTTTTGGCTCATAAACTAAGAGTCCACGCATAGCACATTACAAACATTGGAGCTGCAGCCGTTAAGCTGTCAATGCGATCTAAAATACCGCCGTGCCCAGGTAAACAACGGCCGCTATCTTTTAAACCAGCTTCACGTTTAAACATGCTTTCAAGTAAATCACCTACCGCAGAGAACAATGCAATAAATGCAGTCATTATCGCGTAGATAGGCCAAACACCTAAATCAACATCGGTAAAGTGACAAAATGCTAAAACAAAAATGATAGAAGCGACTACACCGCCTGCTAACCCTTCAATTGTTTTATTAGGGCTCACTTTTGGCATAAGTTTATGCTTACCAAAGCTCTTACCTGAAAAATAAGCACCAACGTCTGCACTCCACACAATACCCAATACGACTAAAATAAGTACAGAGCCAAAATGTGTTGATTCAGCATATTGCGCACTGCGCAGCGTATTTAGTGCAAGCCATAACGGCACAAGTGTTAATAAACCTGCAATGCCGCGCATTACTAGACCTTCATTCCACGCTTTAGCCATTTCTGGATAGCGCCAAATTAAATAACTAGCAACAATCCACCAAGCAAACGAAAGCGTAAATAAGTAATTCGCATCACCTACTAGCTTGCCACTTTCCCATAGTGATTCAATAGGCCAATGTAAATTAAGCAGGCCAAGTAAGGCTGCAATCAATACAACAAAAGCACCACGTTTGAGCTTATCGCATAAACCCATAAACGCAGACCATTCCCATGCGCCTAATAATACTATTGCACCGGCAAAGTAACTAAATAACGTAAGCGGTGTATAAAAAACCAAAGCTAATGCCGATGGTGCAAGCACAAGTGAGGTTAAAATTCGTTGTTTTAACAAAATGTGACCCTTATTCTATTTAGGTTTGAGCGAGTAATTGTTTTATTTGTTCGCCCGTACAACCAAAACGTCGCTCTCTGGCAACGTAACACGCTATAGCCTCAGCAAATGCTGCTTCATTAAAATCAGGCCAAAGTGTTTCGGTAAAGTAAAGTTCTGCATAAGCAACTTGCCATAGTAAAAAATTACTAATACGAACATCGCCACCAGTGCGAATAAGTAAATCAGGTTCTGCCTGATCTGCCATGCTCATATGCTGTGCTAAGCGCTCTTCTGTAATATCTTCTGCGTTGAGTGTGCCTTGCGCAACTTGCAAAGCAAGTTGTTTAGCCGCGTTAGCCATATCCCAACGACCACCGTAATTAGCTGCAACATTTAAGCGCAATCCGGTATTATTTTCAGTCAGCTTATGCGCAGCGTCTACCTTGCTACGTAATCCTTCAGAAAATCGTGATAAGTCTCCAATAATGGTCAGTTTTACATTGTTTTTATGAAGCTTTTTAACTTCCTTTGTTAAAACAAATAAGAAAAGCTCCATTAAAGTGTTTACTTCGTCTTCAGGGCGGCGCCAGTTTTCACTACTAAAAGCAAATAAGGTTAACGATTGTATCCCTAATTTAGTACAAAACTGAACAGATTGACGAACTGCGTCTACGCCTTTTTTATGCCCATACACACGAGGTCTATTTCTAGCTTGTGCCCAACGTCCGTTCCCATCCATGATGATAGCAACATGTTTGGGTAAACATTGCTGTGAAATTGTGTCAGCATCTAGAACCATAAATATCGAGTATTCCATAAAAAAACGCCGCCTAGTATACCCTAGACGGCGTTTCAAAACTAATAATTTTAATAGGTCCTGTCGACCTTTCAGGATTGTAATTTATTCAATCTAGGCAGAACCCTTTGGGCAGCGCGTTTTTAGATTTTATGCATTGCTATCGCCTAATAATGGGAAATAACCACACTACGTAGGCTCTGCCTTGCCTTAAAGCCAAACACACTACTGCAAATTTAACCTCAAAAGATAAACAGGGACTTACTTAGATTTCCATTAACTCTGCTTCTTTAGCAGCTAATAGAGTATCCATTTCTTTGATAAACTTATCTGTAAGTTTTTGAATCGCATCATCTGATTGACGCGCTTCATCTTCAGATATTTCTTTATCTTTTAATAAACCTTTTACATCGCCATTAGCATCACGACGAATGTTACGAATAGCAACACGACCGCCTTCAACTTCGCCACGTACAATTTTGATTAGGTCTTTACGACGCTCTTCTGTAAGTGGAGGAAGAGGTACACGAATAACAGTACCTGCCGACATAGGGTTTAAACCTAAGTCAGACGCCATAATTGCTTTTTCAACAGCTTGCGCTAAAGACTTATCAAATACACCAATAGCAAGTGTACGAGAATCTTCAATTGTTACGTTAGCAACTTGGTTTAAAGGCGTTGGTGCACCGTAGTACGACACCATAATGCCATCTAGGATTGCAGGATGTGCACGGCCAGTACGAATTTTAGATAATTGGCTACCTAGTGCAGTTACACTTTTTTGCATGCGCGCTTGCGCGTCTTTTTGAATATCGTTAATCACGGTTTAATCCTAATTATTTGATTATTTCATCTGAGGCTTGTGAAGAAATAAGTGTTCCTTCTTCTTCACCCATAATTACGCGTTTTAGCGCGCCTGATTTATTCATATTAAATACGCTCAATGGCATATTGTGATCGCGGGCTAGAGTAAATGCCGCTAAATCCATAACTTTTAATTCTTTTTCAATGATTTCATTGTAGCTTAAGTGGCTGTAAAGCGTCGCTTCTGGGTTTTTAACAGGATCATCACTGTA
This sequence comes from Pseudoalteromonas sp. SR43-5, assembly GCF_014163835.1. Taxonomy (NCBI): domain Bacteria; kingdom Pseudomonadati; phylum Pseudomonadota; class Gammaproteobacteria; order Alteromonadales; family Pseudoalteromonadaceae; genus Pseudoalteromonas; species Pseudoalteromonas sp. SR43-5. Next base: position 68,272 of record NZ_JACJEA010000023.1, read on the forward strand.
CACGCCATCCACTTTAGTCGCTTTAATTACTGTATCCGCTTCAATTTCGATACCGCGTAAACACGCTGCAGAATCGGTAGTAAAAAATGGGTTACCGGTGCCTGCTGCAAAAATAACAACGCGGCCAGTTTTCAATAAACTAATTGCTTCAGCCCAGTTATAAGCGTCACATACACCATTTAGCGGAATAGCCGACATTAAACGACAGTTTACAAATGCACGGTGTAGCGCATCACGCATTGCAAGGCCATTCATAACCGTTGCAAGCATACCCATGTGGTCGCCTACTACGCGGTTCATGCCTGCTTCTGCAAGTGAACCACCGCGTAAAAAGTTACCTCCACCAATAACTAAACCCACTTCTACGTCAAGCTCTACTAGCTCTTTAATTTCTTGTGCCATACGGTCTAAAACTTTAGGGTCGATGCCGAAGCCTTCGTCTCCCATTAAAGCTTCACCACTTAATTTGAGAAGAACACGTCTAAAAATAGGTTTGCGATTGATAGTCATAGTATAGGGGCCAACTTTTATTGAATTATGGATAAAAAATAACCGCGCTTATGTTAAACATAAAAGCGCGGTTATTTTAAAGAATTTCTAGCTGTGAAGCAAAACCAAATAGTACTTTAATTGCATCTAATTTCCTTTTGCATCACAAATAGTTAATCTTACTGACCTTTAGCAGCTGCAATTTGAGCAGCAACTTCAGCAGCAAAATCTTCTTCTTTCTTCTCGATACCTTCACCAACTTCTACACGTACAAAGCCAGTAACTGTTGCGTTTTTCTCTTTAAGAATATCGCCAACAGATTTTTTAGGTTCCATGATGAAAGCTTGACCAGTAAGAGAAACCTCACCAGTGAATTTTTTCATGCGACCAACAACCATCTTCTCAGCGATTTCAGCAGGCTTGCCTTCATTCATCGCGATTTCGATTTGTACTTGCTTTTCTTTTTCTACAACGTCAGCTGGTACGTCAGAAGGAGTTAAGTACTCTGGACGTGAAGCAGCAACGTGCATTGCAACGTGCTTAAGTGTTTCTTCATCAGCAACACCTGCAACAACAACACCGATACGGTCGCCATGACGGTACTCAACTAGGTTTTCACCAGCGATGTACTGCAGACGACGTACGTTGATGTTTTCGCCAATTTTAGTTACTAGCTCAACACGGTCTTCTTCAAACTTAGCTTGTAAGTCTTCGATAGTAAGAGTGTCAGCAATTGCAGCTTCAGCAACTTTATCAGCAAATGCTAAAAAGCTTACGTCTTTTGCAACGAAGTCTGTTTGACAGTTAACTTCTACTAGTACTGCAACACCAGCGTTTTGCTTGATGATGATAGTACCTTCAGCAGCAATGTTACCTGCTTTTTTAGCAGCTTTAGCAGCGCCACTTTTACGCATGTTTTCAATCGCTAACTCGATGTCGCCATCAGTCTCAGTTAACGCTTTTTTACAATCCATCATGCCAGCGCCTGTGCGCTCGCGTAATTCTTTAACTAGGGCAGTAGTTACAGCCATTAGTAAATCCTCAAATCTGAAATCTGGTTTAGATAAGCGGGTTACCCGCTCTACAAGAATAACAAGTCTTCACCTTAAAAAGATGAAGACTTGATGATAGCTAATTACTCAGCTTCAACGAAATCGTCTTTCTCAGCTTGAGCAACGATGTTATTCTCGCGACCTTCAGTGATAGCAGCTGCAACAGCGCTAGTGTAAAGGCTTACAGCACGGATAGCATCATCGTTACCAGGAACGATGTAATCAACGCCGTCTGGGTTAGAGTTAGTATCAACGATTGCAACAACAGGGATACCTAGGTTGTTTGCTTCACGGATAGCAATGTGCTCGTGGTCAGCATCGATAACGAAAAGCGCGTCTGGAAGACCGCCCATGTTTTTGATACCACCAAGGCTCTTTTCAAGCTTTTCCATTTCGCGGTTAAGCATTAACGTTTCTTTCTTAGTTAATTTCTCGAAAGTACCGTCTTGGCTTTGTACTTCAAGGTCTTTAAGACGCTTGATTGATTGACGTACAGTTTTCCAGTTAGTCAACATACCACCTAACCAACGGTGATTTACGAAGAACTGATCGCTTTCTAAAGCAGCTGCTTTAACTGCGTCGCTTGCTGCGCGCTTAGTACCAACGAAAAGAACTTTACCTTTGTTAGCTGCAGCACTTGATAAAAACTTAAGTGCGTCGTTGAACATTGGTACAGTTTGCTCAAGGTTGATGATATGTACACGGTTACGTGTGCCGAAGATGAAAGGCTTCATCTTAGGGTTCCAGTAACGTGCTTGGTGACCAAAGTGAACACCAGCTTGAAGCATATCGCGCATTGAAACGTTTGCCATTTTATAGATCCTCTATAGTTGTTTAGGGTTAGGCCTCCACATATCCCATAGCACCAACACCGAAGTAATTAAACTTCAAATGCACCCAAGTGTATGTGACGATACGTGTGTGTGTTAAAATAAAATTGTGTTTGCCTTAAATACAAAAAATCATTTAAGAATTTATTTGTAAAAAGACGGCGCGCTTTATACCATATTAAAATTAAATACTCAACGTCGCGTGCAAAATTTGTTCGGCGATAAATGTTAGAAACTCAACTTTGGAGCCTCAATGAGCGCTATTATCAAGACCCCTGAAGAAATAGAGAAAATGCGCGTAGCTGGGCGCTTAGCGGCCGATGTACTTGAAATGATCGGCCCTCATGTAGTGCCGGGTGTTACCACCGATGAGCTAAATACACTTTGTCATGATTATATTGTTAATGTGCAACAAGCAATCCCTGCTCCGTTAAATTATCATGGCTTTCCAAAATCAGTTTGTACGTCAGTTAATCATGTTATTTGTCACGGAATTCCAAATGACAAAGCATTAAAAGAAGGCGACAGCGTAAATATTGACGTAACTGTCATTAAAGATGGCTACCACGGCGATACTTCTAAAATGTTCCACGTTGGTACACCAAACATCCAAGCTAAGCGTCTTGCAGAAGTAACACAAGAAAGCTTATACCTTGCTATTAAAATGGTAAAACCAGGTGTGCGCTTAGGTGATATTGGCTCTGCTATTCAAAAATATGCAGAAAGTTTTAATTACTCTATTGTTCGTGAATATTGCGGCCACGGTATTGGCGCAGGATTTCATGAAGAACCACAAGTAATGCACTACGGTAAAGCGGGTACTGGCGAAACTTTAAAAGCGGGCATGTGCTTAACAATTGAACCAATGGTTAATGCGGGTAAACGCCAATGTAAGCTACTTAAAGATGATTGGACTGTAGTAACTCGCGACCGCAGCTTGTCTGCACAGTGGGAACATACTTTATTAGTGACTGAAAATGGTGTTGAAATTTTAACGCTACGATCAGATGATACTATCGACAGGATCATAGAACACTAATAATAAATAAGAAATTAGGAGCCAGCCCACGTGGCATTACCCAACAAAGTAAAAAAGTTGCTCAGCGATGCAGAGCAACTTAGTGATTATCGCGATTGTTCTAGCTATTTTTATAAATGGTTACATAACGAATTTTCTAAACAACCGGTTGGGAATTTAATTAATGCCCGGGCTGAGTTTATTGACCGCCTACTAATTAAGCTTTTTCATGTTTACGACTTAGCGCGCGAACCTGATTTAGCACTAATAGCAGTAGGCGGATACGGACGTGGCGAGCTACATCCCTACTCCGACATCGATTTTTTATTGCTTGTAACTAAACCACCAAGCGAAGAAATATGCGAAAAAATAGGCCAGTTTGTCACCATGCTATGGGATCTCAACTTAGAGATTGGCCACAGCGTGCGCACGATAGAACAAGCCATTGAGCAAAAACGTGAAGACGTTACTTTTGCCACCAGTTTACTCGAAAGCCGCCTTATTTTTGGTAATCATATTGAGTTTGAAAAACTCAAAACGCATATTCTAGAAACCCCCGTATGGCGCTCCGGTGAGTTTTTTACTGCCAAAGTTCAAGAACAAAACTTACGTCACAAAAAGTGCCATGGCACCGCGTATAATCTTGAGCCAAACATTAAAGAAAACCCCGGTGGCCTGCGCGACTTGCAAACCATTATTTGGGTCGCAAAAAAGCACTTTAGAACCGAAACCCTGCAAGAGTTAATAAGTCACGGCTACTTAACCCATGAAGAGTTTCAAGAGCTTTCAGAGTGCCTAGAGAACCTATGGAATATTCGCTTTGCACTGCATCTAGCCGCAGGTCGGGCTGAAAACCGCTTATTGTTTGATCATCAACCACAAGCCGCCGAAATTTTAGGTTTTGGTAGCGACGGTAAAGCCTCTGTTGAGCGTATGATGAAGCGCTTATTTAGAATAATGAGCCGCGTGCGCGAACTTAACCAAATGCTACTTTCATACTTTGAACAAAGTATCATGCCCGAAAGTAGTGAAAAAACGGTGATAGTACTCGACAGAAACTTTGAGCAAGTGGGCCATCAAATACGCGTAAAAGATCCATCTGTATTTTTTAGACGTGACCAACTTTTTGTATTGTTTGAGCACATAGCAGACAACCCTGCAATAACGCATATTTACCCAAGCACTATTCGTACAATCCGCCAAGTACGCCGCCGTTTATTGGGGGATTTACAAGATTATGCAGCCTGTCGTGAAGCTTTTTTACGCTTAGTTAAACACCCTAATGGTATGGGCCGCGCATTTACGTTAATGCACAAACACGGCATGCTTGCCGCCTACTTACCGCAGTGGCGTAATATATTTGGACAAATGCAGTTCGATTTGTTTCACGCCTACACCGTAGATGAGCATACTCACAAATTAATCAAAAATATTTACGAATACTTTGATAAAACTGGCATTAGCGAGTTTCCTATTTGTAGTGAAATAGTCACTCGAATGGACAAACCAGAGCTACTTTATTTAGCCGGTATATTTCACGACATTGCTAAGGGACGAGGGGGAGATCACTCTGAACTTGGCGCTGTTGATGCTATAGCCTTTGCTAAACTACATGGTTTTTCATCCTCTGATGCAAAATTAGTAGCATGGCTTGTAAGTAACCATTTACTTATGTCGGTTACCGCGCAGCGTAAAGATATTAACGACCCTGCTGTAATAAAAGACTTTGCAACACGTATTAAAACAGAGCGCCAACTCGACTATTTATATTGTTTAACCGTTGCCGACATCCGTGCAACCAACGACAACTTATGGAACGATTGGAAAAACACCCTACTGCGTGAATTGTACTTGCACACGCAGCGCGCATTACGCTTAGGGCTTGAAAACCCAATGGATCAGCGCGACCAAATTCGCGATAAAAAACACCAAGCTAAACAACGTCTACTCAACTTAGGTTACCCTGAGAATAAAATTGATTTAATTTGGAGTCGCTTTAAAGCCAACTACTTTACCGCCTTTAGCGAACAGCAAATATCGTGGCAAAGTGAGCATTTATTAACTAGCACCGATTTAAGCCAACCCAGTGTCATTGTATCTAACAAAGCAATGCATGGGGGTACACAAGTATTTGTATACAGCCCCTACTCTGGTGCGCTTTTTGCGAGATTAGTGAGTGTAATTGGCTCTAAAAAAGCACAAATACAGCACGCGCAAGTACTGACCACAAAAGATGGTTACGTCCTGTTTAGCTTTGTAATACTTGAAGTAAGTGGCGACCCTATTGCAAGTGGTCGAGCGCAATCAATTAAACGCGGGCTTGAGCAAGCACTTAGCGATCCGCGTAAAAAAATTCGCTTTAAAAAGAGCCGCTCTCAACGCTTTAAAGATTTTAATATTAAACCTAAAATTGTGTTGCGCCCACATGCACGCAAAGACCGTAGCTTAATAGAAATTCAAGCCGTCGATATACAAGGTTTACTAACCAAAATAGCCGAAGTTTTCCAAGCGCATTTACTACACATTCACGCTGCCCGTATTACAACGGTAGGTGAACGTGCAGAGGATTTCTTTGTTGTATCTAATAACGAATACCAAGCGCTGACTGATGAAGAGCAAGCAAAAATTCATCAGGCATTACGTAAAAAATTCAACGCAGAAACAGAATAGAGGACACACATGTCAGATTTAAAAACGATGATCGAAAACGCATGGGACAACCGCGATAGCATTAGCCCAAGCACAGTATCAAGCGACGTAAAACAAGCTATTATCGACGCACTTGATTTACTTGATAGCGGCGCAGCACGCGTTGCTGAAAAAATATCAGGTGAATGGGTCGTACACCAGTGGCTTAAAAAAGCAGTGTTACTGTCGTTTCGTATTCGCGACAACCAACCAATGAACGACGGCGTAAACCAGTTTTACGACAAAGTACCGCTTAAATTTAGCGACTACACGCCAGAGCAATTTCAACAAGGCGGTATGCGCGTAGTACCAAACGCTGTAGCACGTAAAGGCAGCTTTGTAGGTAAAAACGTTGTACTTATGCCATCGTACGTAAACATTGGCGCATACGTTGACGACGGCACCATGGTTGATACATGGGCGACTGTAGGCTCGTGTGCACAAATTGGTAAGAACGTACATTTATCAGGTGGCGTTGGCATAGGCGGTGTTTTAGAGCCTCTACAAGCTAACCCAACCATCATTGAAGACAACTGCTTTATTGGCGCTCGTTCTGAAATTGTTGAAGGCGTAATTGTTGAAGAAGGCGCAGTTATTTCAATGGGTGTTTACATCAGCCAAAGTACCCGTATTTATGACCGCGAAACTGGCGAAATTCACTACGGCCGCGTACCTGCAGGCGCAGTAGTTGTACCAGGTGCACTACCGTCAAAAGATGGCACTCACAGCCTTTATGCTGCAATCATCGTGAAAAAAGTAGATAAACAAACACGTGAAAAAGTAGGTATAAACGCCCTACTACGCTCAATTGATGAGTAATAGTCGATTGGGTTGAGTGAAACGAAACCCAACGATACGTTGAAGTTAAGTGTTTTAGCTAAACTTTAATTATATATAGAAAGCTCTAAGCCCTTTGGGTCTAGAGCTTTTTTTGTTATCTGAACGTTTTCTATTATTAAATGGAGAGTTGATCATATGGATACTGAAGAAAGTAACGAGCTAGTCTATCACTACACATCTTTGGATGCTTTTATCTCTATTGTGAATAGCAGAACCTTTCGGTTTGGCGACGCAAGAGCAATGAATGACTATACAGAGATAGATCATAATATTAATCTTCTTTTAAATTTAGAAAAACAAAAACCTGAGTTAATGAAAAAATTAAATATTTCAAATGAAGGGTTTAATAAAGGCATTAAAAATATTAAGTTTTTCAAAAAGCATATTGAAAATCACTATATACATATAATGAGCTTTAGTAAAAACCCAGATTCTTTAAGCCAGTGGCGGGGATATGCAGATAACGGTACAGGAATATGTTTTAGTATCAATTTATCAGCATTACGACACTGTCTAAATAATACTTACCGCATTGCTGGGAATTGCGTTTACAAACAAGGAGAATTAAACACAGAAGCACAAAACTTATTAAAATTAGCCTCAACTTTTGATAGTGATCAATTTGAATTTGAGGCTAGAAGTAACTTTCTTGATAACTTTATCGCATTTATAACAACAGGTAAAAATGAGGCTTTTATAGACGAAGGTGAAGTAAGGTTAGTTTCTTTCATTGAAAAACTGCCACCACCTCAAGATGTGAAATTCATAAACTCTAATGGCTTTATTAAAAGCTATCTTGAAGTAAGTTTTCGAATAAATATAATTGACACAATTATACTTGGACCGTGTTGTAAATTTGCAGCTAATGACCCCGTCTTTAATGATATGTTAGACAATTTATTTTTTAATAAAAAACTCTACGAGTTAGGAGTTGATACTAACCCATATAAGCCTAAAGTTTTAAGTTCAAAGGCAACTTTCAGATAACCGTTGGGTTTCGTTTCACTCAACCCTTCCTACGTCGATAAAATTAATCCCAAGCTACTGCTCATTGTTAACAATACCCCCCTAAACCTAAGAGCACTTATAAAAAAAGTGCTTTTATGTAGCAACGTAGTAATTACCTTGCCCTGCTTCATCAACAAACAAGATAATCAAACCTTTCTTCCACTAAATTCCATTAAAATAAAATTTACATAGTTAACTTAGTGGTGATATAACTGAATGTGTTTTGGGAACGGAGTTGGTGATAAATCAAACCATTAACTGCCAGCTAAAAAATATTACTCAGCTAGCTTACCCTTACACCCTTTACTTAAGGAAAATAAAAATCCTAACTAAAACAGCGTTTACCACATTTTAAAATAACAAAAGCACAAGTAGGTTGTACTAATGGAAGAGTATTTAATCGTTAAACAAAAAAGTAGATACCCTATCGCTATTGCGGCTTTATTGTTGTTATTGGCTTTGGGTTATTTAATTAAGATACTACTTTTCTCAAATGATATTCCTGAACGTTATTTAAAGCCAATATTAGTCTCTCAAGTATCATTACCCAATGTATTAAAAGGGATTGGTACAATAGAGCCTACACAAAGAGAGCTTTTGTCTGCGCCGCTAAAAGGCAATATCAACACACTTACAATTCGTGAAGGGCAAGCTATAAAAAAAGGCCAAGTATTAGCAAAGCTAACTAACTACGAATTGGAACAAGATATACATAATGCGAGTTATGAGCAGCTTAATTTAGAATCCCAAGTAGCTATTGATAAAAGTAATTTAGCAATTAAGCTCTCGCAAATTAAAGTCGACTTATCAAAAGCTAAAATGGCATTGCAGCAGCAAGCGCTTGAATTAAATGCTAATAAAGTCTTAATGGAACAAGGTATTATTTCTGCAATTCGCTTTAAGCAAAGCGAAATGCTTTACAAGCAAAGTGAACTTGAAGTTAATGCCAAAAATGGTGAACTTAGTCTATTTAAAGAGGCATTTGATCAGCAATTAATTGCGCTTGATAACAAAGTAAACATCTCAAAAAACAAACTTAGCTATTTACAAAGGCGTCAAGAGCAACTAACACTCACAGCAAACTTTGACGGTACCGTAAGCCAAAACTTAGCTAAATTAGGTCAAGCGGTTACTCAAGGGCAATCGCTGTTTGAGTTAATAGAGACCGACAACTTACTGGCTAAAATACAAGTCCCTCAGTATTCATCCACTCAGTTAAAAATTGGCCAAAAAGCAGACATAGTTACACCCAGTGGCACAATTGCAGCTAAGGTTGATTATATTGATACGGTAATAAGAAATGGCGCTATTAATGTATTTTTAGTATTAGACGCTTCCCCTCCATCATGGCTTAGAAGCAGCCAAG